>DASPGV010000074.1:0-17644 GCA_035620415.1 Nitrososphaera sp.
TGCCAAGCGTCTTTATCCTAGATATGCTTGCCCGGCCAACGTTTCCTATCACTATCAGGTTGACATTTTCAGTCTTGGCAAATTCTATTATTGTATCCGATATGTGGTCTGACAGGACCTTTGTCTTTATTTCAAAGTCGCTGGATTTCTTGATCGCATCGCTTTTCTCGACCAGCGCGTCGACAGCGCTTTCTTCCATCAGCTCGTAGACCTCTTTTAGGTATCGTGAAAGGGTCGTCTTCTCGCCTGTCTTTATAGACCGTGCAGGCCGATCGATGAAATGGTGGGTAGGAAATTCCGCAATTACGTGGAGCAGTATCACATCTGGCTTGTCCTTCCCCATCAATTTTTGCAATGTTCACAGCGTGATCAAGTGCCCTGCTTGCAGGTTCGTATCCGTCGTACGGCACAAGTATCTTCCTGAACATAGGATCAAGCTTGCTAGCACTCTAGATAAAGTAGGTGAATGTGCTGCAATGCAATGCATGCTATCCTCTAGACAACTAGGTTTAGAAGGTAGCCCACTGCAAAGGCTACTGCAGCGGCGATTCCGCCCACAAGCAGGGTGTTCAAGCCGGATCTCAGGAGCGGCTTTTGCACGACCATTCCTTTCACACTGCCTATCAGAAAAAACGCTACGGCGGTGAATATTACAGAGTAGGTGAAAGCGTCAGACGTCGAAACGACCTGAGAACCTATTGCAAACATCGCTACAAACGGGAGCAGCGGAATCACGCCAATGGCGTTGAACGCCGCAAACGTCGTGACAGCAGTGTCGCGGGGCAGCCTGCTGTCCTCGATCAGGCCGAGCTCTTCTCTCATCATTGTGTCAACCCACACCTTCCGGCGCGATGTTATGACCCTGACTATCTCATCCAAGAGCTCGGCCTTGAAACCCTTTTTTGTGTAAATGTCGCGGATCTCCTGCTTTTCCTGTTCCACCAGGTTGTCGATCTCCCACTCTTCTCTTTTCCTTGCCTTTTCTATGTACTCCCTCTGTGCCTTTGTCGCCAGGTAATTGCCGACTGCCATCGAAAACCCGTCTGCAAGCAGGTTTGCGAACCCAAGTATCAGGACTATTGAAGGCGACAGCGACGCGCCCACGACTCCTGCCACCACTGCAAAAGTGGTGACTGCGCCGTCGGTTGCTCCATAAACAAAGTCTCCGAGGGACCATCTCATGCTGTTTCATCCCTCGGGTAATGCCTGCTCCTGTACCTCCCTATTGCGGCGTAGCTTGCCAGACCTGCCCCTATTGCACCGGCTCCGGCAACCATCGTGATGCTGTCAAACTGTGTCAGCATAGCAAGAGAGGTTGCGAACCCAAGCCCAGCGAGCACCGGGAACCATCCTATTCTTACTGGCGACCTGAACGGCCTTTCAAGCTCCGGCCGCCTGTACCTGAGCCAGATGAGTGAAAGGTTCACTGCGATGTACACCATGAATATTGAAAAGACTGCGATATTGGCTATAGCTGCAATGCTGCCCTGGGAAAGCGCGATCACTGCCGATGTGAGCAGCATCATGAGGACGACCGCAATCCATGGCGTCTTTGTTGCAGCGTGGACCCTGCCAAGCGCATCAGGCAGAGCGCGCTCCCTTGACATCCCAAACATTATCCTAGATCCTGCGACTAACATCATCAGGACCGTGTTAGAAGTGGCAAACAGGGCTATTGCAGAAAGAACTGCCACGCCCAGCCTTCCAAAGGCCTTTTCTGCTGCAAGTGCAAGCGGCGCGTCCGTGGACGACAGCTCCTCCCAGCCTACAAGCGCAATGGAAGACACCGCAATCAGGATGTAGACTCCTGTTGTGACGACGATCGAAATGACTAGTGCCCGGGGTATTGTCCTTGGCGCGTTTTTGGTTTCTTCTGCAATGTTGGCCAGATTCTCGAATCCAAAGTAAGCAAAGAACACAAGCCCAGCAGCGCCCAGCATCGCGCCCATCGACAATGTGAATGATGCCGACGCGGCCGGCGGCACCTCGTAGTAGTCAGCTCCTGCAAACGAACCCAGCAGCACCGCCGCCAGGACGACTATGGCAAGGCCGGCCAGCTCTATGAGCGTAAACGTGGTGTTCATCCACACCGACTCTCTGATGCCTATGAAATTGATGACCGACAATGCTGCGACAAGCACGACTGCGGACATCACCGGATCAAACTGCGGGAAAAAACTTGCAAGATAGCCGGAAAAGCCAATGGCCACAGCCGCGGCCGAGGCTATCGCTACAAATGTTATAATCCAGCCTGTGACAAACGCCAGCAGATTGTTTCTAAAGGCGTTTTTGACAAACACGTACTCTGCCGCGCTTTTCGGGAACATCGATGACAGCTCGGCGTAGCTTAGCCCGGTAAACGCCGCAATAACAGCTGCAATCACGAAGGAGACCCACATCAGGTTGCCGGCGATGCCAGCGACGTCGCCTATCAGGACGTAAATGCCGGCGCCCAGTATCAGACCGACGCCGTACATTACCGCCTGGAAGAGGTTGATGTGCCGCTTCAGGCTTGGTTCCTTCTTTTCCCCTATTTTCAACACGAACCAACTTTCCTTATCGTTGTTATGAAATATAGGAATGCAGTGCAGGGCAGTGAACCTACGCTATAAGATCATTTCCAGACGAGTGGAACGAGAAGCGATGTTAGCAGGGTAACGACGGCAATTCCAATTATGTCCAAAGGGAGCCCCGCCCGGGCCATCTTGGTCGCCGTCACGTGCCCAGTAGCAAACACGATTGCATTTGGTGGCGTGCCTACCGGCATTATGAAGCCATAGCTCGCAGCGATTGCAACAGGCACCATAAGCAAGACGGGCGGTATGCCCAGCGACGCTGCAAGTGAAGCAGATATTGGAATGAGTAGGGCAGCCATTGCAGTATTGCTGATAATCTCGCCTGCAAACACGGTTACGACGACAATCGCAAGGATTATGATGATATAATGCATGCCTGCAAGAAAACTCATCTGATCTGCAATCCAAACGTCCAGTCCTGTGGATGTAAAGCCGCTGGCAAGGGCAAGTCCACCACCAATCAGCAGCAGAACGCCCCACGGGATATTTATCGCTGTCTTCCAGTCGAGAAGTGCGGTGCTGTTACCATTTGTCGAGATATCTTCGCCAATTTTTTCACCGGTGGGGTTATTAGCTGCATCGATGCTGCCTGCTGGTTGCTTCGAAGGCGAAGAGCGGGAAGAGAGCCTGATTGCAAACAAGGAAATGGCAGCCGCGATTGCTATTGTAGAGTCGTCGATCATCGGAAGCGCGTCCTTCCAGACAAGCCCCCTGGTGACCCACGCGATCGCTGTGGCAGCAAAAATTGCCAAAACTGCCTTTTCGTTTCTGCTGATTCTGCCAAGCCCGGCCAGTTCCTTTAATATCATGCTTTTTTCTTTCGTTACAGGTGGTATGTCGGTTACCTTGGCTCCAAAGTTTACCATGTACCACCACGCCACAAAAAGCGAAACAGCGCTTACCGGCATGCCTACTAGCATCCACTGCGTGAAAGTGACGTCGATGCCAGCAAGCGACTGCGCAAGGGAAGCAAAGATCGCGTTTGGCGGCGTGCCTATCAGGGTGGCCATGCCCCCCATGCTGGCAGAATAAGCGACGCAGAGCATGAGGCACGTTCCAAACCTTTCCTTGTTCGCGGAGCTGAGGATCGGCGAGCCTGAAAACTGCGATATGACCGCCACTGCTATAGGCAACATGAGCAGCGTAGTTGCGGTGTTGCTCATCCACGCGCTCAAAAAGCCCGTTATTATCATAAATGCCGCAACGATATATTTCGGGGTTGAACCGAACGTTCTGAGAATCGTCAGCGCAAACCTTCTGTGTAGGCCGGCTTTTTCAATCGCCTTGGCTACCAGAAAGCCTCCTAAAAACAGGAATATGATCCTGTCAGAGTAATTCGCAGATGTGGCGCCAATGTCCATTATTCCAAGCGACGGGAACATCACCAGCGGCAAGAGCGCCGTCACGTAGATCGGAATGGCTTCTGTTATCCACCAGGCGCCCATCCATAGTGTAGTGGCAAGCACCACCCTTGCTCCCGGTGACAAATCGCCGAATGGGGTTACAAGAATTACAGCAAACAAAGCTGGACCAAGCACGAGCCCGATTCTTCTAATATTCCTCCGCGTACTTCCGCTATCCCGGCCTGCTTTTGCAGCACTGCCAATACACAATATCGATCAGCTCGCTGCAGCATCATTTAAGGCAGCCGGGCAAGCTCTCATGCAGGTCTTGCCTGTATTATGACGACTATTCCATATCCACACTGGACTGTAACCCGGACAATTTTCATTTGGGGTTGCCTCCCGGCATTGGCATGTCTCCAAGCATGAATTCGCCCAGCCTCTCGTAGACTGGCTTGTATTCCACCCAGAGGCTTTCGCAAAAGCTCGCGACCAGCGACTGGTTCTTCATGAGTGCCCTGAATATGTCCTTGTCGGTGATTATCCCAACCATCTTTTTCTCCTTGTCAACCACGGGTAGCCTGCGAATGTTCTTCAGCTCCATCGCCTGAAGTGCGTCCCTGATCGAACTCGTTGCGTCTATGGTGATAACCGGCTTGCTCATGACGTCGCGCACTGGCATCTGGAGCGTCAGGGCCTGATCGGCCCCTGCAATGCGGACAATGTCCCTCTCTGTTATTATGCCCACCGGCTTGCTCGTATCTTCATTTTTCACAATAACCACGCTTCCGATGTTGCTGTCGGTCATGATCTTGGCAACAGCCTTGATAGTCTGGCTTTCCTTGGCCGTCTTTACGCTCCTAACCATGATGTTGGAAACGGTTATCGACTCGATGCTCATGCCGGCTTGTTCGGCTTCATGGTATTTTACGTCTAGGAATATTGTGCATTGCACTGCAAACATCCACAATATATCGCTGTGGGCCAGACTTTCCTTATGTATCAGGAATACGTTGACAAAAAGGCCGGCGATATCGCCGAAAGGGACGTTTTGGTGATGGACGAATCAACCTGCATCGCCGACGCCGCGAGGGCGATGCGACAAAAAGGCGTGTCAAGCGTCCTTGTCAGCACGACGGCTGCCAACGAGCCTGTCGGTATAATCACGGAAAGGGACATTCTTTACCGGCTGGTGGCGGAACACAGGAGCCCCTTCAAGACAGTTCTCAAGGAAATAATGAGCTCTCCGCTGATAGTCATCGAGGAGTCTACGCTTGTCAAAGACGCCATCTTGCTCATGAGGAAGAATGGCATCAGAAGGATGCCCGTAACAAAGGAGGGGAAAATCATAGGGATGCTGACGCTCAAGTCGGTCGTCGGAGATTCCCGCGAAAAAAGCATAGAGCTTATTGAAGTGGAGCAACGCGCAGGCAAGTTCGCGTGCCCCTACTGTGGGTCAAAATTCGACAACAAGGACGACCTCTCGAAGCACATAGACAGGCTGCACCTTGGAAGCGGTCTTCTGGAAGGGGACTTGCGCCGGTGGTGAGGCACATAATTACCCGCAAACTGTTACAAAACGCTTTATAATGTCCGTACTCAATATAGAGCGTCAAATGTCAGAAGATCCGAGCATGTCAGAAGGCGTCTCCCAATCAAAAAAGACCCGCAGCGTGACGTTCAGGCTGGATTCTTCGGTTATCGACGAACTCCAGACGGAGGCGGACAGCAGAGAGATTTCTCTCAATGTGCTCGTCAACCAGATCTTGAAGAGGTACTCTGAATGGGACCGGTACGAAAACAAGATCGGCATGATGCCTGTCCCGAAGGTGATACTCTCCAGCCTGATAGACAGGGCGATATCGGTGGCAAAGAGCAGCGGGATAAAGGACATTGATCGCTACAGGGACGACATCATAAAGCAGGCTGCCCAGCTGGCGTTCGGGCTGATGAAGGACTCCGTGCTTTTCATGAAGAAGCAGTACAACCTGTGGGTGGTGCTGGCAGTGCTTGAAGAATACATGAAGGTGTCAGGCATAAAGGCCGACCACAAAATAGAAGGCTCTCGCAAGCACGTCTTCATTATTCAGCATGAGCTTGGCGAAAACTGGTCCCTCTTTACCAAGGAGCTCTTGGCGCTAATATTCCAGAATCTGGCAAATGTCGGGGCCGAGATCAACACCACTTCCAACACGACTGTTGCCGAAGTCGTGTTGAGATAACACTGCATTGCACTGCATTCCTAGTGGTTATTTATGCAAACCCTGCTAAAAACAGTAGCAAAAAGTGAATAACCTTTGAGGACTAGAGCTAAAGAGCGGATAGCGCTTACCAGTGAAGAAGTAGTATACCAGTACTTCAAGTGCATAGATACCAGGGATCTCAGCGGCACACTTGACCTTTTCGACTATGACGCTGTGGTGCACGAGCCGTTCAGCAATATAACCGGAGGGTTGAAAGGCAGATCATCAATAGAGCCGTTCCTAAAGGTGGCAATGATGGCCAACAGCAGCCTCCAGCGCACGATCAAATTTGAAAAACCCTCAGGCAAAGTCAACTCCAACAAGATTACAGCATTGATAACATTTGAAAAGGGAGACAGGGTAAAGGGCAGGTTCACATTCGAATTCGAAAATGGCACAGTCGGTCCAAAAAAGATCAAATCACTGAATATCGAATTTCTTTAGCGTTTTCTGTATTCAAAGAACGCTAGGTTGTCTGTGATCTCGAACCGCTCGATCTCTGCAAATTCTTCGAGCAGGATCTTGTAGGCATTGCCAACAAAGAGGGAATATTTTTCGTTGATATTGAACTGCACAATGAGGACATCGTTTTCGCCGTTCTTGCTTTTTTCAACGGAATAGCCGTTGACGCTGACAAACGCCTTGATAAGATTAATGTAGGCTTCAAGGCTTGGTCTGCCTTGCATCAGAATGGCTGCCTCCCGGTACCTACTGGCAATCTTGCCGGCATACTCTACTAATTCTTCGTCAGGCGAGCGCATCAAAGACGATTTCAAGACATCTTTGGAAACAAGCACATAACCTATCTTGCGCCACAAAAGGTACACGTCGATGTGCTCCTTGAGCATGTCGTTTACCAATTTCGGAATTGGGACATGATCCGAATAAGACACCTTTGCAATGCGTCTGTATAATTCACTGTCAAGCGGGAAATCGTGAATTATGGCAATGTTGCTAGCATTGTTGGTGGTTTCACTTCCAGCCATAAACCCGCTCATCTACCCACTCCCACATATTAAAGAATTTCCAAGCCTGGTAAAGGCAACTGTTATCGTCTGTTAACTACGGTTCATCCAATGCAAGCTGTCATCTTACGATCATGACGGGGCAGCCGGCCGTTTCTGATACCCTTCTTGCCACGCTTCCAAGGGTGATCATTTTGTCGCCCTTTAACTGCCTGCTGCCGATCACTATCATTTCCGCCTTTTCCGCGTTTGCTATCGACACAATTTCTTCAGCAGGCGACCCGACGCCAAGAATGAACCTGGCGGTCACTCCGCCTTCTTTTGCCTTTACAATCCTGTCCTTCAGCATGATCTCAGCCCCAGTCTTCAGAACCCTGATAAGCTGTGTCTTGGCATTTTCCAGGGTAGTCTTTTCGCTTATGAGGCCAAGGGTTGTACTCGGGGGCAAGAACCTGCTGTCGACTATGTGCACGATTATTATCTCTGATCCAAAAGCCTTTGCAAATGCGATGGCTCTCCCGAAAGCCTTGTCAGACATTTCGGTCCCGTCATGCGGCACCAATATCGGTCTTGCCATGACCCCGGCATGGGATGCATGGTATTTACGGAGGAGGATTGTACTGCATTGCACTGCAATCTTGCTACTTAATTATCATGTCTTCCGTACCAAGGTATGGTGCGCGTGAAACGGCAGTCAGGTCTGGATTCGCCTGAAAGCCAAGTATATCCATACGAGGACTTTGACACAAGGCAGAGGCGCATTACCGGGGAGAAGTTTCCGACCCTTGCTGTGGGGATATGCGATGACTGTAACTGGTGCTACACCCTCTTGAACGAAAGGGGCGACATCAAGGCCTGCCCCGTCTGCAACAAGGATATATCTCGGATCCCGATGAGTCTGGACGAAGTCTGCATCATAGAAGAGGACGAAAAGCGCGGGTTCACAATCACCTTTGACCGCAAGCTCCCGTTAAGATGACACTGCCAGGCAACCAGCTTTTCATTGCAATGCACTGCATACCTACTTTTCAAATAGAATAAGGTCGATACTGATGGCATGACAAAATCAGGCAAAATTGCCAAGAAAGAAGATAAACCGCTTGCGTACCTAGACGACATTTTCGAGAACTTTAGGAAGGAAATGGAAAGCGCGCTAAGGCCGTGGCAGTCGGGTTTCAGGTTCCCGACGCTTTTTGACGGAGAAACCAGAGTGCCGCTGTGCGACATGGCAGACAGGGGAGATAGGTACGAGCTGCAGGTGGAGGTGCCTGGAATAGAGAAGGACAAGATAGACATCAAAGCCACGGGTCATTCGGTAGAAATATCCGCCGAGAAATCGGAGAAGACCGAAGAAAAAAGGAAGGACTATATCTACAGCGAAAGGTCGCAAACGTCCTTCTACCGCAAGATACCGGTTCCGGAAGAAATAGTGCCCTCAAAGATCGATGCAAGGATGAACAACGGCATGCTCGTCGTAAAGCTTCCGAAGAAAAACCCAACCAAATCCAAAGAAGGGGCTACAAAGGTCGAGGTAAAGTAAATGACAAGGATGCGGATGTCCCACAACTACCACGAGGTGAAGGCGCTCAACCCTGAAACCTTCTGCACAAAGTGCGGGGAAGCCACGCCTCGCGTGTGCGAGTGGTGCGGAGCGTGCCGCGCATGTCACAAGGGCGCAAAGGCAGAAAAGAGCTACTAGCCCTTTCTTTTTCTATCACGATAACAAGAGAATATACTTCAACCTTCTGTTGACTTTCCTTCACCCAGCTTGCGTATGGTAATTTTCAGAGGAACATTTCTGGCTATTTCTTCCACACCAATGGTCACGTTCCCGACCGTAGCGGTATCGCCTTGCCTGGGTATCCTCTGCAGTTGTTCATGCAGCAGGCCGCTTATAGTTGAATAATCGTTCCCTTTTGGGAGGCTTATGTTTAAGGCTTCATTTACGTCATCAATTTCTGCGTCCCCGTGTACGACCAAAGTCTGCTTGTCAACTTTTCTCAACAACTGAAGCTCGCTATCCTTTTCGTCTGTTATCTCTCCTACAAGCTCCTCAATTACATCTTCCAGCGTTACTAGCCCTTCGGTGCTTCCAAATTCATCAACCACTATGGCAAGCTGGAGGTGTCTGCCCTGAAATTCTTTCAGCAATTTGCTTATTGGCATATCTTTGGAGACAAAAAGTGGCTTTCTTGCAAGGTCTTTTAGCATCATGTAGCTCGTCTTGGCTTCAATGGCCTTTAGTACGTCCCTTATGTGAACGATTCCTACAACGTTGTCTTTTGATTCTTCAATTATGGGTATACGGGAAAATCCGCTTTTGTTTATCAATGGAAGTGCGTCCCACAGCAATAATCTCGAGCTGAGCACAAACATGCTGTTTCTCGGAGTCATGATCGCCCTTACGGAGGTATCATGAAATTCAAGTACCTCTTTCATCATTTCGCGCTCTTCTTTCATGAGCACCTGTTCCTCAACCCCGATGTCCAAAATCGCGCGAACCTCAGCTTCACTTAATTTCTTCGGCTTTTCTTCGATCTTTACAGTTCTGAATATTCCCCGGGTCAACAGTTCCAGAAGGATCACCAGCGGATAAAGCAGATACTGTATTGCTAGGATGACCCGCGCAAACCTGAGCGATATCTTTTCCGCATGAGCATAGCAATATGCCTTCGGAGTGATGTCGCCGAAAACGAGGAGAATAAACGTCATGATGCCTGTTGCTATACCGAGTCCGAGGTTGCCAAACGCACCGATCGCTACGTCGGTTGCAACGGCAGCTGCTCCTATGTTAGCCAGGTTGACTCCTAGCAATATCGTAATGAGCATTCTCTTTGGATTTGACTTTAACTTTGCAAGAGAACGTGCTCCGGATCTCTTTTCGTTTACCACTCGCCTCAGCTGACCTCTCTCTAGGGAAACGAGTGCAACTTCGAGACCACTAAAAAATGCGGATAATCCAACTAGCCCCGCTAAGGCGGGGATGGCGAACTCTAACTCTACCATATTCTTTTGAATTAAGTCAGGATACGTGCCTGACAGTAAAAAACACTATGGTGGCTTCTGCCCAGAATTCAAGCAGGAGCTATAGTCATGACTGGTGTTCTTGCAGCATTTCTGCTTTGCCTCTTAACCCTCCTTTCTCCTTGCTAAATGGCTCATAAACTATCGAATCTTCTGCAAATAGCCTCATAAGACCCTCTGGGTCTTTCCTGTCGATCAATCTGAAGTAGTCGTATACCATTTGCTCATTGCTCACAGTCTGAGCATGGTGCTTTTTCCATCCAGCAGAAGACATTTCTACTAGAAGAACAGACAATGAAAGTAATAACTACTAGGAGTACAGCGCATTGCAGAGAAAACCCCAAGTTATATCCCAAGTCTATGACTTTTGATTGTTGCTAGGTCACAACTAAGGGCGGGGCGGAGTAAGAGAGCAGATGATTATTGATAATCGATATCCATCATGGATATGCTACAGATGCAACCTGACATTCGAAACTACAGAGATGGCAACGCTGCATCTTGCAATAAGGAATCACCAATCTACTATTCGGTTAAAAAATCCTTCTGAGCAAATCAATGCTACAAATCCAGAATAGCCTTCAAGTGGCCATAGCGGCTGTAGTCGTTCGCAAGTATCTTGGCAAGCTTTCTTGCAATATCTGTGATGGACAGCACTCCCGTCAGGGATCCGTCCTGTTCCAGCACTACTAGCCTCTTGATCTTGTTCTTTGACATCACGGCTGCCGCAGTTTCAATTGAATCGATGGTCTTGATCGTTATCAATGGTGAGGACATAATGCCCTTCACAGGAATATTCCTTGCCGGCTTGCTCGACGCAGCAACCTTTTTGAGTATATCCCTCTCGGTAACTATCCCGACCGGCTTGCCGGCTTTCGTTACCACAACAGCACCTACCTGGCTCTTGATCATCACTTTAGTTGCGTCTAGAGCCGACGGGCTTGACTCGATGGCTATAGACACCACCTTTTTCGGCGACATTATTTCGCTGACTGCGCTCATCTGATCCGTCTGTACCACCTTGCTTCTTTAATTACTTTGTTTGCAGAGCCACGCACTGTACTCTTTGTCGATAATAACATGTAATGCAGCATATTGAGCATGACATATCGCGAAACAGGCTTAACCGAGCTCAAAGGCGTCTGGACCAAGAGGTTCATGGCGGCGGCCATCTTGCAGGGCGCAGTTGTGGCCGGGCTGACCGTATTTCTGGTGCTGGGCCAAGTCGCTTTCAAACCCGAGATATCTAGGGTGATGGCTGCGGGAGGCGCAGGAACGTGGTTTACTTTTGGCTATTTGATGTACATCATCGTAGGGGTGATGGGAGTGGCAGTGTCCGCGCTCTTTTACCATTACCTTGAAAATGTGCTTGGAAAGCACATAGGCAGAAGCACAAACGCTCTTGCTTGGGTCCACCTCATACTCATGAACGTTGGAACAGTTGCAGCGATGGGCTTGCTTATGTACGCGGGATATCTAGGAGGTGCCTCGATGCTGCCTGCCGACATAGGTGGCAGGGGTTTCAACGGTGGGCAGGCGCACGAGATACTGGTGACTTTTGTAGGGCCGATATCAGCGGCAATACTGCTGATCGTCGCCGGCGTCGTCGCAGGCGGCGTAGGCTTCCTTGCCACCTACAGGTCGCACGACCTCAGTGCTGTTACAAAAGCCGGATCAAGGGAGGCCAGCACCGCTTGAGAAGCGTGGTAGAAAACGAGCGTGAATCAAGAAAGAAAAGCACCATTGCAAACCTTTACCGATATTCAGACCTCTCTATAGAGGCTATCGCCCTGCAGGTCGACTTGGAAGCCGATAAGGTCCAAGAAATCATAGATGATCTCGTGAAAAATGATGCCTTGGAAGTGCTGGTGGACCAGAGCGTGATGCGCGTTGAAAAGATAATGACGCCTGCTGTGATAAGCCTAAATTGCTCAAAGACGGCGCGGGAAGCGGCCGCCTTGATGGCGGAAAAAGAGATCGGCAGCGTCGTGGTAACGAAAGCCGGCAAGCCGTTTGGAATCGTCACACACAGTGATATAGTAAGATGGACTGGCCTGTGGCCAAAGCTGCTTGATGTCAAGCTCGAAGGCCAGGTTTCGCGTCCTCTTATCACCGTAGGACGCGGCGCAACCGTGGAAGAAGCAGCAAAAATGATGATAAAGAGCCGGATACACAAGCTCCCCGTGGTCGAGGGGGACAAGCTTTTAGGCATAGTCACGATTACGGATCTGGCTGTGTTCCTCTCGCCTTCAAGGCGGGAGGGCTTGGCGCTATCCGTATTACAGGCCATCTCCAGAGGAACAGAACAGAGACTGCGTTGAAGTTTGGGATATTCGTCCACCCAAAGCGACCCAAAGTTCCTGCTGACAGGATACTGAAGCATATCAAATCTGCAGGAATATCGTATTCACAGGAAGATCCGGAAGTTGCCATAATTGTAGGGGGAGATGGCACATTTGGATACTATGGGAGAACCCTTTCCATACCTATGCTGTTCGTGGGGGTAAAAGAGGCTGGAGTCGTTGGGAGCAGGGCAAAACTCTCCGAGACATACTATGACGAGCTTGTCAGAGCCCTGCATGATATCGAGTCTGACAGATATTCTGTGGTAGAAAAGAAAATGCTTTCTGCACGTTTGAAGAAACATTCTGTAGATATATTGACCGACGTCTATCTTGAGCGTGGCAAGTTTGCTGGGTGCCTGAGGTATGCATTAACTGTCAGACCTTCTGGAAAGAGCAAGTTTTCACCGTTTAGCGATTACGCGATTGGCAACGGTGTGATCATAAGCACATCGTTTGGGGCCGGAGGGTATTTATCATACCCTGACAGGCTGCCATCGGCTAGGACGGGACATACAGGATTTGCTGATGACAAGATTGGGATATGCCACATAATACCGACCTACCTGGTAAGAAAAAGAAAAGGGATTTCCGGCCTAAGCAACAACATTAGGTATACGGTGCCGCTTCGCTCCACCATTCAGATCAGGCTGCTGCGAAACGCCAACGCGCGCCTGTATGGCACAACCACACACTCTGAAGGAGTCCCTGTGAGGCTTGGGGATACTGTAACCGTTACTGCTGCCAATCGTACAGCCAAGATCATAAAGCTGAGAAACTAGGCGGTATTACTTTTCCCCAGATGTCGCATCTGGGCAAGGGCCTTTGCGGCCAGTCTTTCAAATTCTATGGCATATTGCGGGTTTCGTATGCGCCACTTTTTCTTGACAAGCAGCCTCGTCATCATCCACATGTCAGCTATCACGTCGGCATTCCATTGCAGGATCTCCTGCTCAAGTTTAGGGTCATGTTTCAGGATGAATCCAAGTCTGTCGTATGTTGTTGCCACGTACCTGGCAGCTTCCTGGGTCTTGTTGTCTACATCAGGTACTTGGGCGCCATCGCCATCGGGATCCACGTCTTTCAGGCGATTCAACTCGGCATTTGCCCTCAGCAAGCCCCGCGACTCCACCGCCCTGTCGTTATCGATAAGTTTCACAATGTCGTAATACGCACCTACAGTAGCCGCCTGCCTGCGGACCCTCTCATTCGTGTACCTGACAAGGGAAATGGCGGCAGCAAAAATGGAGATCAGTAGCGACGCGAATACCAGGTAGTTTGTTTCGGCAGACATGTTGTCATCTTACTATTAGAACCGGAGAGTGCACATGGCTGGAAACTCCGCTGGCAACACTGCCTACCAGCAGCCGCTTGAATTTCGAAAGTCCCCTTGTTCCTACAACCACAAGATCAACATTGTTTTTCTGCGCATAATCTGATATCACGCCGGTGACAGATTCCCCGGTGTCGAGCAGAATCTCGCTCTTTGCTTTTATTCCTTGGCTCTTTGCCTGCTCTTCAAAGGGTCCCATCCACTGGAGCGCCGATTCTTTTCTTGCCCTGTGGTATCCTTCGACCAGCTTTACGTCGCCGTATTTTGCGCGCGCTCCGATCACCCCGGCCATCTTTATCTCCTCTATGACGTGTATGAATACAAGTTCGCCGCCTCCCAGCTTGGCTAAAAGAATGGCGTGCGCAGCCGCCTTCTTGGACGCCGGCGATCCGTCTACCGCAACCAATATTTTTCGCATGTACGTTTTGTCGACCATGAATGCCATTGCTATACGCTAGGATAAAGCGTCTAGGTATGCAGTGCATTGCACGGCATTCAGCCAAGATATAACAGCTAAAATTCCCTAGATCGACCGGAGGTTTGCGTCAGTGGCTATAGAGTGGGATGTACTGATAGCAGAGATGGCAATGCTTGGAGCTATAATCTACGGTGCAGTCTATGTGGAAAACTGGGTTGAAAAGAGAAAGTTGCGCCGGAAAGAAAAGGAGGACGCCCGGCGGACCGTCAAGTTCGTCACAAATGACCTCAAAAAAAAGCTTCATTTCATAGAAGACTCGGTGCAATACAAGGACTTCAAACCCTTTTTCACGGACATGTGGGACGCGGTCATACTGGGCGGCAAGCAGTCAGTCCTTCCATTCGAGCTGTTCGAGAACCTGCAGCACACATACTCGTGGATGAAATATTACAACAACGAGCTGGAACAAAGGGAAAAGAGTGACGGCGAAGCGGCCATAATGGAAATTCTGAACGAGGTAAAAGGTTCTATAGATCAATCTTTGAAGCTATTGGAAAAAAGCAAGATTTAGGATCGAGGCAAATCAGCGATTACTTGTATATCCTTTCGGTTTCGCGGCTTGATGCCCGTTCGTATTCTTGCATTTGCTGCTGGTGCAACTTCAAAAATTCCTCTAGATGCTTCTTTATCGTTTCCGCCTTCTGCCTGAGAAGAGTAGTGTCAATCTTTAGGTTTGGAGTAATCTTTACAAGCGCTTCGAGCACGATTGCGGCACCCTCGGGGTCGGGAGCTTCTGACAAGGTCGGGATCATCAAGGCCGTGCACTTTAGGCCTCGTGCTGCACACATGGACAGGAGAGAACCAGAAAGGCCGACAATGACGGCATCGTCTGGCACCAGCATCCCCGTCGATTCTCGACCCGCATGCTTGCTTTCTGCCATCTCGTTCTGCAAAATCAGTGGCTTCCTTTCAACTACGTATGGCGGGCTAAAGTTGGTCGGCATTATGCCACCAAGCACTACTATTTCCCTGATGCCGGCATTTGTGCTCCAATCGATAATTGTGTTGATTATTGAAGATGTTCCCCTTGCCATTACTG
Organism: Nitrososphaera sp.; assembly: GCA_035620415.1. GTDB lineage: Archaea > Thermoproteota > Nitrososphaeria > Nitrososphaerales > Nitrososphaeraceae > Nitrososphaera. The sequence continues at coordinate 15,344 of DASPGV010000074.1, forward strand.
GCACTTCGCATATTAGCGTGCAAACCGTGCCAGAATCGTTTGCATAAATCCTGAAGGGGTGCCTGAATCTCTTCCCTATGAAAATCGCAGCTGGCATGACATGTTGGGACTCTACCGATGCAATTTGATGCATCTTAAGTTGTTCTATGATATGGTTAATGCAAACAGATCCTACCATGCCGCTGTCCGGAAAGCCTGCTATCAGGATGGGCCTGTCTAGCGAGATCTTGCGTGCCGAAACTGGCATAACCCTCGTGTACCCATCGGATACGACAGGAAGTTCGTTGCTATGTTTTCTGCTCATAGCTGGAGTCATCTGCCACTAACTTGACAGTGGGATAAATATCAATATTGTTTGCAGTGCATTGCAGAGTAATCTTCGAATAAAAATAGTAGTTTCATACTCTTTCTGCCATGTCATCATCTTCGTTGTCTGTTGTAGGAACGACAAGAGAAGGAGTTCCGATCATGCTCTTAAAGGAGGGGACCTCCCAAACCAAGGGAATCGATGCTCTCAAGAACAACATTCAGGCTGCAAAGATTGTCGCAACAATGCTAAAGTCGGTTCTCGGACCTCGCGGCATGGACAAGATGCTGGTGAGCGGCACTGGCGATGTCATAATTACAAATGACGGTGCAACCATCCTAAAGGAAATGGATGTCCAACATCCTGCGGCAAAGATGATGGTAGAAATTGCGAAGGCGGTTGACGATGAAGTCGGTGATGGAACCACGTCATCAGTCATTGTGGCAGGCGCGATGCTGGAAAAGGCAGAAGACTTGATAAAGCAAGGCGTTCATCCAACAGTAATAGTCGATGGCTACCGCAAAGCGATGCGACAGGCCATTGAAATCTTGAACAAAATAGCGGAAGATGTGAATATAGATAACTATTCCGTCTTGGCAAATATAGCCAAGACTAGCATGGAATCAAAAATAGTGTCAGTAGACAGTGATGTTCTTGCCGACCTTGCAGTTAAAGCCGTATTCGCAGTGGCTGAAAAGCCGTCTGCGTCAGAAGATCAAATTGCAAAGAATAAGCAATACCTTGTTGTGGATCTTGACAACGTAAAGGTTCAAAAGAAGCCTGGTGGCGCAATGCGGGATTCAAGCCTAGTTGAAGGCATAATTATAGACAAGGAAGTGGCCCATTCTGAGATGCCAAAGAGGACTAGTGACGCAAAGATTCTATTGCTAAACTCCTCTTTAGAGATTGAGAAGACGGAATTTGATGCAAAGATTAGCATAGACAGACCAGAGCAGATGACAATGTTTCTTGAAGAAGAAAGCAGGATGATAAGGACCATGACAGACAAGATAGATTCGGTAGGTGCTAGAATTGTATTCTGCCAGAAAGGGATAGACGATATTGCTCTGGACTCTCTAGCAAAGGCAGGGATTGCGGCAGTAAAAAGAGTGAAGGAATCTGATTTGAATGCGTTGGCAAAGGCGACTGGAGCGAGGGTAGTTACAAATCTCGACGATTTGTCAGCAAAGGATCTTGGATATGCCCAGAATGTTGAAGAAAGAAGGGTGGAAACTGACAAATGGGTCTTCGTTGAAAAATGCAAGAATCCCAAAGCAGTGTCACTACTTATTCGAGGTGGATCGCAGAGAGTGGTTGACGAGGCTGAGAGATCTATTCACGACGCTCTCATGGTTGTTAAGGATGTCGTTCAGAAACCTGCAATTGTGGCCGGAGGAGGTTCACCTGAAGCTTATGTCGCACAGAAATTAAGGACACGGGCTGCCTCGGTTTCTGGAAGAGAACATTATGCAATTCTGGCATTTGCAGATGCCATCGAATCAATTCCGGTTACGCTGGCAGAGAATGGAGGCATGGATGTGATCGACACGCTCACTGGAATTCGCTCTATGCAAGCATCAACTAACAACCCTTGGATAGGAGTCGACGTAAAAGAATTGAAAGTCGCGGATATGCGCAAGAAAAACATAATCGAACCGCTTGCTGTGAAGGAACAGATATTGAAATCGGCAACGGAAACGACTACAATGTTGCTAAGGATAGATGATATACTTGCTGCAGCATCATCAAGTGGCTCTATGGGCCATGCTGGTGCCTGAGCGGACGGAGTAACAAGAAATAGACGGTAAACGAATACCTTTGATCTAAAATAGATCTGGTGAATCCGAGTCCATGAATAGACCAAATACTGGTAAGGAAACCCCCCGCCCCAAATTTGCAGTGCGATACAACCTAGCTATCTTCTGAATCAACAAAAACAGAATACGAGGTCGCGTCAAATGTTTCATCGCCATCCTTGACAAGCACAAAGAGCG
>DASPGV010000075.1:0-42344 GCA_035620415.1 Nitrososphaera sp.
CGTCTCCGAGTACTCCTACTGCTCTATCGTCACCAACAGCTGCATATGCCTGCCAAACCTTATCATACCATCCAGCTGCTTTTAGCTCATCTTCAACAATCTTGCTTGCATGCTTGCATATCCTAATTTTTTCAGGAGTTATAGCGCCAATCACTCTGACCGCTAATCCGGGCCCCGGGAACGGATGCCTCTTCAATAACGCGTCCGGCACACCTAGCAATTTCGCAGCCTTTCTCACCTCATCTTTGTACAAATATCTCAACGGCTCTATGACATTTAGGTTGAGCCACTTTGGCAGCCCACCTACATTGTGGTGAGTCTTGATAACAGCCGCAGGGCCTTTTGATACCCCACTTTCAATTACATCTGGATACAATGTGCCCTGTGCAAGCCATTGAAACGGTCCATTCTTTTTCACAACATCCTTAAACACATTTGCAAACTCTTCACCAATTATTTTGCGCTTTTTCTCCGGGTCAGCCACTCCTTTTAATTTAGAAAGGAATTGCTTTTCTGCATCAACATAAATGAGATCAATCCCCATGTGATCCTTGAACAGCTTCACCACATCTTCTTCTTCATCTTGCCTGAGTAGTCCGTGATTTACGAACAGGCATCTGAGCTGGTGTCCTATTGCCTTATGCATTAGAGCTGCAACTACGGTTGAATCAATGCCACCGCTAACTGCAGCCAGTACTTTTTCCCTGCCAACCTGCTTGCGAATATCCTTGATTGTAGATTCGATAAAGCTTTCAATGTCCCATTCTGGTCTGGCCCCGCTTATCTCCTGCGCAAAGTTCTTCAGGATCTGGATCCCCCGCTCTGTGTGCACCACTTCCGGGTGGAACTGAATCCCATAGAAGTGCCTGTCCTTGTTGCCAATTGCAGCAGCCCGGGAATTTTCAGTGTGCGCAAGAACCTTGAAGCCTTCTGGCAGTTTTTCAGCTGCATCACCATGGCTCATCCAGCAGTTTATGCTCTGCCCAAGGTTCTTGAACAAGTCAGCCTTGTCGTCAATTACAAGCCCGGCCCTGCCATATTCGCGGCTGTTTGCCCTCTTGACCCTTCCTCCAAAATTATCAACGAGTACTTGGTGGCCATAGCATATGCCAAGAATTGGTTTGCCCAGCTGAAATATCTGCTTGTCAGGCTTCGGCGCATCCTTTGCATATACGCTTGCCGGCCCGCCTGAAAATATGATCCCCTTTGGGTCTATCTCTTTAAGAACCTTGGCCGGCGTACTATACGGCAGCAATTCACAATACACATTGGCTTCTCTTATTCTGCGGCAGATAAGGTGGCTATATTGGGATCCAAAGTCCAGAACGACTATCTTGTCCATGCGTTACCCGCTCTTTTCAAGCATCCTTGTGAACACCCATGTAGAGGTGTTGAATATCTCCTGCAGCCGGTCCCTGTCACGGTAGTTGTTTATCGCGATGCGCTTTATCGCGCCGTTCTCTTCCTCAACCTTGTAGTTGAGACCATCTGACTCCTTTATGCCCTGGCTGGCGTCCTTGTTCTTCATCCCTTCCAGAATCCTGTTCAAAAAGAACGACTTGAACGGTGGCGTATTGGAATTGAGGTTGACGCCTGGTGCTGGCACAAGCACCACAGCGGTCGGTGACACTTCAGCGTTTGCAAGCCAGAAATCATCCTTGGCTCTCTTGAGCGGTCTGATGTCCCGGTTATCGGTAGACTTGAGCGTCGGGGCCGGCTGCTGCTTGGACAGCGCTGGCTGGGCCTGCCGGGTAGCTTGTACCTGCGCGGTGACAGCCCCCGCGGCAACAAAGCCGATGCTGGCGGCGGCTTTAAAGCTGCCCTGCTTTAACAGGCTGTCAATTATCGACAGGGTCGTACGCAACCGCTCGACCTCTTCCTGCTTTTCTTCTATCTGCTTGATCAGCCACTCGCGTATATCTGCAGCGCGCCTAATATCATCCTCCGAATAGCCTGACATGCATGCCCTCTAAAACATGAAAGATATAATAGCTTTTACCGCCGCCTGCGCCTGTTCAGGCTCATCAGTATCAGTATTGCGCCGCCCCATACGACGAACGCCGGGATATAGAGTTGATAGAACCACGCTACGCCGCCTAGCACGGCAAGAGCCATGCCGGCGATGCCTTTCGCCCTCCTGCGACCAAAGTTCATGCCCTGATGGCAAGTGGCGCAAACCCCTTGACAGGTTTTCTTGCCGTGTCAGCGAGCTGGGACCTGGACTGCTTTGCGAGCATCTCAAGCAGGCGCCTGCCAGCCTGCATCTTTTGCCTCTTGAGCGCCGCGTCCTTGACCTTTTTCTTTGAAAACTTGCCAATCTTGTTGCCAAAGTCCATGCCTACAAGCACTATCTTCCTGGCGCCAAACTCTTCAGCAAGAAATACACTCCTGTCGCCGTCGGTGAACCCCCCAAAATTGTGGACGTTTTCAACCGGCATTACCTGCGTGGACCCTACAACCTTTTTGAATTTCGGAACAAGCCTCTTGAGCATGGCGGTGTTGTCGCCATGGGCGTGCACAACCACTACCGCGCCTTCCCTTTCTGCCTTTTTCAGGGAAGCGGGGTTCCCGTCAAGGTCGGTCACGACGATGTCTGGTTTTATTTTGTTTTCAATCAAAAACTGCACGGCACTGTCGGCCGCTATCTTGACAAATTTCTTGTTCTTCTTGACAAATTTCAAGACCTTCACATCCTCGAGGCTCGGGCCGGCCCCTACAACAATGACGTTCTTGCCCTTGATTTTTTTCTGGAGGACCTTCGGATGGAGGGCCTTCCTCTTGATCATGTCAGACAGCATCCTTGCGGCTTCCTGATCCTTTTCAGTGCTGTATCCAAATTCTGCGCGGATTCCCTGATAGTAAGGGAACCAGTCGGCGAACTTCACAGCAAAAGGTTGCGTGGACGTTGCTATTAATATCTTCTGGCTTGAGAAGACTTGACTACCTTTAATTAAGCGGCGCCGGCATATTGGGCATGGAACATCGACAGGGGGCTTTTCCTTGAAAAAAAGCACCCCGCGCCAGCGCATCGAACTCAAGCACAAGGCGCTGGTTTTCATGGCAAGCATGATCGCCAAGGCATTCCTTATGGCGATGGTTTCAAGCTGGGTCTTTTGCAGCAGCATCGATCCTACTGTAGTTTTCATGCAGTGCGGCTCCAACGCCGCGTTTATGGGTGGCAGCGTGGCAGCGGTGGCGCTCATGGGCATAGTGTTTGGCCACTATATCGTCCGGCTCAAGTCGTTCAACGACATATTCGCAAGGGTCATGAAGACCGACTTTATCGTAACAGCGATGTATCTTGGCGTGGCGTTCATCGCACCAGAGTCGATTGCAACTAGGGTAATGATCTGGCTCTTGGGAATGTGGATAATCGGCATGGTCCTTGCGCCTTTCAGCAAGGAAAGGACTCTCTTCAAGAAAGTGACCGAGTACGGCTCGATCGCGGCGCTTGGCGGATTTATTGCCCTGCAAATCATTCCCATTCCGGTCCTCGAAGGACATGATTCGTCGTCAGGGCTCGGCATGATCCTCTCCAGCATACTTGCGTCGTTTGGCAGCGGCAGGACCAAGTAAGCGTTAATAACGGTAGACCAGCTAGACATGACGAACGCATAGCGATGGAGCCCAAGATCCAGTCTACCTCATGGAACCCCGAGATAGAGAAGGCGATCCTGAAAAAGTGGGAAGAGCAGGACATCTACCGCTTTGCGATAAATGAAAAGCCGGCGTTCGTTATCGATACGCCGCCTCCCTATCCTTCCGGGCGCCCATGGCACATCGGCGCGGCTGCTCACTATGCGCAGATTGACATGATAGCCCGCACCGCTCGGATGAACGGCAAGAACGTCTTGTTTCCGATAGGCGTCGACAGGAACGGCCTGCCCGTAGAAATCTACACAGAGAAAAAGCACAAGGTGCGCATGCGTCAGATGGACAGGGAAAAGTTCCTAGAGCTCTGCAAGGTGGCCCTCGACGACTTGGAGGCTGAAATGATCCAAATAATGAAGGCGATGGGGCTTTCCGGCAACTTCAAGGAATACTACAGGACCGACTCGGACGACTATCGTGCGCTGACGCAGGGCACGTTCATCGAGCTGTGGAAGCGCGGGCTGGTCTACCTAGCAAACAGGCCCAACAACTACTGCCCAGACTGCGGCACCACGATAGCCGACGCTGAGATAATTTACGACGAGATCCCGACGAAGCTGGTCTACATGAAGTTCAGGATAAAAGAGACCGGTAACGACGTAATCATCGCGTCGACAAGGCCGGAGCTGCTCTTTGCGTGCCAGGCCGTAATAGTAAACCCAGAAGACGATCGCTACAAGGAGCTGCAGGGCTCTCACGCCATCCTCCCGCTGTTCAACCGTGAAGTGGAGATACGGCCACACCACTCGGCCAAGCCAGAGTTTGGCTCCGGCGCCGTGATGGTATGCAGCTACGGAGACCAGAACGACGTGCAGATATTCCGCGAGCTTGGACTGAAGGAGATAGTCGCGCTCAACGAAAACGGCTTTACAACCGAAGCCGCCGGCAAGTACGCCGGCCTGCGGGTAAACCAGGCAAGGACCAAGGTAGTAGAAGACCTCAAGAGCTCTGGCCTGATGGAAAAGGAGGAGAGCATCATGCACAGGACTCCCCTATGCGAGAGAAGCAAGACCCCGATAGAGATAATCCCGCTCCACGACTATTATGTTAAGCAGATCGACTTTGTGCCGCAGCTGCGCGAGCTCGCGCACAAGCTAAAGTTCCACCCGGACATGCACCGACAGATACTGCTCAACTGGCTCGACTCGATAGCTATAGACTGGCCCGTGTCACGGCGCCGGTTCTACGGGACCGAGATCCCGATCTGGTACTGCAACACCTGCAAAGCGCCGAACCTTCCAGAGCCGGGAAGATACTATCGCCCGTGGAAGGAAGAACCGCCGTTTGCAAAGTGCGAAAAATGCGGCGGCTCTGAATTTACGGGCGAAGACAGGACTTTTGACACGTGGATGGACTCAAGCATCAGCCCGCTCTATGTCACGAAATACGGCAAGGATAAAAAGACGTTCGAATACGCCTATCCTACTTCGGTCAGGCCGCAGGCAAAGGACATCATACGCACGTGGCTGCATTACACGATGCTCCGGTGCGTGCAGCTGACAGACAGGATGCCGTGGAACGACGCGTGGATAATGGGCTACGGAGTCGACGAAAAGGGGGAGAAGATGAGCAAGAGCAAGGGCAACGTGATAGACCCGTTCCCTGTGATACAAAAGTACGGGGCCGACACATTCCGGTTCTGGTCCGCTAGCGAGGCAAACCTTGGCTACGACTTTCGCTGCTCGGAGCAGCGGATAGCTGGTTCGCAAAAGTTCCTCTCCAAGCTGTGGAACCTCGGCAGGTTTCTATCGTCGTTTGAAGTAGTGGAGGGGCGGCCCGAGCTTGAAGCCTCCGACAGGTGGATGCTGGCAGAGCTAGCACGGCTCGTGGAGGAGTGCAGGCACGGCTACGACGAGTACAACTTTTTCGTTCCTGCGAACGCCATCCGCGACTTTACATGGAACCTCTTTGCGGCACACTATGTGGAGATGGTGAAGGGGCGCGCCTATGCAGCCGAAAACAGCGCCGGCAGGAGGTCCGCCCTCTACACGCTGCATCGTTGTCTCTCCACGATCCTGCTCCTGATCGCGCCGATAACCCCCTTTATCGCCGAAGAGCTGTGGACAAAGATCTACTCTGGCAAGAGCATACACCTCCAGCCCATGTTCCGGGAAGAAAGGGCAGACCCGGAGATGGCGAAATACACGAAGCAGATAACCGACTTTAACTCGATGGTGTGGAACAAGAAGAAGGAGACGATAAAGGACGGCAAGCCGCTCTCTCTCAAGGACCCAATAGACGTTCCGGTGCCACAGGAGCTGGCGCACTTTGCGGCTGACCTGAAGGAAATGCACAACCTGATATGAAGGCCGTACCGTTCTTCCAGCATGGCTCTCTGGATGTTCTGCAGTACTGCGAGTTCCCGGATCCGGAGGGGGGCAAGGATACCGCAGTAATCGACGTGGAGTACTGCGGCGTGAACCACCTCGACATATGGACAAGGATGGGCATCGCCGGCAAAAAAATCAAGCTTCCGCACATCTGCGGCTGCGACATCGTCGGCACCGTCAGGGGTCAGAGGGTCATGATATATCCCGGGGTTTCGTGCGGCAAATGCCGGTACTGCAAGAGCGGTCACGAGAACCTCTGCGGCGAGTTTGCGATAATAGGCGGCATGAGCGACTGGAACGGAGGATACGCGGAAAAGGTTGCTGTGCCTGCAAGGAATGTAATCAAGATACCCAAAGGACTGAAGAGCGAGACTGCGGCGACGCTTGCAGTGTCGTACTTGGTCGCGTGGAACATGCTGAAGGCAACCGGAGCAGGCAGGGGCAAGACAATCTTGGTGTACGGCGCGGCAAGCGGGGTCGGGATGGCCACAATACACCTGGGCAGGGCGCTTGGAGCAAGGGTGATAACGACTGTGTCCGGCGGGGGCAAGCGCGCATTTGCGGAAAAGCTGGGGGCGCACCACGTTATAGACAGGGCCAGCCAGAGCATCGTAGAAGAAATAAAGAGTATCGCGCCTGGCGGGGTCGACATCGTGATAGACCACGTAGGGGCTGCCACCTGGCCCACCGGTATCGCGGCTCTCAGGCAGGGAGGCAGGATGGCGGTCTGCGGCATGACATCCGGTAACGAGGCCATGGTCCCGGTGAGGATGTTCTACAGCAAGCAGATAGTGATGACGGGAGCGCTCTTGGGCACAAAGGCAGAACTGCAAGAATTGATAAGGTTCGTTGTCAGGAAAAAGATCAGGCCTGTTATCGATTCTGTCTTTGCGTTGGAGGACGCACAGGAAGCACAGGGCAGGATGGAGGCCGAGGAGCACAAGGGCAAGATACTGCTCCGGTGCTAGTGCGCGCGCTTCCAGCCTTCCAACTACTTCGCCGGCTCCGCGCCCTGCCCGTGTTTTTTCAGGTTGTGCTGGTTCAGCTCTGTCGCGGTGGTGAATGTGGCGCCGCAGTCGCACAGGTACGGCTTGTCGTCCTGATCGTCTCTTGTTGGCACCGTGTGGACCATGAGCAACACTTTGCACCATCGTATTTACCGGTTGTGGCAGGACTTCGGATTGCAATAACTATAATGGGACTCTGCCCGGGCGACCGAATTCCAGCACCTCCCCGGGCAGGGCCCACGTATGACGGTAGGTTTCGTATGGAATGTCTGCAGCCTTCGCTGGCCTTGAAAATTACTTAAAGAGTATGTCTGCACTGCATTGCAGTCATATCCTCCCAAGAATGGACTGGTAGACCTCTGCCCTCACCTTGTAGCGTTTGGCGGCTATTTCGTTACCGTCCCTGACCTCACTTTTCGTCATGATCAATTCGTACTCTATTGTTGCGGTGATGTTCTGCCTGTATGCCGCCATGTTTTTGTCCAGCATTCTTTCTGCCATCCCCATGATCAGCTGGAAAGCCCTGTCAGAGTGTGGCTCCATGTATTATTGGCCGCTGCAAAGTATATAGTAAATACGGAACGATCCTCTGCAGAAATAGCTAAGCCGCTTCTACTTCCCGCAGAGCCGTTGACTTGACGACCTTCCTCTCTAGGAAGCCCTTTGCCATCATTGCCGCGCCGGTCAGGAAGACTATCGCAAAAATCATCGCTGCCACTATCGTCCATTCTATCGTATTTGTGGGGATGGGCGAGCTGAACCAGCCAAGGTCAGGAAGCTTCAGCGCGGGGTTCAAGAGCAGGAGCGCGAACGCCGTGATTATTATCCCGGTTGCGACGAGCCCTCCGTTTGCCATGACAAAGTATGCAGTAAAAACCGTAAAAGGGTTTGGGATTATTGTTCTATTGCTTGCCTACCGAAGGGGCCGAGTCCTGGTGCATCCTGCGCCTGTGCTCCTCCATCGACTCTAGGTCCTTGAACTTCTCATTGCAGATATCGCAGTGGAAGCTCTTAGCCCGGCGTATGCTAAAGAACCGCACACTTACTAATGGGCTTACTTACTATAAAAATTTGTGGAAGAATTAGTCTATTCGTATACCGGCTTGCCGTCGGAGGTGTACTTTTTCACCCTCTTGCCCGCCGGCTTGTCGGGCTCTTTTTCCTTGGCCTCGGGTTCATCCTTCTTTTTCTTGAACTTGTCGAAGAATCCCATGGAAGTATTACGTGAGAGTCATATATAACGGTGCAGTGTGTGTGGAGGGGTTTGTGACGACTCTAGTCTTATTACGCATGGCTTTTACTCTTTATAACCATGGCATGCAACGCGTGCGGGCACCCAAACGATGCGCACCAGTACGTCACGTCATCGCTTTTCTACTGCAGCGAGTGCAAAATCCTTGAATCGCATGTGGCATTTTCTGAAGAAACCGGAGCTAACCCTTCAAAATCTGAAGACGCTTTGACGGATCTGTACAAGGCGTTCAGGAAGTAGACTTTTTCTTTGTGCGCTTGGCCGGTTTTTTGGGAGCTTCTTTTGGCGGATGTGCCGCTATAACATGATCCTGCAGGTTGTTTTCGAATAGAAATGGCGCGTGGCATATTTCACATCTAAAGACTTTTAGCTGGCGCATCAAGTCCACAACGAGCCTGCCTAGAATAAGCATCGGCGTGTAAACCCGGATGACATACTGTCTTGTACTCGAGCAAATGCAATATGGCAACCGTCTTGTGTCTCGATGCCTACATAATTCGAAATAAAAACAGGAAGCGCGAACAGAAGGCATGGCGATCACCGAAGCGCCTGCCTACTGCGCCAACTGCGGAAACCCGGTGAAGCTGTCGATAAGGCCCTCGCTTGGAGTCCCGGTTGGGGTGCCCATGTTCTGCTCGGAGCAGTGCGCCCGGGCGTATCTCGACGACCTCGGGTAGTCACTTTTTGCCATTCAGAAGATCCAGCGTGTCGTCCGCTATATCCATCGCCGTATGGGAGTCCACGTTTGGCTCCAGAGTCACAAGCAGGATCTTGTCCTCCATGTAGAACGTCAGGATCGATATCTTTTCACGCTCGACATAAGCGAACCTTGCCCTGCCCATCGCCCTATCAAAGCGCTCTCTCATCGATTTTCGCAAAGCGGTCTGGGTGAGGAAGAGCTCCTCCTCCGTCTCGCTCACTATCGAGTCGATGCCCTTGCGCATGCCGCCGGCTACCTGCGCACCAGTGTCGTCGATTACGCCGGCGTACCTGATGTCGTCGCTGAGCGAAAACACCTTATCACAGAGCTTTTCAAAATCCATACCAGTACTTTTGTAGAGTTGTATAAAGCCGTTATTAGTGATTGACGCCAAGCTATTTCATGAGCGTCGAGAAAAAGAACCCGCGGAAGCGCGACCATGCGCTGAACGACGCGATCTTTGGCCAGCTTGGCGAGGAGCCCCCGGATCCGTACCCGGAGAAGGACCCTAGAAGGGAGATGGGGCGCAAAAAGTCTAGGCAGATAATCATTTGGACTCCTTTGCCTTTTGTCAAGAACATCATCTTGGGCACGTACAGCGCAGGATCCGAAGTTGCAGAATCCAACCGCAGCACTAGCAGACATGGCATTTAATATATCGCAGCCGGCTAGAACTGGACGATGAAGATAGGGCGGGTTCAGGTCGGCGAAAAACACGCGACCAAGATCATAGGCGTCATTAACGTCAGTCCCGAGTCGTTCTACAAGGGTTCTGTCAGGACAGGCGAGGGGGAGATTGCAGAGACTGCAAAGAAGATGCAGGAGCACGGCGCACACGTCATCGACATCGGCGCCATGTCTACTGCGCCCTACCTCGAGACGGTGATTCCATTAGAAGAAGAGATAAGGAGGATGAAGCTTGCAGTCAGGGCCGCCAAGGGCGCGTGCGACCTTCCAATATCTGCCGACACGCCCCGCGCTTCTGTGGCAGAGGAGGCAATAGCTGTCGGCGCCGACGCCATAAATGATGTGACCGGCCTGAAATACGATCCACGAATGGTTCGAGTTGCTGCAAAGGCCGGCGTGCCGGTGATAGCAGGCGCGTACAGCAGGGTTCCTGCCACTGGCAGGCTTGCGGGTACGATCAAGGCATTGGAGGAGAGTATCTCCGTTGCAAGAAAGGCCGGCGTACAAGACGTCGCCATCGATCCGTCGATCGGATTCTTCCGGGAAGAAGGTAAGAATCCGTTCTTTACGAAGATGACCGACATGCCGTGGTATGCACGCGATCTTGAAGTTTTATCAGACCTGAAAAAGCTGGCTGTCCTTGCGCCTGTGTGCGTATCTGTATCGAGAAAGTCATTCATTGGACACCTGCTCAATGTGCAGGGCGATGACCGCCTGATACCTTCAATAATCTGTGAAGCGGTGGCAGTCATGAACGGTGCCAGCATCATAAGAACCCACAGCGTGAGGGAGACTGTCCGCGCGCTGACGATGCTACAATTGTTGAAGCCGTGATGGCAAACGCTTATAATCCTACCAGACGCGTAAACAGCAAGGGAATAGTTGGACATTAGAGAAGGTCTGACATTTGACGACGTACTTCTCGTTCCTAAACGGTCGCCCATAGTTTCCAGGTCCCAGACCGACCTGCGCACGAAACTTTCGCGCAAGATCACGCTCAACATACCGATTGTAAGCGCCAATATGGACACAGTGACAGAGTCGGCGATGGCTGTTGCGATCGCAAGGGAAGGAGGGATCGGAATAATCCACCGCTTCATGACAATCGAAGACCAGGTTGACGAGATCCTGAGGGTCAAGAGATCGGAATCGGTCATGATAGAGCAGCCCTACACGATCAAGCCCGAAGTCACCGTGGCACAGGCAAAGAGGGCGATGGAAGAATACGGCGTATCGGGATTGTTGGTCGAAGAAGGTGGCAAGCTAGCCGGAATCATCACAAGGCGCGACACCATGTTTGAAAAGAACAATAAGCGCAAAGTTTCAGAGCTGATGACAAAGGACGTCATCACTGCCAAGGCCGGCACCACGATAGATCAGGCAAAGGAAATCCTGCACAACCAGCGGATCGAAAAACTGCCAGTGGTAGACGACAAGCGTAGAATAGTTGGGCTCATCACCAGCAAGGACATCTTGAAGATGGAGCAGTACCCGCATGCGTCAAAGGACAAAAAGGGCAGGCTGCTGGTAGGCGCGGCCGTGGGGGTCAAGGGCGACTACCTCGAACGCACCGAGGCCCTGCTTGGAGCAGGCGCCGATGTGCTCGTGGTCGACATCGCGCACGGCCATAGCGAAAACGCGATCAACACCGTCCATATGATCAAAAAGGCGTTTCCGGCCTGCGAGCTTATCGCCGGCAACGTGGCTACAAGCGACGGCGCAAGGGACCTCATCAAGGCCGGGGTCGATGCGGTCAAGGTGGGCGTGGGTTCAGGCTCGATTTGCATAACCAGGGTGGTCACGGGCTCGGGCGTGCCACAGCTCACAGCTGTGGTTGACGGCGTCAGGGTCGCACGCGACTATGACGTGCCCGTTATCTCCGACGGAGGCATACGAAACTCGGGCGACATTACCAAGGCACTTGCTGCCGGCGCGTCGTCGGTCATGGTCGGCAGCCTGTTTGGAGGAACCGATGAGAGCCCCGGCAAGACGCTAGTAAAGAATGGCAAGAAATTCAAGATGTACCGCGGTATGGCGTCGTTCTATGCATCGCTTGGCCGCAAATACAGAGAGGAGGGGCCACAGGTCATAGACTCGGACGACCTGAACGACTATGTGCCGGAGGGCGTGGAGGCTATGGTGCCCTACAAGGGAAGTGTCGTGGAAATAGTAAGGCAGCTGGCCGGCGGAGTGCGCTCGGGGTTATCGTACTGTGGTGCCAAGACAATACCGGAGATGCAGAAGAACGCCGAATTCGTCAAGATGACATCGGCCGGCTACATAGAGAGCCAGCCACACGACGTCGACATCATGTGATGTTGTTGATGAGCTTTAGTACCTTGCGCATAATCAATTGAAAGTTCTTTGCTATGTTGTCGCTTCTCTCACAGCACGGTGCGTGTCCTGTGGCGTATGACGGCTTGCAACGCGCAAATGTCGGGCAAAAGCGCCCATGTCGCAGGCGTCGAAAATGAGAACGCCATCGTCGCAAGGAGCTCAGACGGAATCAACTTCAACACAACGAGTGTTGCTGCCGGCGCGTCTCCAGACGTCGCCGCAAGCGGCAATAATGTCTATGCAGTGTGGACGGATGAGAACGAGATATTCATTGCAGCAAGCTCCAACGGGGGCGTGGCTTTTGGAGAGAAGGAAAGCCTAGGAGGCGAAGGATTCTGGCCGGCGGTTGCAGCGGACGGCGGCGTTTACGTGGCATGGACGCAGGATTTTGACATAATGGTCGCGGCTCAATCATAGGCGCCAGCCCCCCAACTTTTAATTCAGACTTTGCTCTTCTATATGGTGGCAAATTGAGCATAAATGATCTGAAAATCAGGCATGTACAGAAAGTTAACTACGAGACCATACTAGTCATGCAGGGAGGGGGCTCGCTCGGCTTAGAATTGCGGCGTGTACAAGGTACTTGCCCGACACGGCATAAAATTTGACATCGTCGCTGGCACATCGATAGGAGCTATAAACGCGGGGATAGTCGCCGGTTCAAAGAGCGGGCGGCCGGAGCGTGACCTTGAGGATTTCTGGCTGGAAGTCGCGGACAAGATAACGCCCTCTGTGATGCCGGAACCGCCAGGGCGGCCATGTCGTCGTATTACGGGGCGTTTTTCGGCAATCCCAAGGTCTTTTCACCAGTGTGGTTCACGGCGGCGGGCCTCGACAGCATCTACATGCTCCCGTACCTCTATGACCTCACCGCGCTAAAGGGGACGCTGAAAAAATACATAGACTTTGCCAAACTGAAGGGCAGCACCCCGCGCCTGATTGCAACTTGCACCGACATAAAGAAGGGAAAATCTGTTATGATCGACAGCGCCAGCATGGATCTGGATGCCGATCACCTGGCAGCATGCGCGAGCTTTCCATTCTACGGAATCCGCTGGACCGAAAAGGGTGGGAAATACCTTTGGGACGGCGCGCTGCTCAGCAACACCCCTCTCAGGGAAGTGATCGAGCTGTCGCCAAAGAATGACAAGAGGGTGTATATCGTGAACCTGTTCACCGCCGTACAGGAGGAGCTGCCGCAGAACCTGCTGGACAGCTGGCACAGGGCAAGGGACATCATGTACACCGACAAGACGGATTATAACATGCGCATGTCCAGGATCATCTCAAAGTACCTGTTGCTGCTAAAGGAGATTCACGACATTTTGAGCAACATCAAGCTTGACCAGCAGTCGCAGGCGAGGTTAATGAAGATAGAGCGGGAGTATTATAGGGTGGCGCAGGATCGCGGTGCGATAATCGACGAGATTGTCAAGATCGAGCGGTCAGAGGACCTGCACTTTATATTTGAAGACGCCGATTTCTCGCAGGCCACGATAAAGAAGCTGATATTGCAAGGGGAAAAAGACGCCGAAAAGGTCCTGACAAAGAAAAAGCAGCAAAGCGCTATATAGCGCCGCGCCGGGACTCTTTACGTTGGCCGGCAAGTTGTTCTACGCCGCAGTGGCCGCTGGCATAGCGTTCATTGCTATAGGCGCGGCGTCAAGCATCTATGCCAACACTGCGGTGGACGTATCACTTGACAACACTGTCAGGCCGGGTACGTCAGACATCATTCACCCAGACATGAACGTGGGAAACAAGGCCAGCATAGCGGTAAGCGGCTCGACATTTGACATCACCATAGCAGAGCCGGAAGGACAGGTGATCGCGTCTGACAGCAACGCCACCTCTTTCAATTACGAGCTGACAGCGCAAAAGGCCGGCGAGTACCGAATAGAGATCACGAACACCGGAATCACGGACCTCACAGTTAGCGGCCACACGCAGACAAAGTCAAGCCCGCTGGGGCTGAGCGCGGCCCTGATGCTCATGGTGACGGGCGTGATAGTGATTGGCCTTGGCCTGCGCTTTAGGAACCGCTAGCATGTGCAGATTTTGAAAATCTATTTAAGTAGTCAAGAATGATCATGCGTAGATGGCCAAGGCATCGGTAAAGACACTCACCCTTGTCAAGAGCAGGGACATCGTGGTTGAAAAGCTGCTAAAGCCCTGCGAAGAGGACAACCACTCCAAATGCACGGGCTGGGCAGTGCTCAAGAAAGAGATATCGCCTATTGATGTGAACTACTTTCTAAAATGCACCTGCGCCTGCCATCACAAAAAGGCATCACAGCAGCTCAAGAAGAAATTGGTAAGTAAGAAGAAGCGGCTCGTAAAGAAAAAGCAACCTAAGAAGAAAATAACAAAGAAAAAGACGAAAAGGAAGCAAAAGGCGCGCAAGGTCCGCAAGGTAAGCAGAAAGAGCAAGAGAGGCAAGAAAACCCGGCGTCGCTAGGCAGTCTTCGGGCTAATGAGAAGCTATCAGCATACGTTGACCGTCCCAGCCATGTTCGGGTGTAGGGTGCAAAAATAAGGATATTCTCCGGCCTTTTCAAACATGAAGCCAAAGCTCTTACCCCGCTTAAGTGTCCCGGAATCGAAAGTGCCGTCAGGCTTTGAATTCGCGCCTGATGTCGCCATGTGCGGCGTGGAGTCGCTGTTGGTCCAAGTTACCGTGTTGCCGGGCTTGGCCTGGACCGGGTTAGGATTGTAAGCGTCATCGGTCTTGCCTGACGCACCCGAAACTATAGACACCTTAATGACACTGCCGGATACAGGCGACGCCGCCGTCCCGTTGCCGGCCGATGTCTGGTTGCCCGCTGTAGCATTGCAGGCGGCAGTCTGATTAGCTGAAGTCGGTTTGCCGGCTACCGTCTGGTCGCCTCCGGTCGCGTTGGATGCCACCGAAGTTTCATTACCTGCGCTGCTCTCGAGACCGAGCAGCGACGGAGGAGTCTCTAGCTGCTCCGCGGTGAGAGTTTCCTGTTGCGACAGGCCATACTCCTCTCTCAGGCTAGCCTGCTGCTCCTGCATTTGTTCTGCTGAAAAATTTGGATCGTCTCCAATCCCTATCCAAACCACAATGACAAGAGCGATGGACACTCCCATTACCAGTATCGTCAGTGCAACTTTCTTCATGCGAGGGCCATAACCGCCCTTGTCTTGGTCCTTCTTTGGGGTCGTGTAGCTGCAACTTCAGGCTTGCAAACATTGTATAAGAAACCCTGCGAGGATTCCTATCAGAAAAAATGATGGAGGCATCAGCTGATGCCGTCCAATTGCTGGATAGCGCCATCCATCTCGAGCGTCCACCCGCCCAGCAAGTTTCTGTCGCCTTCGAATGCAAGCCCTACGGGGGTTCCGCCGGCGGGCGTAGCTAACTTTACATCAGATAGGGAGGTTCCGTACAATCTGAGAGCAAGCACGTCACCGTCTTCGCCCACTGCCAGAGCTGCCGATCTGAAGACATTGTGCTGTATCGAGTAGAGCGCATAGCCCACATGGATGTCGTAATCTTGGTTCCCTACGTTGACCGTACCGCCGATCACGTCCATTATGACAACGGCGCCGTTCGACTTCCAGACAGAGATGTCCATCACAAGCGTCGCTTCTTCGTTGGTCTCGCCGCTTGTCGCTCCGCTTGCCTCCAGCGCGTAGTCAAGCCCCGGGGTGTATTCGCCGCGGCTTGCCGGGCTTGCTTGCATGTGCCTTTGGTGTATCTGCTCGCCGCTCTCCCTGGCTGCTATCGCCTTCCTCCTATCCATTCGCTCATCGGCCATCGAATCGCCATCTTCAGCTTCTGGCAGAACGTACTTTACCAGCTTTAGATCCTCGTCCTGGATGAGCCCTATCCCCGGAGCGTGGAACTTGTATTCTTTCTCGTTCCCTTCAAGGGGGTTGGACTCTTCCACCTGCAAGACTTTGTTGAACCTTCCGGCCGGAGTGTTTACCACTTCGTTCAGGCTAATGATCTCGGCTCTGTCCTCGGCTACTCCGGGAGCTATCTCTTGGTAGTATTTCATGCCAACTTCGGGGTTTGCAGGAACGATCAGCCCGGCTCTTGCCTCGTCCACGCCCGCCTCCCATTCTCCTTCATGACCGACGATCTTGCCGTCTTCATAATCGACCACTTCCTCGCCAAAGTAGAACACGTCTCCTGTCTCTGTACAGATCGCAAAAAAGTTCCTTGATATCTCGACCAGTTCGCCGTCAACGCTTTCTCTTTCTTCCACAATTCTAGTTTCTATTCCATCTACGACTTTTGTCTCGCTCAGGACCGTGAGTATCAGCTGAACCTCTTCTCTGTCCTCTTCGCCTTCCAGAGTAAGCTGGTATCCCGGCTGCAAAAAGAAGTAGTTATTTTTTCCAGTGGACGACATTTCACATTCGTCCAGATTGAACTCATCTTGGAATCCATCATCGGAACTTCCAGAGATTGCAGAGTCTGGCAGCATGTATTCCGTCAGCTGTAATGGCCCGTCCTGGATTAGTCCAACTCCGGGTGCATGGAATTTGTATTCCTCGACTCCCGGCTCCAACGGAGTGGTTTCTTCAACCTTCAAGACATCTTCAAAATCTCCAGCTGGCGTCTCCAGCTCTTCGCTCAGACTCAGGACTTCGGCTCTGTCTTCAGCTACGCTGGGCGCGACCTCCTGGTAGTACTTCATTCCTACTTCAGGATTTCCTGGCACGATCAATCCGGCTCTTGCGTCATTCACGCCAGCTTCCCATTCGCCCTCGTGGCTGACGATCTCGCCGTCTTCATAGTCATCCACCTCTTCTCCAAAGTAAAAGATGTCGCCGGTCTCCACACAAATTGCAAAAAAGTTCCTTGACACCTCTACAAGCTCGCCGTCTGCTGATTCTCTTTCTTCCACTATTCTTGTCTCTGTGCCGTCGACCTCTTTAGTCTGCTCGAGCACAGTGATGATCAATACTACTTCCTCGCCTTCATCCACGCCTTCTAGGACAAGCTCGTACCCTGGCTCCAAGAAGAAGTAGTCATTCGCCCCGTTGGGTGAGAGTGTGCATTCTTCCAGGTTGAACTCGTCCTGGAAGCCGTCGCTGGAACTGCCGTACGATATGCCAAACGTGCCTGCCGAAATCATCAGCGACAATGCTACCGACGAGATGTAGAAAGTCTTCATTTTTGACTTCATGCCTGATTGGATGGTTTGTCAAGTTAATAATGAATATGATACAAGAGGCTAACCGCGCCAGCCTCGCCGGCCTGCACGGACATCCGTCATTTAGGTACTTGTACTACTGGATTCTGCCTTATAGTAGGACCCTAATATCTTGAGGTACAAAGTCTTGGGCCTGATCGACCCGAGCGCATCTTGTACTGCCCTGTCCCGTTCATGGCCTTCAAAGTCGACGTAAAAGTTGTACTCCCACGGTGTCTCCTTCGTCGGGCGCGACTCTATCTTGGTCAGGTTTATCCTGCGAATAGCAAACTCGCCGACTACTCCAAAGAGCGCGCCGGGGAGATGCTTGACCGAAAATATTATCGAAGTTTTGTACTTGCCGCCCTTTGCGTAGCTCTTTGCCTGCTTGGGAGATAGCACTAGGAACCTCGTGTAGTTGTTCTTCCTGTCCTGAATATCTTCATCGAGTATCTTCATGTCATAAAGCTCAGCGGCCCTCTTGCTCGCAATCGCGGCCGAGTCGAGCATCTTTTTCCCCTTTATCATCTTCACCGCGCCGGCGGTGTCGTAGGCCGGCACGGGCTCGAGCCCATTTTTCAGCAGGTAATTCCTGCACTGTGCAAGCGCCTGCGGGTGCGAGTGAACGTACTTTATCTTTTTCGCGCCCTTGTTCGCTATCAGGCAGTGCCTGACCCTCTGGTAGACCTCGCCTATCACACCCATCCTCGTCTGGAGTAAGAGATCATAGATTTCGTTGACGCTCCCCTCTATCGAGTTTTCCACCGGCACCACGGCATAGTCTGCGCCACCGTCTTGCGCCGCGTCAAAAACGTCCTGAAAAGATTTCTTTGGCAGTAAGCTCGCCCTTTGAAAATATTGGATGGTCGCCATTTCCCCATAGGCCCCGCGCTCACCCTGGAAGGCAACCCTTGCCATGGCTACTTGCCTGCTTTGTATATCAGACGGGCAGTCTCCTTGCCGTAGTCGTGCGCCAGCTTTCGGTTCTCGAAAGCGCCGCAATCTATGCATTTTATTGTGCTCTCGTTGGTGCGGACTGTGTCGCCTCCGCACATGAAGCAAAGCGCGTAAATCACTCCGTACTCTTTTTCTGCAAGCGTAAGGTGAATCGTGGAGTTGAGCAAGGATATGACTCTGCCCCTTACGATGTCTCCGTTGTGGAAGGTTGCGCGCCTGTCGCCCCTCCTCTCCATGTCGGCCCGGCTTCCGAGCCTTGCATTTGCGATCGCCGAAAATCCGGCTTCGGACCACTTCTCGTTGATGTAAAGCACTTTTATCGATACCATGCTGCTGAACATCATCTCCACATACCCGATGATCATGTCGCCTATCTTGGGCAGCATCGGGGAATTCTTTTGCTCAATCTTTACTATCCTGCGTTTCAGATCGTAAACCCTTGTGCCTACTGACGCGGATCGCACGGTCCCGTCGGAACCGAGGTAGGTATTCTTGCCTCCCTCAAACTCTTCAATGGACGCAACGTGCTCGCCTGGCAGCATCGGTCTCTTGTCTTCTTTACTCATTCAATAATTGGAAACCAAGGGAAAGTTATAACTGTTTACTGGGCCGAATTTTAGAAATTCTTTGCGATTTGTGGGGAAACTTTTGCGTTTGTAATAATAGTTTCTGGGCGAAAGATAATAAAGGTATAAAGAGCAGTAATGTACAGGTGTTAATGTGAGCCAGAATACCTTATCCCTAAAGGTACTTGAGGCGTATACCAGAGACGTCGGTCGCGGCGTAGCAAGGATAGACTATGACTCGATGGACTCACTGGGAGCGTCGACTGGAGACGTTATTGAAATTAGAGGCAAGCGCAGGACGGTCGCAAAGTGCTTGCCGCTTTACCCTTCAGACGAGGGCAAGGGCATAATTCGCGTTGACGGGCTTGTCAGAAACAACGCCGGCATAGCGATAGGCGACACTGTAATTGTAAAGAAGATCAAAGCTGTCCCAGCGGAGAAGGTGATCGTTGCGCCGCTTGAAGCCATTCCGCCGATCGACGAGCGATATTTGGCAGACGCGCTGGAAAGCGTGCCGCTCATCAAGGGCGACAATGTCATGGTTCCGTACTTTGGCGGCAGGCTGACATTCCAAGTAATCGGAGTCACGCCGGCAGCAGACGCAGTGCTGGTTACCCAAAAGACGATATTCCACATCGCAGAAAAGGGCGAAACCCTGAGGGGAGTCCCGCAGGTAACGTACGAAGACATCGGCGGCCTGAAGGAAGAGATCCAGAAGGTCCGCGAAATGATCGAGCTTCCGCTCAGACACCCCGAGATATTCGAAAAGCTGGGAATTGAAGCACCCAAGGGTGTATTGCTTTACGGTCCGCCAGGAACAGGCAAGACATTACTTGCTAAAGCAGTCGCGAATGAAAGCAACGCGCACTTCATCAGCATATCCGGCCCGGAGATAATGAGCAAGTTCTACGGCGAGTCGGAGGCTCGTTTGCGGGAGATATTCAAGGAGGCAAAGGAAAAAGCACCCTCCATAATATTCATAGACGAGATCGACTCGATCGCTCCAAAACGCGAGGAAGTGACCGGCGAGGTCGAAAGGAGGGTCGTGTCGCAGCTGCTGTCGCTCATGGACGGCCTCGAAGCAAGGGGCAAAGTCATCGTGATTGCAGCGACCAACAGACCAAACGCAATCGACCCGGCTCTGAGAAGGCCCGGCCGCTTTGACAGAGAAATAGAGATCAAGGTCCCAGATAAGCGTGGAAGGCTGGAGATATTGCAGATACACACACGCAACATGCCGCTTGACACCGACGTCGACCAGGACAAGATCGCGGCGGTGACCCACGGCTTTGTTGGCGCAGACCTCGAATACCTCTGCAAGGAGGCTGCCATGAAGTGCCTGCGTCGCGTTCTGCCTGAGCTTAATCTGGAGGACGAAAAGCTCTCGCCAGAAGTGCTCAACAAACTGATAGTAACCATGAGCGACTTTGAAAACGCGGTCAAGGAAGTAATGCCCTCTGCCATGAGGGAGGTCTACTTGGAGTCGCCGGACATACCATGGTCCGCAATAGGTGGACTAGAGGAGGTCAAGCGCGAACTACAGGAGGCAGTCGAGTGGCCGCTGAGGTATCCCGACCTATACGCTAAACTGGGGCACACCATGCCAAAGGGAGTGCTGATGCACGGGCCGTCGGGAACCGGCAAGACGCTGCTCGCAAAGGCTGTGGCGACAGAGTCCGAGGCCAACTTTATCAGCGTAAGGGGACCCGAACTGCTGAGCAAGTGGGTAGGCGAGTCAGAGCGAGGTATCCGCGAAATCTTCAGGAGGGCTAGGCAGGCAGCCCCGTGCGTGGTGTTCTTTGACGAGATCGACTCTATAGCTCCGACAAGGGGCATGGGAGGCGACAGCATGGTCACCGAGCGCGTGGTGTCGCAGTTGCTGACAGAGCTGGACGGCATCCAGTCGCTTTCAGGAGTTGTGGTAATCGCCGCGACAAACAGGGCAGACATGATTGACCCTGCGCTGCTTCGCCCCGGCAGGTTCGACAAGATAGTGTTCGTCCCGATGCCTGACAAGGCGGCAAGGCAGAGAATACTGGAGATCCACGCAAAGGGCAAGCCGATGGGCCCCGACGTGGACTTTGTCAAGGTCGCCGAGCTGACAGAAGGGTTCAGCGGAGCGGACACGAGCGCGGTCTCCAACACAGCGGTGTCGCTAGTGCTGCACGAGTATCTTGCGAAATATCCGACGCCGGAGGAAGCGGCAAAGCACGCCTCGGAAGCGCACGTGATGCTGCGCCACTTTGAAGAGGCGGTAAGGAAGATCAAGACCCAGAGGGAAGGCAAGCCGACAGAAAAGGCGGTCCCGTATTACCGCTAACTCTTTTCCTCTTTTTTGTAAGCTAACGATCTTTGACAAGAAATGTCAGGCTGTAGATCGACCCGCGGGCAAATGTTTTTAAGCAATTGGTTTTATGATAAACCTAACTAAAAGAAATTGGCTGAAAATCCACAAGTTCAACTCGTAGAAAAGCCAGCTGCAGCCGCTCTAAACCGCTTTGTCAAGCCCGTTGACATCAGCAAACTGGTGACACAGTACGGCACGCCGCTTTATCTGGTGGACGAAGACACGCTGCATGCAAAGGCAAAGGAACTGCACAGCGCTTATTCAAAGTACAAAGGTCCGGTCAAGGTCGCGTACTCGATCAAGGCCAACTTTACTCCGGCGGTGATTAAGACCTTCATGAAGGACGGGGTGACCTTCGACCTGACATCGCTTGGCGAACTGCATTTCGTCAAGCAGTGCAAGGCAGACCCGGAGAACATCATATACACCAGCGTGACGGAGGAGGAGGAGGAGTATATTGAAGTTCTCCAGAGCGGCATCAGGAGGGTTGTCGTCAGCTCGTACAACGGGATGGCAAACCTTGCCAAGGCTGCGGGCAAGACTGGACCAAGGCCGCTGACAATGATACGCGTGAACCCCGAAGTAGGTGTAAAGGCCGAAGTTCGCGCCTCCTACAGGAACGGCAAGTTCGGAGTCCCGTTCAACGGGGGCACAATTGACAGCGCGGCCAAGATGGTCAAGCACATCATGGCAAGCGACCTATTGAAATTCGAGGGGTTCCACTTCCACCTTGGATCGCAGATAACCGACTTTTCGTGCTATACCCACGCGCTCGACAAGATGGACGCGTTCATGACCAAGATGAAGAAGGAGAACCCTGCATTTCAGGTAAACACATTTGACATCGGTGGCGGGACGCCCGTCTTCTACAACGACCTCGTGCCGACGCCGGCACAGATGGCAGAGAACCACGTCGGCAAGCTGAACCAGCTCGCAGAGACTCACGGCATATTCACCCTCATGATCGAAAGTGGAAGGTTCCTGGTGGCAGAGTCGTCGATGCTGGTATCGAGGGTTGTGAACACCAAGGAGTACAACGAACACAAGATAGTGATAGTCGACGCCGGCTATCACATCCTGCTCGACGCGGCGCTGCTAAAGCAGGAGTACCCGCAGGAAGTTGTCCCGCTGGTTGACAGCAAGGACAGGACGACAGCTCTTGCGCCGGTAAAGAACACGCACCTTGCAGGGAGGCTGTGCGACACGTACGACGTCTTTCCGCTTTCAAAGGCGTCTGACCTGAACGAGTCCGAAATAGGCAGGTACATCTCGTTCTACAACGTTGGCGCGTACTCGGTCGTGTTCAACATGCCTTTCCACTGCCAGACAAAGCCGCCGATAGTGATGAAGGACAGCGACGGCAAGTTCCGGCTCGTCAGGAAGGGCACGACGTACGAGCACCTCTTCAGAGAAGAGGGCGGCGACCTGGCCTAATCGCGGGAACATTTTTTAGATCAGCGATAGCATCACTAAGAAGTGAGCAGCAAAAAGTCCCGCGCCCACGTTTTTATCATCGGCAGGGTCCAGGGCGTCTACTTTCGGCAGAACACAAAGCAGGTGGCCACCAGGCACCGGGTCGCCGGCTGGGTGCGCAACCTGCCCGACGGGCGGGTGGAGGCAGTCTTTGAAGGCGAAGAGATGGATGTCAACGAAGTGATAGAGTGGTGCCACGTGGGTCCGCCAAAGGCCAACGTGCTTGATGTCCGCGTAAGGTTTGAAAAATACACCGGCGAGTTTGCCGACTTTTCTGTCAACTACTGAATCTTGTTATACGCATCGGCTATCTGCTTTTTCACGTTCTCGGCGTCCTGCGCAGTTCTGAGTGTCGCAGTTGCAGGGGGTGCGGCCCTGCCGTACCTTATCGACAGCATCAGCGAGTCTACACGCGGCTCGACATCAAGGAACATCCGGAGGTTCATAGTCTTGGAATATGTCACCCTGTGCGGCCTCACCTCTTCTATCACGTTACTGCCGAGCGACTTGACAAAGGCGCGCAGGTCGAGCATTATCGATCTTGCCGGCTCTTTCAGCCCATCAAGGTGGGTTTCAAACGGTATGCGATTAGGGCTGCTGAACATTCTCATCTCTTAATAGAGCAAGGGTTATTTCAAATTAATCGAAGGCATGACATTCAACCCTCTGTACAACCACTGTGCCCACCATTTTCGGATGAACATACCAAAAGTACCGCCTGTACAAGGAATTGCAGAAAAGGCTTGACGAACGACTGGATTTCGATAAAGAAGAAAAGCAGCAGTAGGGCTAAATCCTGATTCTGACGCCGCTTCTCTTCAAATATCTCTTTACCTTGTCGACCGTCGACTTTTCATAGTGGAATATCGACGCGGCTAGCGCGGCGTCGACGTCCGTCCTGTCGAATACGTCGAGCATGTGTCGCGCGCTGCCGCAGCCGCCAGACGCGATCACCGGCACCCTTACAGAATTGCAGATCGCTTTTGTCAGTTCGATGTCGTAGCCGTTCTCGGTCCCGTCGGCGTCGATGCTGGTGAGCAATATCTCGCCGGCCCCGCGCTTCTCAACCTCTTTCGCCCACCTGATCGCGTCAAGGCCGGTGTCCTCCTTGCCGCCGTAGATCCTAACCTCGAACCAGAACTTCTTGCCCCTATGCTTAAAGATTGTCTTGCCCTTTTCGACGCTGTAGTTCCTGTCGGCGTCAATTGCAACAACCACGCACTGCTTGCCGAAAATCGACATCAGCTGCGTTACCAGCTCCGGGTTCTTCACCGCAGCCGTGTTTATCGAAACCTTGTCTGCGCCTGAAAGCAGGATGCCGCGGGCGTCTTCAAGCTTTTTTATGCCGCCGCCTACGGTGAACGGGATGTCTATAACGCTTGCAACTTTCCTAACGACATCTTTCATGGTGTCCCTCCCCTGCTGCGACGCGGTGATGTCGAGGAAAACAAGCTCATCAGCGCCCTGCTCACTGTATTTTTTGGCCAGCTCCACCGGGTCGCCGGCGTCCTTCACCTCTGCAAAGTGCACCCCCTTGACCACCCTGCCGTTGTCCACGTCGAGGCACGGGATTATCCTCTTTGCAAGCGTCATGCCAGAGCCTTCACCCTCTCGATGCTCACCTTTCCGTCGTACATCGCCTTGCCCAGTATGATAGAGCTGCAGCCGGCGCTTCTGACCTTCACGATGTCTTCTAGGCTTGCGATCCCGCCGCTTGCAATTATTCTTGCTGACTTGGCGGCGTCTGCCAGGGTCGCGATATCGGGTCCCTGCAGCGTGCCGTCGCGCTCGACGCTTGTCAGCAGGAACTCGGCGACGCCCATCGCCGAAAACTGCGATATCGCGTCCGCGACTTTAGTCCCGGTAGACTCTTTCCATCCCTTCACCATGACGTTGCCGCCAACCTGATCTATCGAGATCACGATCCTGCCGGGGCTCTTTTTTGCCAGCTTTCTCACGGCCTCCGGCTCGCTGTACGCCATCGTGCCGATCACGACCCTTGACGCCTTGGCTAACATCTCCTCCGCCTTTTCAGCAGACCTGACGCCGCCGGCCACCTGAACCGGGATCTTGACCGACCCGGCTATCTTGTCGACAACTTCTGCGTTGCTGCCGCTGCCAAGCGCCGCGTCAAGGTCAACTATGTGCAGCATGTCGGCTCCGGCCACCTCCCATTTCTTAGCCGTTCCAACAGGGTCGCTGCTGTAGATCGTTTTTTTCGCCGGGTCGCCCTTGACAAGCCTGACTACGCTCCCACCCATGATGTCGACTGCGGCTATGACCTTCATTTTGCCTCGTTGTTGCACATTTCGATAAAATTCCTGATCATGACTGCGCCGACATCGCCGGATTTTTCCGGGTGAAACTGAACGCCCACCAAGTTACCCTTCTCAATGACAGCCGGGACGCTCACCCCGTAGTCCGAGGTCGCCACCACCAGCTTTTTGTTCTTTGGCACGGTCCTGTACGAGTGGACAAAATACACCCACGCGTTGTCCTTGACGCCCTTGAGCAATCTGCTGTCGCCCCTGATCTGCAGGTTGTTCCAGCCCATGTGGGGGATCTTGACCTTGCGCTTTGGAAGCATGACGACATCGCCTCCCAGCACCTTCAGTCCTTCCAGCCTGCCCTCCTCACTCCTGTCAAATAGCATCTCCATGCCGAGGCATATGCCCATCACAGGCTTGCCGCTCTCGATAGCCCTGTCAAGGTGCTTTGCGCTGCGCTCTATCGACTTGATCGCGGGGTCAAAGTTGCCCACTCCGGGTAACACCAGCCCGTCGAACCTGTCCGCCTCCTTCAGGTCGTAGATTATCTCCACGCCCTCTGCTCCGTTCCGCTCGAGCGCCGACTTTAGGCTGAAGAGGTTGCCTGCTCCGTAGTCGAATATCGCGATCTTTGCCATCACATCGCCCCCTTTGTGCTGGGCACTCCCTTTCTCCTGCTGTCAATGGCGGTAGCCATCCTGAGCGCGACTGCAAAAGCCTTGACCGCGGCCTCGACCTTGTGGTGGTCGTTGTCGCCATAGTGCACTGTAATGTGGGTGCACGCGTCCAAGTTCTGGACAAGTGACCTACAAAAGTGCTCGAGGTCCTCCCTCGGCATGCCTTCGATGCTGTCGCGGGTCAGCTTCAGTTCCACCTTCTGATATTGCCTCTTCACCAGGTCGATAGACGCGTAGGCAAGCGCTTCGTCCATCGGGATCAGCGCGTAGCCAAACCTTGCGATCCGTGCCCTTTCGCCCAGAGCCTTGTCTATCGTCTGCGCCAATGCATTGGCGACGTCCTCTGCAAGGTGGTGAACTATTCCGTCGTTTGACTTGCCGACAAGCGTGATGTCGATCATGGCGTGATTGCCAATAGAAGTGATGAGGTGGTCGATGAACGAGAGGCCGGTCTTGACGCTCGTCTTGCCCGTGCCGTCGATGTTGACCTGCACGGTGACCGCGGTCTCTTTTGTGACCCTCTCAATCCTTGCCCTCCTCGCAGCAACCAACGTGTGTGTTAAACTGCTAATACTTTATTTAAAAGTGGCGAAGGTGCAATTTACGCAAGCACCATGCTGAGAAACTTGACGATACGCTTCGCATGGCGCCTGTCCGGATCCAGATCGGGATTGTAGATAGTCACGTTGCATCCTATGACATTGCCGGAAGACATGGCCGCTCTGGCAAGTTCTTCCAGCTGCTTCCAGCTCAGGCCGCCGGGCTGCCGATAGTCCACCGCAGGAAGCGACCTTGTAGACAGCACATCCAGATCGATGTGGAGCCACAACTTGCCGGTCAAACGCCGCACGGCTTTGTTGGTCAAAGCCGCAATGTTGCCTGCGCGAAGCTCCTTATCGTCGCGGTATTCTACCACGCCATGCAGTGATCTTATGCCTGTTTTCTGCAGCACCTTCTTGTCGCGGGCGCCCAGTATGCAAACTTTGGAAGCATCTATCAATGGAATAGAACCAGCAGCTTCTCGTACCAGCTCTTGAGCCTCTAGTCCTAGTGCAAATCCAAGCTCCATGTCCGCGGCCTCGCCGGTAGGAGATCTGTTGGCAGGGTATGCGTCCTCGTGGCCGTCTACGAACAGCAGCCCCGGATCCATGCCTTTGCACGCCGCCAGGCAGCCCAAGAGAACGGGACAGTCGCCCCCGATTACCAGAGGGAACCTGCCACTCTGCAGAACGCCGCTGACTCTGGCGCGCACGTTGCGGATCATTGAAGCAAGAGAATCAGGCGTGATAATTCCTGATTCAACGTCGCGTTTAGTCGATGGTCTGGAAAATGTTACGTCTCCTTCGTCGCGGACATCAGAAAGGCGTTCCAGCGCTTCAGTCAATCCCACGCGGCGAAGGGTCGCAGGCGCATTGGCGACGCCGTTTGTTTTGCCAGACGAATTAGTTGGGACACCGATCAAGCTTAATTCCAAAGCTACGGCACCCCGTGTGTTTTGAAATAGCGGCGTTGCGGCTCGCTGATCGGGTAGTCGTTTGCGCTCATATCCCTTCTGCGCATGAGCCCATCGTTGTTAAATTCCCAGTGTTCATTTCCATGAGTCCTCATCCACTGGCCGGTTTTAGCATCACGCCACTCGTATTCAAAACGCACAGATATCCGGTTGCCCGCATAGCACCACAACTCCATCAACCTGTAATCAAGCTCTCTTGCCCATTTGCGCTTGAGGAACTGGATTATCGCCTGCCGCCCCTTGATAAATTCAGTGCGGTTTCTCCATTCGCAGTCCTCAGTGTATGCTTTTGCCACCAGCTCCGGGTCCCTAGTGTTCCAAGCATCCTCCGCAGCCTTTACTTTCGCTCTTGCCGTTTCTTCACTGAAAGGCGGCCGGATATCCAATGTCAATAGTTAGGCGCAACTACGTATTAAAATCAAAAGTAACTTTTTGGTAATCTGCATACCAAAAAGTTACTTTACCATTTCCAGAGCCTGCCTGAAAGCTCTTGGCCTTTTGTCCCTGAACACGTCGGTAGCACAAAACCGTGCGGAGAATTCTCCCATCTGCTCGAGCACCGGCCTGAGATGTCTTGCCTTGTCGGTAAGCACGTACTCGACCCTCAGTGGCATTTCAGGATAGACGTGCCTCTTGATCAGCCCGTCGCGCTCCATTTCTCTGAGCCTCAGTGAGAGGGTTTTTGAATTGATATCTTCAACAGAGTCTAAAAACTCGTTAAAGCGCGTCTTGCCGTACAGCATCATGTCGCGCAGGATCAGGATTGTAAACTTTTTGCCTATCAGGTCAAACGTGTTGTATATGGGGCAGACTTTGAGGTTGGAATTCAAGTTACCTGCCTTTCACCTGCCTACAATTTTGTTACTTTCTAACTAATATAGGTTACCTTTCTTCATCTGGTTACAAAAAATAGGAGGTGATCGGATGAAAGTAGCAGTATTCGTGTTTTCAGACACCGGGACTCACGAAGGCTTGGGGCGCGTGGTGAACGCGATGATAACTGCAAAGGAGCTGAGGCGGGCAGGGGACGAAGTGCGCCTGTATTTCGACGGCACGGGCACAAAGTGGCCTGACGAGCTGTCCAAGAAGGATCACATCGCGCATCAGCTTTACGAATCGGTAAATGACAATGTGTCCGGGGCCTGCATGTTCTGTGCCACCGCATTTGGCGCTAAGGAATCAGTCCAAGGGTGCAGGGTCGAGCTTGTTGACGAGTTCGAGCAGCACATCAGCGTAAAGAAGCTCCTGTCAGACGGATTCTATATCATGAACTTCTAAAACCCCGGGCAGCCCGATTTTTTATTTTAGCTTCCTGCTTATGATTGCAGGCAGCTGGTCGGTCCTTTTTATCATAACCTCAACGCCACCATTTTTGAAGTCGGCAATGGTGCTGGCAGGCCGCGGACTGTTGCCGTAGACGCCGACAAACGCTATCTTTACTCCGGCCTCCTTTTCGGCGCGCCTTGCCATCATCAGGTCCTCGGCAGAGTCGCCGGCATAGATTGCGCTTTTCGCGTCCATAACTTCCATCGCGTGCCTGATCGCGTACGGGTTCGGCTTGGCGTACTCCCGCTTTTCATCTTCCAGAAACACGCAGGCGTCAAGGTTGAAATATTTCATCACCGGCCTGAGCGAATACTCTGCCGCAAGCCAGCTCCTGCCGGAAACTAGTGCAAGGTTGCCATTGAACATTTCATTGAGCTTTTTCATCGTCTTTGTGCTCACGTCGAGCCTGTCGTAACTGATAAACGGCCTGCCGCCGGACCAGTACTCGGGCTCCAAATGATCCTGCTTACTGAAAAGCTCCGGCCCGTAAAACAATTCGTCAAACACCCTTGCAAGCATGCTGTCCCTGATCGATGAAGGATAGTTCAGCAGCTCCTTCCACTTCTCAATGCCATGGCTGGCTAGGTACTTTTCCACAGACAGGTAGCCTGTTGCGTCAGCGTTCCCCGCCACCTGCATCAGAAACTTTCTCCCCTGTGCAATATTTTTCGGCCGTCTGGCAAGCATCGCAAGCGTTATTGCGTATGTCGTGTCGGTATCGTTGTTAAAGCCGCCGCTGGCCCGGAATTTCAGGATGATCTGGTCGGTGACAAGGCTGCGATATGATTTACCGGTTATGGACTTGAGCATGTACTCGACTGTCTTTTTTATGGCCGCGTTGTACGACTTGCGGATGTCCACGAGCACGCCATCGATGTCAAAGAGCGCGCAATCAAACATCAGAGCGACCCTTCTACGCACTGGAGGAACTTGTCGTTCATTTCCCGGGTGCCGACGGTCACTCTTATGCAGCCCCTGTGGCCGGCGAGGTTGCCGAGCTCCTTGACCACGATGCCGCTGCTCCTGAGCGCCCTTGAAATGGGCCTGTAGTTCCTGCCGGCTTCGATAAACAGAAAGTTGGCGTCCGACTTGAACACCATGATGCTGTCAATTTTGGCAAGCCGGGCAAACAGCCTGCCTCGCTCGCCCTTTACCGACCTGATCGTCTGCCTGACCTGATCGGCGCGCGCAAGCACGCCGGACGCTATAGTAAGCGAAAGCGTGCTTATGGGGTAGGGCGACTGGATAGTTGACCTGAAGATGCGGACAAACTTTTCGTTCGCGGCCATGTATCCGACCCTTGCCCCTGCAAGCCCGAACGCCTTTGAAAGCGTGCGGAGCACGACCACGTTGTCGCGCCTTGTCGCGTCCGCAGACAGCGAGTAGTCTGCGAAATCCACGTACGCCTCGTCCACCAATACTAATTTGCCTTTCAGCGAGTCGATGATGTCGAGCGCGGTCTTTCTGTCGATCTGGTTGCCAGTCGGGTTGTTTGGCGAGCAGATGTAGACAAGGTCGGACTTCTTGGCGCTCTTTACAAACGCTTTTCTGTCAATCGTAAAGTCGCGCTTGAGCGGCACCTGTTCTACCTTGATGCCGTGGAGCTCGCACCTGTTGATGAAATACGAAAACGTGGGCGAAAACACAGTCGCCCGCCTGCTGCGGAGAGTCGATAGCAGTAGCTCGATTATCTGGTCGGAGCCGCTGCCGGCCGCCACGCATTTTTCGCTTACGCCGGCGTACCGGGCAAGCCGCGAGTAGAGCTCGTCCAGCTGGTCGAGCGGGTACTCCCTCAGGTCCACCTGCCGCGCCGCCTCGGAAGCCACGCTTGTTACAAAATCCCTGTCGAGCGCAAAATTTTCGTTCGAATCCAGCTTGATCGCGCCTTCCACCTTTTCCGGCTTCGGATAGGTCCCTAGCCGGCCGATCCTCTTGATGCTGTCACCGAGCCTACTCTTCATCCGTCCTCGCCTTCACTGCCTCATAGTGGTTCAGAAGCCCCTCTGCACCCGCCATTTCCCTGACAGCCCTGTCCGCCTTTGCCAAGCCTGCCTTGCTCACCCTGACCGTGTTGACGATCTTTACAAAGTCGAGCACCGACAGCGACGCGCGCGACTTGGCAAACCCCAGCGTCGGGAGCACGTGGTTGGAGCCAAGGGAGTAGTCGCTTGCAGACGAAGGCGCGTATTTTCCAATCAGCACGAGCCCGGCGGAATCTACCTTTTTTGCAACTGCTTCCGCGTTCCTGCACATTATCTCCAAGTGCTCGGGGGCAAACTCGTTGACGAACTCGATGCACACACCCTCGTTCTTGCAGATGGCGACAAAGCCGTTTTTCTCCAGACTGCCTTTGACGATATCTGACCTCGTTATCTTTTCAGCCATCGACTGAACAAGGGCCTGCGCCTGCGACGCCAGCTTCTCAGAGGTTGTCACGAGGCCGCAGACGGTGTCGGTGCTGTGCTCCGATTGGGAGATCAGGTCGACTGCCACAAGCCGCGGGTCGGCTGTCGCGTCGGCGTATATCAATAACTCTGTCGGCCCTGCCACCATGTCAACGGAAACATTGCCGGAAGAGATCAGCTTGGCAGCCGTCACGAACATGCCGCCGGGGCCGACTATCTTGCTCACAGGTTTTATCGATTCTGTGCCGTATGCAAGCGCGGCTATTCCCTGCGCCCCGCCAGCCTTGTAGAATTCATCGACGCTGCAAATGTCCGCGGCAACCAGCGTCAGCGGGTCGATTGTGCCGTCCTTTCTCGGCGGAGAAATGGCTACAATCCTCTTTACGCCGGCGGCCTTGGCCGGCACCGCGCACATCACCACCGTGCTTGGGTAGCGCGCCTTTCCGCCGGGGATGTAGCAACCGACGCTTGCGACCGGTTTTATAACGCGATCTATCCTGACGCCATCTGACGAAACGGCGATACCCTTCAGCCGCTTCAACACAGCAAGCTCGCTCTTTGCCAGCCGGTCTTTCATGAGCCTGACTGCCTTTACCTGCTCTTTCGTGACCTGGCTGTACGCCTGCTTTATTTCCTGCTCGGTCACTTTGAGCGAACCTAGCACGACGCCGTCGAATTTCGCGGTATAGTCGAGAACGGCAGAATCGCCGCGCTCTGCCACGCTTTTCATTATCTCTCTGGCGTCTTGCAGGAGCGAGTCGGATATTGCAGCTGTCTTGCGCAGTCGCGCTGCTTCGGCCGCCGGGTCTGCGACGTTGAGAATCTTCATCAGGAGTATCCGTCCAAGTTTATCTCGTCAAGGGGCAGTATCTGCTTTGGCTCCAGTACCACCAAGCCCTGCGCCAGCTTTCTCATCTTGGGCACTATCCTGATAAACTCGTTCTTGTCGATTACCGTGTTGACGCCGTACCACCCGTCCTCGGAGAGCGGGCTTACCGTCGGCCTCTTGAGTGCCGGCAGCTCCTTCAATAATTTCTGGAGGTTTTCCTTCTTGACGTTGACGAAAATGTGGAGCTTTTTGCGCGCGTCGACCACGCCCCTCAAGAGCGCGATCATGTCCGCAATCTTTTCGCGCTTGGCCGGGTCCTTGAGCGACTTTTTGTTTGCCACGAGCACCGCGGTAGACTCGGCAACCGTGTCGATTATCTTGAGGTTGTTCTGCGCAAGCGTGGTGCCGGTCTCGGTGATGTCGAAAATCGCGTCGACATCCTCCGGCGGCTTGGCCTCGGTCGCGCCAAACGAGAGGAATATCTCCACCTTCTTGTTCTCGCCCACCCTCATCCAGGGGGTGATTATCATGGGATCGGCATTTCCGTGCGCCCTTTTGTAGGCCGCGCTTGCCTTGAAGTGCATTGAAGTCGTGGTGAGGTATTCTGACGACACCCTTAGAGTCCTGCCGGTCTTGACAAAGTCGGCGATCATCTCATCCAGATTCTTGTAAGGGAAACTCGCCGGGACCGCGATCACCTGCTTTACGCGCCCGATCTCGAGGTCTAGTAATACCTCAACATCCGCCTTTGCCTCGAGTATCCAGTCCCTGCCGGTGATGCCCACGTCGTAGAATCCTTCCTGCACGTAGGTGGGGATCTCCTGCGGCCTCAATATCTTCACATCGATCTCGGGGTCGCCCAGCTTCACCCTGTAGGTGCGACCTCTGCCGCTCACGTGCTGCCACGCCTGCTCAAGCAGCTTGAACGTGACCTCCTCGATGCTCCCCTTTGGGATTGCAAATTTCACCGTAGGCATTGGTAGATAACAGCAAGGCGTTTTACAGGATATATATCTACTTGCTGAATTTCCGGCCGTGAAGCCTCATGTGGCCGGCCTGTATTCCCTCAGCAGACAGTGCCCGTATCGCCGCAAGATTCTGCGCGAGGCCGGCTGCCGCCATCGCCATAGCAAGTTCCTTCGCGCTCTTTGCCCCCAGGATCTGGAGAGCAAGTTTCGCCGTTGGATGGGCGTTTACCACGCCGCCGACGATCCCGACTGCCAGCGGCAGTTCTATTTCGCCGGCAAGGTCGCCTTCTTTTGTCTTGCGCCACTTTGTCAATGACCTATAGGTGCCGTCCCTTGCAGCATATGCATGCGCGCCGGCTTCAATAGCGCGAAAGTCCTGCCCAGTTGCAAGCGCCACCGCGTCGATCCCGTTCATCACTCCCTTGTTGTGCGTGACTGCCCGGTAAACGTCGGAATGCGCCAGCGCGTAGGCGTACAGAATCCGCTTGACTATTTCGCTTCCGCCCAGCTCGTCCTTGTCAAAGACGGCCTTGCACCTGACCATCCTCTTCGTCGCGTAATTCGACAATATCTTCAACACGACTTCGCCGCCGGTTATTTCGGCCACGCGCGGCGCAATAGCTTCGCACATCGTGTTTATCGCGTTTGCGCCCATCGCGTCCTTTGTGTCGACAATTATTTCTACAATGAGCATGCTTCCCACCCTGCTGGAACTCGTGTCGCGTACTTGGCGCGCCTTCAGGTCTACTGCAACTACAGACCTGCTCTTTTCGTTTGCAATTGCAAGCAGCTGCCTTTTATTTTTCAAAATTTTCTGCATCGCAGTTTTCTTAACGCCGATTACCTGCACCTGCCCTATCATGAGAGACTCGCCGGCCTCTGCGACAAAGCCCCCTTTTGCTTTCGCGATCTTGGCGGCCTTGCCCGCAGCCGCAATCACAGACGGCTCCTCTATGGCCATCGGGATCAGATATTCCCTGCCGTTTATCACAAAATTCGTTGCGATGCCCATCGGCACGGACATGACGCCAATGGCGTTTTCCACCATCATGTCCACGTCGTCGAAGGCAAGCGGAGTGAGCATGGCTTCAATGTCCGATACTCCTGCGGTTTTTTTCACATAGTCGAGGCGCTCGTCCCTGCTCATTTCATAGAACTTTTTGTCCATTACCGCCACGCTACTGTGGGTTGGTGACCTTTAAAATCTTGTCATCGCCCAGCTCGGCTATCGCTCTTCCGTCCCTGTTGCTCGTCGTGACGTAGAGCGACCCGTCAGGCCCTTCGATTACGTCGCGGATCCTGCCGTAGCCTGTAAGGATGTTCCTTTCGGTATCTGCAGGCAGCTCTACCAGACGCAGCTGCTGGGCCTTGAGCGCGGCAAGCAGGATGTCGTTCTGGTACCCGAGGCTGTCAGAACTTGCAATTGCTATGCCTGCCGGCGCAACGGCAGGGTTGAAGCACATCACCGGCCGCTCAAAGCGCTCGGCGTCGCAGTCCTCTATCGGCCAGCCGTAGTTGACCCCGGGCCTGATGATGTTTATCTCGTCGTTGCCTTCCTCGCCGTGCTCGCTTGCGTACAGCTCGCCCGTGGAAGGGTGCCATGCGAGCCCCTGGATATTTCGGTGGCCGTACGAATAAACAGGCGACCCTTCAAACGGGTTGTCTTCGGGCATCGTGCCGTCGGGGTTCAGCCGCAGGATCTTGCCGGCAAGTGAGTTGGCGTTCTGGGCAAGATCGGGCTGCCGAGCGTCGCCAGTCGCTATGTACAGCATGCCGTCGGGCCCGAACTTGATCCTGCCGCCGTCGTTTCTGTCCGCGGCCGGTATCCCGTCGATTATTGTCTTGGATTCGATTATCTTGTTGTCCCTTTCTGTGAGCGCGACCACCTTGTTGAAGACGTTCGAGCCGTTGGCATAGGTGTGGTAGATGTAGATCAGGTGGTTATCCGCAAAATCAGGGTGGAGAGTCAGCCCGAGGAGTCCCGACTCGCCCCTCTGCTCCACGTTGATAAAGGCCGCCGGATCTTCAAGCAGGTTGCCGTTCTCTATGACCCTTATCCTGCCCGGCCTTTCGGTGAAAAAGAGCCTGCCGTCCTCTGCGAGGTCGATGGCCCACGGCACCTCGAGGTTGCCAGCGAGCACCTGCACGCCCGAGCTAGTGTTGTTGCCGGTCGGCCGGGGCTCTGGAATTGGGAGCGTGGTCTGCGACGGAGAATAGAGCGCAGTGGCCACAGCGGCGGCCACCACGGCCGCCACGGCAACAACCACCAGCCGCCGTTCCCTGTCCATGGCGAATCATGAAGCTGAGGCGCATTATAATTGCTGCCAGCAAATGTGAACGTTTAAAATAGCAAGACAGAGATGCTCTAGTAGAGAATGAAAGTATCGGAAATAATGGTGGCAGACGTTTTCAAGCTAAGCTCCGAAGACACGGTCGCAAGGGCGCTCAACATGATGGCCGATAAGTCGATAAACCAGATACCGGTGGTGGACGACGGCGGCAGGTACCTCGGCATGATATTTGCAAAGCAACTCCTTAACTCGTCAGCGCAGCCCTCTTCGAAGGTAAAGAGCTACGTAGTCAACACTTCCACGGCAGGCCCGGACCACGACGTCGAAAGCGCTGCAAAGCTGGTGATTGGCAGCGGCAACCGCGCCCTTCCTGTTGTGGAAAAGGGGAGGCTTATCGGCATCGTCAGCGAGACCGACCTAGTGTCGACTGCCGACTTTGGCCACGCCATAGTGGACGAGGTCATGTCCGGCGCCATCGTGATTGAAGAGGACACGTCGCTTGCAGACGCGGTCTCGAAAATGAGGAGGTACAACATCTCGCGGCTTCCGGTCATCAACACAAAGGGGGTGCTGCGCGGGACGCTCAGTATTCTCGATGTGGGCAGAATAGTCGCCACGCCCCGCGAGCGCACCAGCAAGTCAGCCGCGATATCCGGCGGGACTGCCGCCATAAAGGACGTCAAGGTAAAGGACATCATGAAGAGGACGGTTTCTGTAGAGCCGGGGACAAAGCTCAACGCCATAGCCGACCACTTCAAGCGCAACGAGGAAGTGGTCATTGTAGGCGACGGCAGGCCGATGGGAATAGTCACGCCCAAGGACGCGCTCGAGCTGATATTGCCGAAAAAGAGCAGCGAGCCTGTGATACACATGGCGCACCTTGAGGACGGGCAGGACAGGATGGAGATCCAGGAGCAGCTGCAGCGCTTTTTGAAAAAGATACAGGGCAAGCTTGGAGACGTGCGGTCGGTGGTCGTTTACGCCGACAAGCACAAGACGCGCAAATATTCGGTCCGCACTCGGCTCATCACGTCAAGGGGCGTGATCGACGCAAAGGCCGTGGGCTACGACCCGCTCTCGGCGTCAAAGGAGCTGATTGCCCGGCTGGATCGCAGGATCAAGTCGGAGCACAGCCAGCGGGTCAAGTACAAGCAGCACCGCGAGACTGCAAGACGAGCCTGATCACTGCACGGTGATTATTATCGAGTTCCACGACTGATTGCCGGCGTTGTCGGTGACCCTTGACACTATTCTGTGGGAGTCGGCGCTGCCGATGTTGATGTCGATCGACCACGACGACCAGTCCGGCGCTATCGGAGTCACAGTCGCGTACGATCCGCTGTCCAGCTTCACCTGCACTGTCCGCACTCCGCTGCCGCCGGGGTTGTCGCTTGCGGTGCCGGTCACAGTGATCGCCCCTGAAGGCACGGCCGAGCCCGCGGCCGGGCTTGTTATCTTTATAGTCGGCTTGGTCGAGTCAGTCGCGGTCACCGCGTTGACATAGATCGAGTTCCGTGCTTGGTTGCCGGCATTGTCTGTCGCCCTCGAAAGTATCCTGTGCTGGCCCGTAGTGCCGATGTTGATCGAAATGGTCCATGTCGACCAGTCGCCAGGGGCCTTTGGCGTTGCCGTCGCGTACGATCCGCTGTCAAGCTTCACCTGTACCGTCTTAACGCCGCTTCCGCCCGCGTTGTCAGACGAGGTGCGCATTTTACATGATTAAGGAATGGCGCGGATGAGGAGATTCGAACTCCTGATCGCCCGAGGGCGAATCGGCTCTCAAGGCCGACGCATTACTGTGTCCTCTTTGGCAAAAGGAGGAGACCACTCTGCCACATCCGCGCTGCCACTTTGTTTCGAGTTCCTACTATTATACGTTAATTGGAGGCGCCAATTGCCGTGAGGCGCAAAAAGTCAACATTTGACTGGTAGAAAGCACCAGATGACTTAATTCGGCCGCCCTTATTTTACGAGCTGATGATCAAGGAAGACATTGACTACGTCATTGACGCGCAGCTCCAGAACATCAAGGCGGGCTCTAGGATAGGCATGGACGCTTCGGCCAATTCAGACAGGTACGGCTCAGAGAAGGTCAAAGAGCTGATAAAGATCTGACCTTACTGGGCAAACAAGAACTTGCCGATGCATCCCTTGCAATAATAGTTGACCTTGACGACTGAATCTTGGTCTTCGCTCACCTTGCAGTAGGCAAGATCGTCGCAGATTGTGCAGTGAACAAAACGGTCATGGTTGCTGTCCTCGCCCGTCCTTGGAATGACTATGGGCCTGACAAACCTCTCAATTCTGAGGTTCTGCTTCTTGGCGCCCCTTCCCATGCTATCCTATCGCGCACGTCTTATTTAACAATTGGAAACTCTATGGCTGCGGCAGAGTGAAATCGATGGCATATTCTGTCGTCATGATCTCGTTCCAGCACATACTGCAAAAATCTTCATCGCCAACAATGCGCTGCTCAAACGTTGTGTCCCTTGCGGTGTCATACAGCCCGTGGCAGCACACGCAGATATTCTTGGCCATGCCGACAGCTTGATCATCTGCAACCGATCTTATATTACCTTTCAATTGTCATGCCTGTCAAGTCGCCGATCCGCTGCGACCGACTTTTATACCTGAACCACGAATAAAACGCCATGAAAGGCGTACAGAAATTAAAATCGATTTCTGTGCTTGTGCCGCTCGAGAGGGTGCAGGCCAGCCTTTCTGAAATCGGTTTTTTGCTAGACAGCACGGTCACCATAGTTGCCGACGGGAAATTCTGGAGCAAGATGCTTTACGTCAGGGGCGACGAAACGATAAGCGTCTCCGAAGAGATTGGCGACGCGTACCCAAAGGACCCGATAATCACCATCTGCGGCTCAAGATCGACGATAACAAAAGTGGTCAGGGGCGTGGGCGGCTAACATGCCGCTGTATGAGTGCAACGAGCACCAGTTCGTGGAGAACATCAGGCGCCTTCTGGAGTCAAAGGAAAGGTTCTTGGTCAACCGCAAGATAATCCTGCACGACGACGCAAAATACGGCCCGGCCACGATGCCCGATCCTGAGTTCAGGCGCTATGAAACGATATGCGCGAGAAAGTCCGTCAACTCGACAGTGTATGCAAAGGTGCCGTTTGTAGACAGCTTCCACGGAGGCAGGATGCACGACAAGGGCGAGAACCTACACGCCTCAAGCACTTTGTTGTTCCCGAGGATGTCGGTGCCCTACTGCAGGGTGGAATACTCTGTCAACGTCTGGGGAGGGACGTACTTTTTTGCATTCGACGCGCTGTTCAACCCGGAGATAGTCATTGAAAAGCGTACTGGCAGGAGGTTCGGCAGGCCAGGCGCTCTGGTCCATGTCTTGCGTTACAACCCGCCGGAGGAACGCACGCTTGCGATCAACCTGCCAAAAGACGTCATGGTCTTTGACGTCAAGCACATGGTAAGGGTAATCGACCACTATTCAAACTTTTAATATCCATTCAAAAAACGGCTCGAGCGAGCTCTTGAACGGGAGCGACTGCCTGTCCTTTGCGTTAAAGCCGAGCAGGAGCATCCTCTCCTCGAGCCTGCCCTTGAGGGCCACTGGCATTTGATCAGATTTGAACGGCTGGAACAGCTCGAAAAAGAACCCCTGTCTGTGGTAGGCGACATGCTGGGCAAAACAGTCAGACAATATCGTAGGGTCGCCGGCGACCCGCCTATCGACGTCTGCCTGCGCACCACTATCGACCACTATCTGCAACGACCTCTTGGTGTAGTTTTCGCGGATGAACCTTGCGTCCATCTTTTGGGGCGTCGCCATGTAAAGCCGGATGTCCCTTGCCACCTGCTCTACCGTCCTCTTTGCGATGTCAGTCGCTGCTTTGACTTCAGATTCCGGAACCCTATGGTCCTTGCCGAACAGGTAGAATGCCCCGATCATTTCGCCCTTTCTTATGAAAGGGAAATCCACTTGCCCAGCCATGAACTGCTTTATCCGGAACGAAATGTCTGGAGGGATGAATATCCCCATGTACGAATCTGATACGACCGGCAACTGACTGTCCAGTAATTAATCAGAAATATAAAAGAAGAGAAGGAAAAAGAGTTAGTGCGCGTGCGAGTGAGGCGGCGGCGCGCTTCCCTTTGCAAGTGCCTCATTGTACGTTCCCGAAGCCTTCTCGTGGAACTCCAGGTTCGACTGATCCACCTTGACTGCTTGCGGCGGGCACACTGACACGCAGGCCATGCACCAGATGCAGTCATGTTCTCTAATGGGGTCTGCCTTGTCGGTGTAGTCCTTGCGTTCTTCCTTGACGGAACTGCCGGTCCCTGCAAATGTCTGGTTTATTGCCTCCTTTGCGGGAACGTCGTGTTCTGTCCTGTACCACTGAAATACCTGCACTGGACAGGCTTCGATGCATGCACCGTCTGCGACGCAGGCGTCCCAGTCAACGGCGACCATGGTGCCACTTACTCCAAGCGGGACAATCTCCTCACCCCTGTGCTCATAGGCTGCCTTGACTTCTTCATTTTCGGCAGCTTCTTTGGGAGCTCCTGGTCCCCAGAAGTAGTGGAAGTGCTCTCCGTCTGAGTGCTTTATCTTGCCTATCGCCTGATGATTCCTTGGAAAGTCTGGATCTATTGGCATTCTTTCTCAAAATTAATCAAGTCCCAGATTATATAAACTCTTTTTTTGCCGGGCAGCCAAATCGCGAGGCATGACTCATCGTGCAGCATTTAATAGTGATTCATTGCTGGTATGTTTCAATTGGAGCCCTCTGTATTTCTGGCAGTCTTTCCCTACGCCTTCATCGCCAGCTTTCCCATCGCCGGCATAGTCCTTGTCACAAAGTGGAGCCTTGACGGCAGGCGGAAAAGCAAGGGCAAACAATGACGCTATGAAACTTTCTCAAAGAGCACGTTCAGCTCGTGGTTCATCAGCCTAGCCTTTGCGAGCTTCATCCCTGCGGTCGCTATCGGGAGCGGCACAATGTTGACCACCTGGCCGGCAGGAGTCCTGACGCTCACCGTGAGCTGGTCGCCGTAGCGCTCGATTGTAAAGTCGTCTTTCTCCGTGAACGGCACCTGCACCGTCATGTTTATGGCTGTGCCTTCATTCACAAAGAGGTAGGGCTTACCTTGATAGAATCTCTTGCCCGGGTCTTCATCGCCAAAGAGCACTTCGCCGTGTTTTCTCAGCATATCTATACCTCGGAGCTCTGTTCCGTATAGCTGCACCTCTTTTACCGGCAGCGGGTAGAAATTCGCCTTGGCATCTTCCACTTTGGATCGCTGGTAGCTGGCCCAATTTGCGTAGTACCGGTCTGACGAGCCGGCCATGATCTTATTTATCACTGCCATGTCGACATTGATGCCGTATAGGCTGGCAGACATGAGCGCCCTCTTTGCGTTCTCTATGCTGAAAGTGTCCGGATTTGCGACAAGCCTAATACTCGTAACATCATTGTCCCTGATTATCTTGGCAAGCTCGTCCAGCCTGTCAAGAAAGTCCATCTCGCTCTTTATCACGTCCCTGCTGGGCGCGGGTATCTTGGCTACCGGTGAGAACACCCTGGCAAAGCCGGAAAACAGGCCGGCAAGGCCCGATAGTTTGCGCCCAATGCTCCCAACCAGCTTGGGGAAATATAAATATCGCAGTGCCTCTCCAGACGCGGGCATGTCGAGCACCACCGCGTCAAACGACTTTGTGCGCTCGACTTCTTCTATTTTCAAGAGCGAAAACAACTGCGTCATGCCGGGGAGCATCGCGATCTCGTAGGCCAGTGTCTCGTCAATCCCCTTTGCAGAGAAAATCGATGCCATGTATGATAATATCGGGTCGTACTGTTTGCTCATCTCCGTTACAGGGTCTATCTGAAGCGCGGTAAGGTTGGGTAGCACTTGCTTTTGGTCGTAGCTGATCTCTTGCATCATGAAGGCATCGCCGAGTGTGTGTGCCGGATCTGCCGA
The DNA here is from genome assembly GCA_035620415.1 of Nitrososphaera sp. Taxonomy (GTDB): domain Archaea; phylum Thermoproteota; class Nitrososphaeria; order Nitrososphaerales; family Nitrososphaeraceae; genus Nitrososphaera. Next base: position 40,709 of record DASPGV010000075.1, read on the forward strand.
GATCACCATCGTCCTGTAGCCGCGCTCGGCCATCTTGATCGCAGTCGCGCACGATGTCACGGTCTTGCCTGTGCCACCCTTACCCGTGTATATGATTAGCCTCAACAATTTGAAAAAAGCATGAGAGTCAATAAAGAGTTTTCCGCTCCAATCCGTGTGTAATCTCAGCTTCAATCTCAACTTTTGATTCTGCATGGGTATTAGGTGACCCCTAACCGTATGAGAATGGGCGTAGGCCAGTTGCAAGAAGACCTGATGCATCACTATGAGGCAGCAGAACAGGTATTAGACTATGGCCCGGTTTCACGGAATATGATCGTAGAAATGATCTATGAAATCAACAATTCTTGGCTCGATAGGTCTTATCCAATTTGAACTATGGTAGCCTGAAGCAAAAATATGTTCAAAATGCTAGCCCTCTTGGTCTTTGGCATAATTTTGGCAGTGTCTGGAATATATCTTGTCGCGACATTTGGTCTACCCGTATTTACTTTGCCGAACATAAACTGGACGATAGTTGGCGTTGTATTAATTGTTGGAAGCGCTGCTTCCTTCGGAACAGCATTTATAGCATCCCGATTCAAATGAACTAGTGCTCAGTCCTAGTTATGACCACAAGTAGAAACTTGAATCTGCTGAGACGCCGTATTTGTCATTAAATTCTCATACCTACAAGGAGCTATAGCTTACTATGGTTTTGCAAGTTATAGATGGTAAGGTCACAAAAGGCAAAGTGGGAATACTTTAGTGAATATGAGTCACCCCAGCTGCGTTGGACATGTGATAAATGTGGTCAGCATTTTCAAGCTTATCGATGGCTGAGGCAGCACAAACAAGAAAATCATACTTACCGAAAATATGCTGCATAACTACAAGTTATTGCTTGATCACTTTTGCAAACCTAAAAGCAAAAAGATTCACCTAGAAGGAAGAAGAAAAGTTAGCTGACGTATGCCCGCTCTGCGTGCTGGGTGACGTCAAGCCCGATATCCTCTTCTTCTTCCCTGACTTTGAGCCCTATTGTCCTGTCTATTATCTTCATGATGATCACCGTGACCGGCCCTGATGGGAAGGTGCTGGATTTCGAGGGCAAGGGCGAGCTGGGAAAACTTGGACTGACTGAACTGTTCTTCGAGACTGTCGAGCCAGAGAATTCAGATGTGCCTATTGAAGAACTGCTGGAGACTCTCCCAGCAGCCGAGTATACATTTGAAGGATCTGCAATCGAGGCCGGAGAAAAGCAAAGCAAGACGATAGGGAGCGCCACGCTGACTCATGTCATTCCTGAAGGCCCCGAGCTCTTAGCACCTGAAGAGGACGCCGAGGTTCCCTTTGAAAGAAGGATAACTAATACTATGGAAGTGGCAAGAATAATGTACATTGAATAGCTCGAAAATTCCGGAATCGAAGTGCTATCGGCTTGATCTATCTGCGATATGGTTACTATCTTGAGTCTTGCAGTTCGAACATCTTCTATCAGCATTCTCAACTCCTGAATCTGTTCGTGATCCACTCTATTTTGATAGATCGTTCCATTCCTCAACGAGAATTCCATGGGGTGCATAGTTACCACCGCATATCCCCGTTCGTTCACACTTGTCTTGATAGACTCGAAAGTAGCATAATGTGAATAACC
>DASPGV010000076.1:0-8024 GCA_035620415.1 Nitrososphaera sp.
AATAGTTGATACAAAGCACGTCCAGCACCTGTATCCTATTGCTACTGAAGTTGCAAAGCGCATCACGTTTTCAACCGCCCGGGCTGTCTTCGGGTTTTCAAATTCAACCAACATTGGAATGATAGGCTTCCCGCCAATCCAGGCGGCGCCGTGCTTTCTGCCTTCTGTAATAGAGAACAAGCCGACGCCGGTCCTGATACCGGCAGCGATCGACCAGGACCCGTACTGGCGCATGACAAGGGACGTTGCCGACAGGATGGGCTACTACAAGCCCGCCCAGATACACAGCAAGTTCCTGCCCGGCCTTGGCATGCTGGGCAAGATGTCATCGTCAAAACCCGAGACCGCGATCTTCACAACCGACGATCCAGAGGTCGTTGAGAAGAAGGTCTCGACTTCTTTCACCGGCGGCCAGCCAACAGTCGCGTTGCAGAGGCAGCTTGGAGCAAACGCCCTTGGCTGCCCGGTCTTTTGGTACTTGCGCTATTTTTTCGATACTGAAAAACAGTCTGACGAGCGCATGCTGAAGTGCAAGAGCGGCAACCTTCTGTGCGGCGAATGCAAGGCGGACCTTGCAAAGGGGGCCAAGCCCTTTGTGGTGGAGTTTAAGAAGCGGCGCGAAAAGGCAAAAGACGTGGTTGACAGGTTCATGTACGATGAAAAGCCGTTTTCGAAATGATGGCCATGAAATTCCAGTGCGAAGACCGCTATGAAGCGGAAAAGCTGGCCGGGCTCGTGTCGGTGCAAAAGGACAACACTGTCTATGTCGACGGCGTTGCGGCGGTTATCGGTAACGAGATCGTGATAAAACTCAAGGACAAGTCCTCGCATGCCGTTTTGCTGAAGGACAAAGAGAACGTAGAGCGGCTGAAATCTCTCCTGACGGACATCGTAAAGGGAAAGAGCAAGATCCGGTCGAGCGACTTTTCCGGGTCCGTTACAGAAATAATCATTGACTAGCGAAGCTCCTTGTTCATCTCGTCGGTCAGTATCTCCTGCACCTTCCTGAAATACAGGCCGGTCGAGTAGGGCATCATGGGAATGTATTCGTCAATAACCTGCATGACGTAAGGCACAGCTCTCTTTGAGACATCCATCTTGAACTTCATCCACAGCACCCTGTCCTGCTTGAAATGCACCTTGTCCCTGAGGTGCGGCGGGACTATCTCCCTTGACCTGTCCTCTACGCGCTTGTACCAGTACGCAAGTATGTCGGGGTCGAGGCCCTCGCGGAGGTTCTTTACTCCAGATATTATCTTGCCCGACGCATAATCGATGGGTGTCTCCGGATACACGCCTACATCCAGAAAAGTGAGGATAAAATTGCGATAATCAAAGATTGTTTACCTGCGTTTTAACAACCGGCCGCGGCTGTCGATTTCGCCGGCCCTGATGCGGGTCGAGGATATGGGCGAGTCGTCTTCGGCTCTGACCAGCTCGACAGCGACCACCTCCACCGGCTTCAAGCCCCTCTTGGCGCGCATCTCGTTGAGGAGCCTGCCCTTGGCCTGTGTCTCGTGGCTTGCAACGAGCGCGCCCACGTCGCCTGTCGTCACGGCAGGTCCAAAGTCACCGTCCAGCCTGGCGATCTCATAGCTGACATCGTCGAATTCTTTTTTGATCATTTTCTTCAGGTTTTCAACTCTCTGCTCAAAGTCGTGGTTGAGCATCTTGCCCCTCTTTTTCGCAAACTCGTCGCTTGAAACCCCGATGATCACCTTGCTGCCAGTCTGGAAAGCCTTGGCAAGCAGGGCTATGTGGCCAACGTGTATTTCGTCAAACGTTCCGCCTGTGGCGACGACTGCGAACCTAGCCAACGCTAGTGATCAAGCGGTGTGCAATATTAATTCGTAGTCTAACCCTTCTTGAATATCTTAACTGCCTGGGGCGGGCAGACGTTTTCGCACGCCATGCAGAATATGCAGTCCTTTTCGCGGATCATGAATGCCTTTTTATCGGACGCGGGGTGGCCCGGAGTCTGCAGCCATTCATAGACGTTGACCGGGCATGCTTCGATGCACGCGCCATCTGCAACGCAAATGTCAAAGTCGACGCACACATAGTCGCCCCAGATTCCTAATTGACCCGGAGCATCATACGGACCCCACACCTTGATCCCTTGGTATGTGCCGACCTGCTTTCTGCTATCCTTGAATTTTTGGTCAATGGGTCCTTCGACCTTGCCGTAGCTGGTGCCAGCGCCTGTAAGCGAAATCGTAGTCGGTCCGCCTGCTGCAGGCGCGCCGGGGGCCGCGGGAATCGCAGGTGGCGGAGCGGCGGCTGCCGGAGTAGCAGCTGCTGCAGCCGGGGCAGCGGCTGGCTTGGGCACAGCCGCCTGGGCAGCCATGGTCTTTTGCCTCTTGACAATGCAGAGTTGATTGTGAACATCCCTCATGCTTTCGAGCGTGTTCGGGTTGCTGTGGCGCAATAGCGTCCCGCAGTCCTCGCACACGTATTCGGATACCGTGGCAGTCACGAGGTAATATGGATTCTAACTTATTTATTAACTATGCCAAAAAGAAGAAAAGGGGCAGGTTTACTGCCTTGTGAACTGTGCTTGCTGTTGCGCAAAGAACGAAGTCCACGCCTTTGCGACGTTGGTAGAAAAGTCGGTGACAGCATCGACTGTCCTGTTGTAGATCTTCAGGTTCTCCCTTGCCGCGTCCAGTGCGTTGATCGTCAGCTGATTGTTGATGCCAACAGACCTGATTGCGTTGTTTGTCATTTCGTTCGACTGCCTGGTGAACAGGTCGCCGTATGGCACTGCTGGTACGTTCAGGATGCTCGCAAACTGCTTCTGCGCTGCAAATGCAGTCTGGATCATGTTCTTGGTTGTCTGGATGTAGTCCAGTTGCAGGTTAGAGATTGACTGTGAATACTGCGGCTGAACTTTTGCAAATTCGTCCACTGTCCTGATGAGGTTGTCCCTCATGGTGTCGTATACGTCGCTCGCTCTTACTTCGTCTTTTGCTGGGGATTTGGTGTCTACCATTTTAATTACCATCTAATGGTAATATACGGTAATATATAAACATTGGTCAATAACGACGTTTACTACCGTATAATGGTTTTAAAGCCCAGATACTGGTTAGCCAACTTGCTGCCTCTTCTTCTCCGTCTTTTTCTCCGCGTCGAACCTCTCAAGCTGGTAGGTGTTCATGTCGGCGTACCTGATCCCTTCTGCAAGCGCCGGGTGGACCCGCTTTATCTCGCTGTACATCCTTTGGCAGGCTAGGCGGTAATCTGGGTGGCCTTGCGGCACAGTGCGGAGCTCTATCATGTGGCACGCCTCCCGCAGGTTCATCTTGACAAAATACGGGTAGCGGTATGCGAAATTGACTACATACTGTGCTTCCTCCGGCATCGTCTTTGCAATTGCTTCGTACACTTGCTTTGTCATCTGCATGCAGTCGGCAAAGTCCTTGTCGAGCCCGGCGTCAACCAGCTCCTGCGGCAGGTCGTAGCCGTGCCTTGTCGACAATAATTGGCGTTCCATAGTAAGCACCCTGTGTCTGTGCAGGTCGCGGAACATTCCAAAATTGGTGAACAGCTCAAAAGTATAGTCGACCATTTCAAACGCCCTGCCCGGCCTGTGGCGCCGGTTAGTTCGGAATTCCGTGTACGTTCGAATGATTTTGTGCCGCTCTTCTGTCGGCATCGACTTGACGTAGCTTGTTATCCTGTGGAGAGACTGGCCATGCGCCTGCTCATACAGGATTGCGGAAGCGACCTTGACCTCTGCCTGGAAGTTGTCCTCAAAGTCTAGCAGCCTAGCCATCTCGGGTTTGTCCTCGGGCGGCACTCCCGACAGGTAGCCCTTGGCAAGCCTGCTTATCCCGCCTTCGGTTTTGTTGAAGTATTCCTGCAGGGCCTGCCCGTACCTGTCGTTTGCGCGCCTGACAAACGAAGGAATGATCGCATTCAGTTCGTTGAACAGCTGGTCTGCCACGGATCTGATCTCCTTCAGCTTTGACCCGTACATCAGGGTGAGCAGGTATTCAAACGCCCTGCCGTTGCCGGTGATGCCGACATTTGTCATCGTGGATGCCGGCAACAGCCCGCGCAGCAGGTCGAGCGCCTTTGCCTTTATCGTAATGTTGTAGATCTTCTTCGCCGATTCGAGGTCCTTGGACGATTTCAGGCTGCCAAACGGCACCTCCTTTTGCAGATCAGAGTCGAAAAAGCTGAACCTGTCTACCGGCTCCCTTTCCTTAAGGAAAGCCTGCAGCGGCTGGATGCTCTTGCTGTAGGTGTCGAACGAATGGTCGCAAGCCTCGATATACCTGTCGGCGTGGGGCGACGCCATTATGCCCTCCTCCCTGACGTAGCGGTAGTAGCCTCCGACCTTCTGATCAAACGGCACGTACCGGGACGACTTTTCCAGATACGAGAGGCCGATCCTGCGATCCTCTATCTTTTTAGCGGCAATGTTTGAAATCCCCTCGACAGCGACCTGAGCCTCGCCAAGCTCGGCCACCGAGTCGTCGCCGTACTCGAGGAGGACCCGCCTGTAGAATTCCTCACCCCTGTTCGGGTTCTTGGCAAACTCGTCAAGAAACACCCTGCGCATGGTCTTGTCCGTGCGGGAGTAGCGCGACATCAGTGCCCCCCTGTCCACCTGCTTTGGGGTGATTATCGCAAAGACCGCCCCGTCGGCATTTGAGAAGTGGGCCTTCAGCTCCACCTTTTCCTCTTCGGTAAAGCTGTCCAGAAAGACCCTCTTGTCAAACAACAGGACTAGCCGCAAGCATGTCCAATAAAAAGTTGCGCCGCGAATGGCAAAATGCTCTTACTAAATAATGCAACAATTTTGACACCGTTATCATTATACCATCTTGCTCAACGATTCGCATGAGCGAAGAAAAGCTCGGATTTGTAGGCAAGCAGGTCAAGGACATCTATGGTACTTACATTGGAAGGGTAGTCGGCATAATAACCGAGATTGACGGTGAGATCGAGACCGTCGGGGTCGATACCGGCTCTGGCGGCCTGAAGCAGCTGCCGTACGAGCAACTCGTGATCCAGGGCGATTACGTCTTCTTCATTCCAAAGTGGAGGCTGGATGCGCAGAAGCTGCTGAGGCAGAAATCTCTCACACTAAAGAGGATAAAGGCACTGCAGGAAATTGTCGCTGAAAACGACTCTATGAAGGAAGACGCGGAACTGGTCTACATAAAGTACCAGAAAAAGCTGACCGACCTAGAAGGCAGCGAGAAGCAGGTCAACGACAGGCTGAACGCGCGCCTCGCAGAGCTAGACTCAGAGGCCAAGAACATCAAGGCCGTGCTCTTTGACGCCAAGCTACAGTTCAGGAGCAACGAAATGAAGGAAGAGACCTACCAGCAGATCAAGGTCCAGACGGACGAGCTGATAGAGCACATCTCCAACGAAAGGACAGAGATAGGCAACGTCAGGGCGAAACTAGCGGCCAACACAATCGAGAACCTCGCGGCAGCCCCTGCGCCGGCAGCACCGGCAAACGAAGCTCCGAAGGAAGAAGCGGCAGCCGAGCCAAACCAGCCAAATGCTGAAGTCGCTCCAGTGCAGCAAGTAGCCGCGGCGGGCGAAGAACAGCAGCCGGCGGCCGTGTCTGCCAACGGGGAACAGGCTCAGTCAGAGTCGAGCTGGCTGAATCAGGTAATCACAAAATAAATTTTTTCGGGGCCGGACAGCGTCCGGTCAATTCTTTTATTAAAAATTTTAGAGCGGTCAGCGTTCCCTGACCGATGTCTGCAATAGCTCGCCGATTTCGCTGTGCATCTTCAGGAAGTTCAGGCCCTTCGCTGTCGTCTTGTAGGTCTGGCTTCCTTCCGGGTATTCGAGCAGGCTGTTTTCGATCAGCACCGAAAGGTACTCCCTCAACTGTGCGTAGCTCAGGAAGGCCTTGTACATTATTTTCGTCTTTGTTGCCCCGCCGTTTGCTGCCTCTAGGATCATTGCAACTATTTCTGTTCTACTTCTGTATTTCAAACTATGATACCAGTGATTTTTCTTGATTTTTAATATATTGGCACAGTTTTTACTAACAAAATTCTGAAGTCTCTCTCGATATCGTGCCCGTGAGGAAGAATCGAATAAATGCTTAAAGACCTGTTTTCTTTTTCTCATATTGTTTGTCGAACCCTTCAAAGCTGTACGAAGAGAGCGGCAAGATCAAGATAAGCGTCAGGCCCGGCAGGCAGCTCGAAAGGACCTCGAAAGAAGCTCTTTCAGAGCCGGAGAAGTTCTGGGCGGACCAGGCCAGAAACCTGTCGTGGTTCAAAGAGTGGGACAGGGTCCTTGACTGGAAGCCGCCGTTTGCAAGGTGGTTCGTAGGGGGCCAGCTCAACGCTTCTGTCAACTGCCTTGACAGGCACATAAAGACATACAGAGAAAACAAGACCGCGATAATCTGGGAGGGCGAAAGCGGGGAGACATTGACCTTTTCCTATCTACAGCTATACCATGAAGTGAACAAGTTTGCCAACGTCCTCAAGAGCCTGGGCGTCGGCAAGGGCGACAGGATAACGATATACCTTCCAATGGTCCCGGAGCTGCCTGTCGCAATGCTTGCCTGCGCAAGGATAGGCGCGGTGCATTCTGTTGTCTTTTCCGGCTTTTCGGCGCAGGCTCTGGTCGACAGGGCAAACGACGCGCAGTCAAAAATAATCATCACCACGGACGGCGGCGTAAGGAAGGGCAAGCTGGTAGAGCTCAAAAAAGTGGTGGACGAGTCGTTACCTTCGATCCCGTCGGCCGAGCACGTAATAGTGCTCAGGAGGGCAGGAAACGAGATCAGGATGAGCCAAAAGGATCTCTGGTGGCACGAGCTGATGAAAGATGCCAAAGACTATTGCCCGGCAGAGCCAGTCGAAAGCACCCACCCGCTCTACATCCTCTACACGTCGGGAACCACCGGCAAGCCAAAGGGGGTCGTGCACGGAACGGGCGGCTACCTCACGCACCTCTACGCGACTGCAGGGTGGGTCTTTGACTTTGACAGGCGGGACATCTTTTTCTGTACCGCAGACATTGGCTGGGTGACTGGTCATAGCTACATCGTCTACGCGCCGCTGATGCACGGCGCGACAGAGATAATGTACGAAGGCGCGCCCGACTACCCCAAGCCGGACAGGTACTGGGCCATAGTCGAAAAGCACGGCGCGACGATACTGTATACGACTCCCACCGCGCTCCGCATGTACATGAAGTACGGCGACGCCATTCCAAACTCGTTCGACCTCTCGTCGCTACGGCTCCTCGGAACCGTGGGCGAGCCCATAAACCCGGAGGTGTGGATGTGGTACTTTAAGACGATCGGCAAGGAGGGCTGCCGCATAGTCGACACCTGGTGGCAGACAGAGACGGGCGGGATAATGCTCAGCATGTGCACCGGCATCGAAACGATCCCGATGAAGCCCGGCTCGGCTACCTTCCCGGTGCCCGGCGTCGACGCGGCGGTGGTCGACGAAAATGGCAAGCCGGTCCAGCCGGGGACAAAGGGCTATCTTGTGGTGCGCAGGCCGTGGCCGGGCATGCTCCTGACCCTATGGGGAGACGACGAAAAATACAAGCAGGTATACTGGAGCAAGTTCGCAGGAATGTATTACCCTGGCGACTACGCGCTGGTAGATCCTGAAGGCTATCTCTGGCTGCTTGGCAGGGCAGACGACGTGCTCAAGGTCGCCGGCCACCGGCTGGGCACGATGGAGCTTGAGAGCGCCTTCGTTTCACACAAGGCAATCGCCGAGGCCGCTGTTGCCGGCAAGCCCGACGCTACAAAGGGCGAGTCGATAATCGCATTTCTGGTGCCAAGGGAGGGATTTGCGCAGTCCGACGGCCTGCGCAAGGAGGTCGTTGCGCACATCAGGAACACGCTTGGGCCAATAGCCACGCCGGACGAAGTGTATTTCGTGAGCAAGCTGCCGAAAACAAGGAGCGGCAAGATAATGCGCAGGCTTTTAAAGTCGATTGCAAGCGACGAAAAGATAGGCGACATCACCACACTTGAAGACGGGGCTGCCATCGATGAAGTCAGGCAGGCC
>DASPGV010000077.1:0-21044 GCA_035620415.1 Nitrososphaera sp.
AAGAAGAGTTTTGGAGTAGAGTCGCACCGAGAACTAGCCATGTAAGACATATTCACCTGAAAGGCGACAATAACAATAACAAGATGGAGCGCATGAGTGGAGAAATCAGGGATAGAGAAAAGGTCATGCGCGGAATAAAGCGCGGGGATTCGGTCATCCTTAAGGGTTATCAGCTCTATCACAATTACTTTAGAGAACACGATGCGCTAGATGGAAAGACTCCAGCGGAGATGGCGAATATCAAGATTGAAGGCAGAAACAAGTGGATAACCGTCATTCAGAACGCGGTATTGCAGACCGGCATCAATTGAAACAGATGCAATATTATTTCAATAGGTTAGTCTCATTACAACATATGGTGTATAAAGCCACAAGGATTCTTATTTCAGTACGTGAGGAGCGCAAAGATGCGGAACCTATCAGAGCTATTGTAGAAATGGCAGGCAGGCAAAAGATAACAGAATTAGATTTAAACAAAGATATGGGGAGAGTGCAAATACCTACACTGCAATTTAGCTGTAACTCACTTTGGTTTACCTTCCTTAAGGCTGAAGTTGAAACCCTCTGGGAGTCAGAGTCAGCGTCTTTGCATGATGACACAGGAGATGAAGAAACTACACTTTATCTCAAAGCCTATCATGTGAAAACAATCAAGATGAGAAGGTCAAATCCGAACACCTGAAATCGTCAAATCCTCAGCGCATGAGCCGATTTGTTACAGCCTCTCAAAATGACACTATCCGCCGAATATGATACAGAACCCACTGGGAGAAACTTTATATATTAGAATAAAACATAAATATAGGCTGTTAAAAGCAGCGAAAAAAGTTTTGGTGGAAAAATTGGTCAAAGATATTTCTATGTTTGGTGACCGGTGCCCGCGTTGCGGCAAGGGTTCCATGGTAACGGACAACTCTAGCGGAGAAATGTTTTGCGGTAACTGCGGATTTGTAGTCAACGAAAGGATAGAAGAGCTGGGGCCTGAATGGCGCGCCTTCTCAAAGGAGGAGCACGAGGACCGGAGCAGGGCAGGCATACCAACGTCGCTTGCAATGCACGACATGGGGCTTGCGACGATAATCGGACCCGTAGACAAGGACGCGTCGGGCAAGCCGCTCTCTGCCTCCATGAAGAGCACGATCGAGAGGCTCAGGACCTGGGACAGCAGAAGCCAGGTGCACGAGCCGGTCGACCGCAACTTCCGCCAAGCATTCTCGGAGCTGGACAGGCTCAAGGACAAGCTGGCAGTTGGAGACGCGGTGATCGAAAAGGCAGCGTACGTCTACAGGAAGGCTCTGGAGAAGGGGCTCGTGCGCGGGCGCTCTATCTCTGCGCTTGTTGCGGCAGCGCTGTACGCAGCGTGCCGCGACACGGAAACTCCAAGGACGCTCAAGGACATCGCAAACGCAAGCAACATCAAGAAAAAGGACGTCGCAAGATGCTACAGGCTGCTCATAAGGGAACTTGACCTCAAGATGCCTGTCGTCGACCCGGTGAAATGTGTCGCCAGGATCGCAAGCAAGGCGGGCCTGTCAGAGAAGACAAAGCGCAAGGCGCTTGAAATCCTGAAAAAGGCAGAAGAGGGCAAGATCTCTGCGGGCAAGGACCCGATGGGCCTGGCAGCGGCTGCGCTGTACGTCGCGTGCGTCATGAACGGCGAGAACAAGACCCAGAAGGACGTGGCCGAAGCGGCAGGCGTCACCGAAGTGACTATCAGGAACCGCTACAAGGGACTCAAGACACACCTCAGGCTTTGAGGGAGTCTACCAACTTCTTTCTTTCTTCAAGCAATTCTTTCAGAGTATCTGCGGCGTCGCGCATCTTGTGAGACTTTGGATCGATCATGCCAAGGCACACGACAATGTCGGCGTCAATGGACAGCAGCCTGTCAAGCTCGTTCTCCCTGACTATGCCGTTTGGCGTCAGCACCTTTGTGTAGCCGTCAGATACTGCCTGCGGAATTTTTGCTAGTAATTCTTCGAGCTCGGCGTTCAGTCTGGCCGACTTTTTCAGCGCGTGGACTTTGGTTTTGATGTTGTGGTTGGTGAGCCTGTCAAGGGAGCGCATCTCCACGTAGCTGGACCTGCCGGTGCTCATGCCCTTTTGCACAATCGACGCTATCCTTACGGTTTCGCCAAGGCGGCTCTCCAGCCTACGCTGTCGCCGAAAATTATGCTTGTGCACCAGACAGATTCTAGCCCGGCCGGTTTAAATGCCTTCGTACGAAAATTTTAGTGGGAATAATACGATCACTGGACTTCGATCGCTTCTTCGTTAAAGCCCATCTTGACAAGGTAGCCCTTGACGTCGTCGCGGTGGTCGCCCTGCAGCATGATAAAGGTCTCCTTCGCGGTTCCGCCGCATGCAAAAGTGCTCTTTAGCTCCTTGACGATCTTTTGCATGTCGCTCTGCTTTGGGTTGATGCCTTCAATAAGGGTCGTTTTCTTGGAAAATCTTCTTGTTTCAAGGCGGACGACGATTCGGGCTTCTTCCTTGTCCAGTTCTCCGCAGGCACAAAGGTCGTCTGGGAGACCGCACTTTTTGCAGATAACCGCCATCGAGTAACACCATTTTCACAACTCTTATTATTAAGCCTTATTGTCTCGTGCTGCAAGCACAAAGAAGAAATTTGCCGGCCGCCAATAACCCGGCATGTCTTCGGAGGAGAGCGCGGGCAGGATCAAGTCTGCCGCTTCGCTGCTCGTAAAGGGAGGGACGCTTACAAGCGAAGCATGCCCGAAATGCGGGGGAGTCCAGGTGCGCTTTGCGGACAAGACCACCTGCATCAACTGCGGCAACGAAGCAAAGGCCGGCGTGCAGGCGGCGGAATCTGAAAAGCCGGTTCAGGCGCCGGCGGTCCTGGCGTCAACCGCGTCGATAATCGAAGAAAAGATCGGGCTCATTGCGGCAGAGATCAAGTCTGAAAGCGACGTATCGGCGCAGAAGCAAAAAGCCGATCTTCTCGAGAGCTACCTCAGGATTCTTGAAAAGACAAAGAGCCTGATGGGCTAACCAGCGGAATGTATTTAAGCGCTTGAAAACATTCTGCACTCGATGAGCAGCAAGAAAAAGAATGCTCCGCTGCCGGCATCAAGCGCCGGTCTTCTCAGGTTCTTTGAAGACGAGACAAGGGGCATAAAGGTCAAGCCCGAGATCGTGCTGGGCATAACAGGCACAGTGATCGGGGCGTCAATCCTGATAAGGATCCTGTTCCCTGTCGGTTGACCGGAGATGTTTGCGCCCGGCCAGGATGACGTATCAAACATTCACAAGCGCTGGTCTTTTACCACTATGGGACCGTCATCTTACAGGGTGTCCTATGCCATCTGGCTCGGCTGCGCAGCAGTGGTCATTGTCGCTTCCCACCTTTACCACTTGCAAGCCGGGCTGGAAGGGCTTGCGATCTACCTCCCGCTTGGCTTTACAGCCCTTGTAGGCTCGCACTTTCTTGATTACCTGGCACTTCACGGGACGCCGGTGAACAAGCTGTCAAAAGTGGCTCACGTCTCCGCGTTTGCCAACGGACTGTGGGCGCTGACCGTCGTCACTGGAATCGCGGCGGATCTGGTTTTTGCCAAGCCTCCCGGCATGGAGTATATCATCGCAGGCATGATGCTTGCGGCGGGGCTCCGGATAGGCATATTTACTTCGGTCTTTGGGGCGGGCACAGGCAGGGCCATAGCAGTGTCGTTCATCCAGCCGTTGATCTTTTTGTTCGCGTTCGTGCCTCCAGCTTACAACCCGCTTGACGAATTCAGCTCTGTAGGATTTGCATTCGGAATTGTTTTTCTGGCGCTTGGGATCGTCTGGACAGTCGTGGCAGACAGGGCCGGCCGGCCGGGGATAAAGAGCACCTTTGGCGTGCTGCAGGCGTTCATTGCTGCATGGACCGAGCACAAGGTAGACAAGATGGAGGAGTTTACAGAGGCAAAGGCACACGACGACATAATCGGGACAAAGATAATGCGCTTTGGCAGCCAGGCGTCAATAGTCCTCCCCGACGTGCACCCCGGGCCCTTCAGCACCGTAGGCGGGAGCAACCTGCCGTACGTCCTGTACGAGACTTTTAACAAGAGCGCGCTTGTCATGCACAGCGTCTCCGATCATTCGCTCAACATACCGTCCAAGCGCGAAGTTGACAAGTACGTGAAAGAGCTCGCCACGCGGACGGTGGTGGACAAGGGCGACACGTGCAGCGCGCCGGTCCAGGTGAGGATGAACAACGCCACGTCAACCGGGATCATTTTCGGCAACGCCGCGATTGTGATGCTGTCGCTTTCGCCAAAGGGGATGGACGACATACCCCAGAGCGTGCGCACCGAGCTGGAGTCTTTCGGCATCGGCCTCGGGTTTTCAGACGTCCTCGTAGTAGACTGCCACAACGCGATGGGCAGGAACCTGGAAGATTCCGACAAGAATGACCTGGTCGCGTCTGCAAAAGAGTGCCTTGAGCGGCTGAAAAGCGACCCGCAGCACGGGTTCAAGATAGGCTTTGCCAGCCTTGACGACATTTCGCAGAGGTTGGATCTTTCAAGCGAGCTAGGACAGGCGGGACTTGCAGCGCTCGTCATCGGCGTGAACGGCAAGAACTATGCGATAGGGTGGGCCGACTCGAACAACATGGAGAGAAGCCTGCGCGAAAAGGTTATCTCAAAGATAAACGGCGACATCACGATGCTGGAGCTCTGCTCCTCTGACACGCACTCGACCTCGGGCAAGAGGACGCGTGAAGGGTACTTTGCCCTCGGGACCACCAACAGCGCAGGCAAAATAACCGATGCATATAGTCAGCTATGCACCAAGGCGGCCGGGCGCGCAGCAAACTCCACGTTCGAGCTTGCCATTGCCCAGTCGACGATCAAGGTCATGGGCAAAAAGCAGTTTGAGGACTACTCCAGCGCGCTTGACAGGTCAATGGGCGTCACAAAGCTCTTTGTCGCGATAACCGTCGCAACCTACATCGCGATGCTCGTCCTGTCCTAGCCCGCGACATAGATTTCCGGCAGAAAGCCCTTTACGTCCATTACAAACGACCTGAACCTTTGAACCGGCACCACCGGAACCCTGCCGGCGAACCCGACCGATTCGGAGTGGAGGGTCAATATCGCCGGCACCGCCATCGATATCCTGCCGTCGTGCCTGATCAGGCGCTCCGCCCTGGCAGCCTGCTTCCATGAAAAAGTCGCGATAGACGACATGCTGCTCCGCTTCCAGTGCTTGCAGTCGACGGCTATGGCAAAACCGGAGCTGACCCCGACCACATCGATCTGCATGCGCGGCTTTGTGAGCTGGACATTGGTCTGCGTCCTGTATCCAAGCGATCTGAGAACCTCGGACGCCAGCCTTTCAAAGTCTCTCCACGAAAGGTACTCCGACACCTGTTCGATGTCGCATCCAATCTGAAGGGCAAGCATTGCGGCATGCAGCCTGTCGGATCCTGAAAATTCTATCGCGCCTTTGGACGCGTTGCCGATGCCATTTGCTGCCAGAAAGTCAAGGACGTCTTTTGCAACTGATCTGCTTGCTATCCCAGACGCGGCCTGGAATTTTTCAAGCGTGGTTACCGGCTCGATTGCGGCAAGGGCCTTGACAAGCAGTTCAGGACGCAAGTCGCGCTTGTATTGGTCTCCCGATATTTAAGTCCGGCAAGTAAAAATAAAGCGGCATACACTTTCCCTGCGTGCCGGACTGGAAGGACTTTGCAGTGGTGCTCTGCGTTCTCCTCGTCGTTCTGGGGGCAGTTGCGCTGGCAGTCGCGGCGCAGACATTTGCCATAGTCGCAGGCAAGGTCCTAGAGAAAAGCTCTGCCACGGTCAACCTGCCTGACGGAAGCTCGCATACCACGCAGACCATTTCAGTGCTCATCGAAAACGACGACAGGGTCTTCCGCATAGAGCGGGGGACGGTGGTGAAGTACGCCATTTCCGACGGCGACGCCCAGCTGCTCGGCGTCGGGTCTGAAGTGGAGCTCCTCATATCAACCCACAGCAGAGTCGCAAGGGTGATAAGCCACGCCGGCTCAAGCCCGCTCTAGGATTGGCCGAGCTTTGACTTTAAGAATTCAAGCGTCTTGCTTCTGCCGGCTTCCCTTGCGAGCTGCCTCGCGTCTTCGGGAGTGTCAACATCAGACATCAGCTTTTTGGAGAAGAAGAGTTTCACCGGGATGCCCAAGGTGGCGGCTGACTTGATGTGCGTCTCGTAACTGTCGTTGTCGTAGTAGGTAGTCATCGCCGAAGGGGGCTTTCTGAGAAGCAGGTTGGTCCCGTCGTACCTGAGCGACGGGCAGATCACGATGCACCTATCTTCGCTTTCAGCCAGTTCGCAGGCCATCGCAACATCGACGCTCTCAAGAAGCGGGAGGTCCTGCGGAACCACCACCGTAGCGCCGGCGGCCTGATCAGCACAGTATCTGTCAGCGAGCGCGACTGCCGAATTGACGTCGCTTTCTTTTTCTTCGTGCAGGAATTTCGCGCCGTGCCTTGCCGCTATTTCCTGTGCGCGCGTGTCGGCTGAAACGACCACGAGCTGCTGGAGCGGCTGAACGCCTGCCAGAACGGACAGCGTGTCGTCAAGCATCAGCGACGACAGCTGCACGCGCTCGTCAGCATTGAGCAATGACGATAGCCGCATCTTTGAATTCTCGAACTTTTTCACAGGTATGATTGCAAATGTCTTCATCATTTTCTGATCCTGCCTAAAATATGTCGGGCGAGCCTGACTTCGTCTTGTCTACTCCTCATGGTTATGTTTGTTTCGTAAACTCGCATTCCAAGGGACTCTATCCTGGGAGCTAGGGGGTGATCGATTTTGGAGATGATGATCGAGCCGGCAAAATCGCGATAGTGCTGCGCAACTCCGACGGGCGAGCTATCGAGGCCAAGCGCCTTCATATATTTTACGGCCGGTCCGCTCACGGCCTTACCGCCTATTATTGGAGAGACTGCCGCCACCCTGTCCCTGTTCTGAACGAGCTCTTGCCGCAGGTCCGCGAGTGCAACGATCGGGCCTATGCTCGACACCGGATTTGCCGGCGCAATTATTATCGCGTCCGACTGCCTTATCGCGTCGATTGCGTCGCGGCTTGCTTGCGCCCTGTCGGCCCCGTCGTACCTGATGTTCGTAACTTTTGGTCTCCCTTTGTTCTTGACCCAGAACTCCTGAAGGTGCATTTCTTCTTTGTCAGTGATGATCTTGGTTGCTACTTCGTCGTCGGTGGCGGGTATGACCTTGGCCGCAACCGAATAGCGATCCCTCATCCAGGCGGTGACCTCAGACAGGCTCTTGCCTTCCCTGATCATCCTTGTCCGCAAAATGTGCGTCGCAAGATCCTTGTCGCCAAGGCTGAACCACGACTGCGCGCCAAGTTTCTTCAGCCGGGTCAGGCACTCAAACGAGTCGCCACTGATGCCCCAGCCGCGCCTTGCGTCAAGTATGCCGGCGAGACCGTAGATTATCGTGTCGATGTCGGGACACACGTAAAGGCCGTGGAGCCAGATGTTGTCGCCGATGTTTGAAATAATCGTTATATCCCTTGCCGACTTTGCAAGGCCCCTTACCAGTTTCATAGAACCGGTGCCGCCGGCAAGAACCGTTATCAAATTGTATGGTAGATAGATATCGCGTTTTATTATATCTGCCGAGAAGATAAGGATTATAAACCAGACACAGACAAGTTCTCTCGTGAAGTATTACGTCACGGTAATTTCTGGAATAATTGCCGCACTTTTGATCTCTGGTTTTGTTTCTCAGGCATATGCCGCTGACTTGCATGCGGGTCTTATCCCGCAGCAGGACAAAGCTACAATATCCTACATTGGTGTCAAGACCGTCACGATATCGTATCAGCCCGGCAGCGCTCTTTCGCGGGAACTTGAAGGCAAGAGCGAGCGCGTCCAGTTCACTATGAACGGAACGGCAGACCAGACCGAAAATGGCATGAGCGGGGTTATCGATGCAATAAACAGGGCACTTGCACAAGCCCAGAGCCCTGTTCAGGCGCAGCAGACCGAAATAACATACACTGCCGTGCTTAAAGGAGAAGCAGATCGCGCTCTGATATCATACAAGCTGGAACTAAAGCCGACCTTGCAAAGGTATCTCATAACATCGGACTCGTCGGGCGACATCATCGACATGGAATGGAGAGGCATTGTTATCAACGATGCACTCGCTGTCACTCCACAGGAAGTCACTGCCACTCCAAGTGATCTCCAGGTTGGAGAAATCAATGTCAACCACCCCATAGGTCTCTTGCAGGCGCTGCATCCTTCGGTTGCAGAAAAACTTGCCAACACCCCGGCAAGCGATGTGCTGAACGACCCGATAGCAAACTTCCAGACTTTTAACGCGCCAATGGGCGTGTGGCACGTGCTGTTCGATCCTGTAGGCGCCTACGGAGGCGGCGTCGGACTGGAAGGCACGGGAGGGGCAAAGGCGCTGACAGTATACTCCCTTGGCGAAGGCAGCCTCAGAGAAGGTTCCTACAGGGAGACTGAAAAAGACGCGACGGTAGCAGTTGACGGAGCCGAAGTCGACGTGCACTCTTCGACTCCTCCCCCGAGCGGCCAGATCACTATAGCAGGCTACGCAAATGCCCAGGAAAACCAAGGGAGTGAGTTTGCGATAGTGACGGCTGAAGCGCCTGCTGGAGCGCAGACCTCAAGCGGAGGCTTCCCGATCCAGGTGCTCTTGGTTCTTGGCGGAATGATGGGCGCGGTGGCAATATTCGTGCTGCTAAAGGCGAGAAAGTAGAGCTGCGCGAAACCCGCTTTAATTTATTTCACAAGCAGGTACATACAATGTCAATCACAATGTCTATTATCTGAAATCCAGCTTGAGCAGCTAATGAGAACGGAAGAGGAGGCAAAATACGACCTTAACGAGCGGATATTCGAGCTGTATGACAGCGGCCTGTCTGTCGAGAGCATCTGCGAGCGCCTTGACACGACGCCGGACTATGTCCACTCTGTTCTCAACAACGTCGCAACCGAGACCTAGCCCTCGTCCCTCAGGTAGTAGCCCGCGTCCGACACTGTTGTCACTGTAATTTTTCCCTTCTGCAAAAGCGCTTTTCCGGCAAACCGCGTCCTGCCGACCCCTATGGCTTCATGCCTGCCGTTCAGTATTATCACCAGCTCATTTTCGTCGAGCGTGTCAGACGCGTCCGATATCGACTCACCCATGACGTCCCTGCCGTAGAGCACCAGCTTCTCCGCGTTTTCGTTGACGGTGACGTAGAACTTGTTTCTTTTTCCGCAGCGCGCAAAAAGGTCCGCGCCGGCAACCGAAGGAGTGAACTGCTTTTTCAGCTCGCCAATGGCAAGGCCGGCAAGGTACGGTTGCATCTGCATGATTGGCTCAAGGCCGCTGGGCACAAGACACACCGTCCTGCCGCCGTTCTCTTTTATCATCAGCGTCCTGCCCTTGAAAAACTCAAAGGTGCCCCACCTGTCAAGTGCCCTGTTAATCAGGGTCGCTTCTTCGCGCGTAGGCTTGCGGTACGTCAGGTCACCCTCAGCCTCGCTATGAAAAATCCTGTGGTGTCGTGAATGTGTGGGTACAGGCGCCGGGCGTTCCTTAGCTGCGGGTCAAACGTCGTGTCGCCAAACTTTGTCAGCCCGCTGCTGCCATGCTCTATGGGCTCGACTGTCATGTTGCTGAATTTCTGCAGCAGCCTGTCGACTACCATTTCGTTTTCTTCGGGGGCAAACGAGCACGTTGAATACACCAGTATCCCGCCGGGCCTGACCGTCCTTGCCGCGGCTTCGATCAGCCTGTCCTGCCTGCCTGAGCAATAGTCCACGTCCTCTGGCGTGTGGCTCGTCTTCCTTGTCGCGTCCCTGGCGATTACGCCTTCGCAGCTGCACGGGGCGTCGAGCAGGACCCTGTCGAACTTGCCCTGGAGCTTTTCAGCCTGCAGCCCGTCCATCAGCATTATGCATGTGTTGTACAATCCACAGCGCGCGAGGTTGAACGACATCGACCTTGCCCTCCTCTCGTTGGGCTCGAGTGCGATTATCGATCCCGTGTTTTTCATCTTCTGGGCCATGAACGTGGTCTTGCCTCCAGGCGCCGCCGCCACGTCAAGAGCCGACTGGTTCTCCGAAACGTCCAGCGCATCGACTGCCATACACGAGCTCAGGTCCTGTACGTAATAGTGGCCGAGGAGGTATTCGTTGGTGGCGCCGGCCGCCATCGGAGCCTTTTCCACCGCAAGCGCTTCCGGAACCGCAGTCCTCTTCAGCTCAAAGCCTTTTGAGCGCAGCCTTTCTTCAAGCTCCTCCCTGCTCGTCTTGAGCGTGTTGACCCTGATGTACTGCGCCGGCTTCTTGTCCATCTTGTCCAGAAACGACTGGACATCCGGGACGTATTCGAGGAACCGGCCGACGAGCCACCGGTCGTACCCGTACCTGGCTGCAAGGTCAGACGACTCGGCAGACTCGGGAAATATCAGCGTCAACCTGTGCGATGATCATTCCTTCTCATTTATATCATCTACCGGCGCCCGGCAGGCCGAGCACCTTGAAAGGCGAGCGGTAGTCGCTTTCAATCGCGATCCCTTCGTTCGTCCTGACCTTCACCGTCGTGACCTGTGTTTCAGGGTCAGGATAGAAATAATACGACTGACCCGGGTCAAGAAATGTCTTTTCCTGTATGTCGTTTGCGCCCAGCTCGACTGTTATGCCGGTCAGCTGCTGCGTGCCGACGTTGGTCGTCCTTATCCTGTATTGTATGCCGACGTCGGTGGTGTCCTTTATCGCGTCGACTTCGAGCGCGTACGCCGGCCTGTTCAGCTGCTGGTACGCGAAATAGCCGGCGACTGCAACTGCGGCGGCAATTCCGGCGGTAAGAAAAACCCGGCGCATGCCGTGTGTTACGTCAGGCTAGTATTTACATTACGTCTTCTGGCAATCTGCGGCTCTTTATGTACTTCAGGAGGGTGTCAAAATTTTCTTCGACCTTGTAATAGCGCACCATGTTTTCTATTGTCTGGTCGTCGTAAATGTGGTGATTGTGCCTTCTGGACTTGTCATAGCTGCCTTGCGCTATTCCCCTGCCACCCCGGACGGTAAAAGCCATTGCTGGTTGATAAACTTTTTCGAGTACGCCTACAGTACAAACAAGAGCAAAACCCTGAATAAAACTAATATGAAATCCGTATCTATCTTTAAATCCATTAGTCGCCCATTTTACACAGATGCATCCGGATGACCTGAACACAATGTGGCTCTGCTGCGAATGCGGGCGCAAATTTGTCTTCCATTCGGATGTCGATGATCACGAAAAGCAGATGAGCCATTCTGAGATGGCGCTTTACGACTTGGGTGGCGGCAGGAAATCGCCTCTGCCGTTTACCCACGGGCGAGTGTCGCTTGGCTTTCGGATCAAAGGCCGGGTATCGCGGGTCATCGTCGAGTACAAATACTACCCGTCAACCTGCGTCATCCACTACGTCGACGTGCGGTACAGCGACGGCGGGCTCCAGTCAACGGTGGAGGGAAACGCCGATATGATGAAAAACATCGACAACTACCTGCGACGGATCCTAAAGCCCGGCAAGGACAAGATGGTCGCGTTTTCGGGAAGCTAAAGTTTTAATAAAATCGCCTGATTACTGATTGTGGATGCAGCGCCAGATCCAGAGCAAGCCGGCAGCTGCGCCTTTTGTCAAGTGGGCCGGCGGCAAGACCCAGCTGCTTCAAAGGCTTGACGCGCTCGTCCCACAATTCGAAAGGTACTTTGAGCCTTTCCTTGGCGGCGGCGCGCTTTTCTTCCACCTTGCGTCAAGGCTGGACTTTGCGGCACATCTCTCCGACGCAAACAGCGACCTCGTCAACGCCTACAGCGTCGTCAAGAGCGACGTGGAGGGTCTGATAGCGCTGCTTGAAAGACACGAGAGGAGCTACAGGAAGGCGCCTGCAGAGTACTATTACCGGCTGAGGTCGGAAAAGAGCGGCGGGAGCGTAGAAGCGGCCGCGCGGTTGATAGCGCTCAACAAGACCTGCTACAACGGCCTTTACAGGGTGAACAGGAGCGGGGAATTCAACGTGCCCATTGGGAGGTACAAGAACCCGACCATCTGCGACAGGGAACAGCTCCGGGCCTCCAGCGCAGCACTTAACCGCTCCGACGCCCGGCTGTCTGTCGCCGACTACGGGCAGGCGCTGAAAAAGGCGCAGGAGGGAGACTTTGTCTACTTTGACCCGCCGTTTCACCCGCTCAGCAGGACCGCCAACTTTGTAGACTATACGAAGAGCGGCTTTGGCGAACGCGATCAGATAGAGCTGGCGCATGTCTTCCGCGATCTTGACAAGAAGGGCTGCAGGGTGCTCCTGAGCAACTCTGACACAAGGCTGACAAGGAAGCTGTACGCCGGCTTTGGGCAGCAAAGGGCGCAGGTGTTGCGGGCCATCAGCTGCAAAAGCTCCGGGCGGACGGGCTACCGCGAGCTGTTGGTCTACAACTACACCTGATCGCTCCATTACAATCTTCTAGTATTCCACTTCTCTTACCATATTAGGTGGTCGGCCGTACATCCTCTGTGCAATCTACTTATCGCTGCAGGGACTGCGACAGCGTGTTCACCATACTGTCAGAGCTACAAAAGCACGTGGAGTCTTCTGGCCACCGCAACTATGAGGTGATCGAAACCGAAGCATGAAAAAAATGCGCGTGCCAGCAGTAACCCTCCTTCTGTTTTAAGCGGGATTCCGCTGAGCAGCCAACCTGAGCAGCTGCAGGTGCTTGAGCTCTGTTTGGCCTTGCTCCACCCGGGTCGGCAGTTTCATTCCAGTATCGGGAACCTCAGGCTATTCACCATCACCGTGCGCCCCGACTGGATCTCTTGTCTGTTCCGTCGCCAGCCGTCTCCGGCTAATTATCGCTAATTCGGGTGCCTGCTGTGAGGGAGGAGTTTCCTCTCTTTCGAGTGACCCGCCCACTGGCTCGCATGCACCATTCGCGGGATTGGTATTAAAACCTAGGCTATCTGCGGAAAGTACTCCTTTTCCAGTTGCTCTATCTGTTCCTCGCTCTCTGCATTCGCATAATCCTCGAGCAGGCTGGCGTTAAGCTCCAGAAAGGTATGGCCCCACTTGAACTTGTCCATCAGTTCAGCGGCCAGCTCTTTTTCGCCTAGTATGTACAGCGCGCCGGCAAGGGCCTCAGCGCTCGATAGCTTTCCAAGCTTGGCGTAGTTGGTGGGGTTTGCAGCAAGCATGGCCGGCAGCCTCCTCCCGATCCCCCTAGAGACGAGCCGCTGGCTCTTCAACACTTCATCGGCGCGCTCCCACGAGCAGTCGATTGCGCAAACCGAGTCCGCTATTGCTAGATCGTTCTTTGTGACAGGTGTCTTTGAAAACGGGTTGAGCACGATGCTGCTCCTGTGGATGGACCTTACAGGCTCTGCTAGACGGAACTTGGCAAGCTTGGCGGCCGTGCACTTGAACGGGTCGTCCTGCCTGAGCATGTATACAAGTGGCTTCACTATGGTATCGGACACAATGAGATCATTAAGGTTTTTATTCGTTCTGGGCTCCAGCTGTTGCGTGCCGCCGGCGATATCTGCAATCAGGTTTCCATTTGAGCTGAAGAAGGACCAGCTGGAGGCGGCAAAGGCATGGGTGGAGAAGGGCTGCAGGGGGTCCGTGATCTTTAGCACCGGCACCGGCAAGACCGAGATAGCGTTCGAGTGCGCAAGGCGGGCGGCCGAGCTGTCGGGGCAGGACCACTTTCCCATCCTGTTCCTCGTACCAAGAATCGTGCTTGTGGAGCAGAACGTCCGCCGGTTGGAGAGCTACGGCATAGCCGACGTGGGCGTCTACTATGGCGAGCGCAAGGACGTCAGGGAGATAACGATCAGCACGTACCAGAGCGCGATAAACAACCACGACCTCATCCGGGACGCAAGGATGGTGGTGCTTGACGAAGTGCATCTAGTAAGCGAGAGCGCGGTCGCGTTTGACAGCATATTTGACGTAATCGTGGAAGATCCGAAAAAGGCGATCCTCGGCCTCACGGCCACAATAAACGAAAAGGATCCGAAGTACCAGACAATCCTGACCGTCGCGCCGGCCGTGAAAAAATACATGATAAAGGACGCGGTCACCGACGGCCGGCTCGCAAGGCCGGTGGTGCAGCCAGTCGAAGTGAGCTTTTCGCCAGAAGAGCAAAAGATCTACGACGATGCGAGCGCCACTATAAAGGACATTTCAAGGAAGCTCCAGACCTACGACCCGGCCAAGATGACGAAAATGTTGATGCGCGGCGGGGCGCGGGGCTCGATGGCAAAGACTTGGTTCGCACAGGTGCGCAAGAGAAAGGAGCTGCTGAGCGCCACGAGGCAAAAGCTACTAAAAGCGGCGGAACTTGTCAAGCGGCACCCAAACGAGCGGATAATGATATTTAGCGAGACCATAGACTCGATAAGCCAGCTGAAGGACATGCTGGAGGATGCCGGCATTCACGCGCAGACGATTCATAACAGGATCAGGCCGCGCGAGCGGCAGGAGATACTCGAATGCTGGGGCAGGGACTATTTTCCGCTCCTGTCGGTGCACACGCTTGAAATCGGGTACGACGTGCCGCAGGTGGGGATCGCTATCATCATCGCAAGCACTTCCAACATGAACCAGGTCGCGCAGAGGATAGGGCGGGTAGTCAGGAAGGTGGAGGGCAAGGACCAGGCGCTCGTCTACGTAGTCTATGTCAGCGGAACCAGGGACGACAACGTGCTCAAGGTGGTCAAGGCCGCTATCGAGAAGGAAGGCGAAAGAACGGTCCGCGCGCCCGCTGCAAGGGGCAAGCGGCCGGCGCAGGGCCAGAAGACTATGACGAAATTTTCATAGGCCCATGCCGGCAGAGAGCATGCCGCCCACGTGCTCGAAATACGAGTCCACGTCCATTTCGATCACCTTACCCTCGTCTATGTTTATGATGTAAATGATGTGGAGCCGGCCGTTCAGTATCTCGTCCTCGGTGACCGGCGGGTTCTTGTAATATTTGTCGCAGATCGCCTTGACCTCCTTCACTTCGCTTGGCCGCCTGTCGCGGGGCGGGCGCCTGAACAGCTGGGGCACCGGCAGGATGCTGACCGGCGGCGTCGCAAGTATGAACTTGTCCGCGTACTTGCTGTAGCGCGCGGTCTTGCTCGCTATCCTCGCTGCGTAATACGACAGCGGGTCAAGCGCGTGCTCGGGCGGGATAAAGCCCGTTTCGATTTCTACAATCGCGGCGCCGTCGCCCTTTTCAGCGTGCACGTCGCACACCAAAATGTCGGTCAGCTGCTTTTCCACGTCAACCCTGTAGCCGTAGTGGATCAGGTGTTTGGCGCACACGAGCTCCATCGCAGAGTGGTTTATCTTGACGAGGTTCCTGCTGTAGAGGTCGATGAGCCTGCTCTTGACAAAATCCATCCTCTGCACCACGTCTGCGGGCTCGCCGGCGGACATCTTGTCAGACAGGGAAGTCACGTCGGCTGTAAAGCGCTCTAGATCCAACCAAGACAATATGGCAAAGGTCTGGCTTTAAAGGTGATGCTCAATCAGTAACATTAAAAATCAGCGAAAAGCCATGCCTCTGTAATGTCGCTCTCAATCAACAAGATAACAGTCCTCGGCTCCGGCATTATGGGCCACGGCATCGCGCAAGTTTCAGCGATGGCCGGCTATACAGTCGTTCTTCGCGACATCGAGCAGTCGTTCCTTGACAAGGCGATGGAAAAGATCAAGTGGTCGCTAGGCAAGCTTGTTGAAAAACAAAAGCTGTCGCAGGCAGACGCCGACAAGATCTTTGCGCGCATAACTCCAATCGTTGACCTGAAGCAGGCGCTTTCTGGCGCGGACCTCCTGATAGAAGCCGTGCCGGAGGACATGAACCTGAAGAAAAAAGTGTACACGGAAGTCGACAGTTTCGCAGACGCCAAAACACTGTACGCTTCAAACACGAGCACATTACCGATAACAGAGATGGCCGCGCTCACCAGCCGGCCGGACCGCTTTATCGGGCTCCACTTTTTCAACCCGCCCCAGCTGATGCCTTTAGTCGAGGTCATACCGGGCGGCAGGACCAATGCCGGCATGATCGACATGGCTATGGGCTTTGTTCAGAAAGTGGGCAAGCAGCCGGTGCTCTGCAAAAAGGATGTCGCAGGTTTTATCGTAAACCGCGTCTTTATCCCGCTGGTGCACGAGGCTGTCTACTGTCAGGAGAGGGACAACGTGCCCATGACCACCATAGATTCGGCGGTGAAATTCAGGATGTCGTTTCCTATGGGGATATTCGAGCTTGCAGACTATACCGGCCTCGACGTCATACACAAGGCCACCGTCGAGATGCACTCGCGCGACAGCAAGGTGATACGACCCCACCCGAAGATAAAGCAGCTGTTCGACGAAAAGAGCCTCGGCCAAAAGACGGGCAAGGGCTTTTACGAATACAAGGGCGACAAGTATGAGCGCATAAACCTGACAGAGCAGGAGGCGGCGAAGTACAATCCGGTTGCATTACTTGCAGTCGCGGTAAACAACGCGGCATGGCTAATTTCAAACGGCGTCTGCGACAGGCAGGATCTGGAAAAGGCGCTAAGGCTGGGCATGGGGCTGAAGAAAGAGCTGTTCGCAACAGTCCAGGACTTTGGCGTGGCTAACGTCGTCAAGACTTTAAAAGACCTTGCGGCAAAGCACGGCCAGTTCTACGAGCCTGACCCATACCTCGTCAACCAGCGAGTTTAGCTACAATATTAAAAACATTCGCAGCAAGTCTTAAATGTAAATTAGTCGTATAATAAGGTGCTAACTGGCGAAAGAGAAGAACAATCTGCCACGGTGAATCTGCGCAACAAGTAAAGGCTTGATGCGTTCAACGTGCGCGGTTGCCATCAAAGGCACGCGGGTTGAAGTCTGAAACTGCGATGGCAAGGGCAAAAACCACCGGTTGCCTCAGGACCTGTCACGGGCAATCAAAACGGCTTGCTACGTGTCTTCGAGCGCCAGTCTGGCACTTCTTATTTGCTGCCAATATGACGTCCACTGCAGTCTTGGCATCCTTTGCTATTGTAATGGGGACACGCTGGCGCTCGTCAAGGAACTTGCCGCCATACATGTCTGCTACCCCGCCGCTCCCTGCAAGAGTGACAATGGTCTTTTTCGTCATGTAGCCGACTCCCAGCTCTATGAGGGTGCCTACGCCACCGCCCACAGCGATTATCCCGTCGCCTGATGAGGCCACGATAAAGTCCCTCGCATAGCCAATCCCTGTGCATATCACGATGTCGCAGTACTTGTTTGCGTACGAGAACTCTTCCTGAGGTATTATCCCTACAGTCGTGCCGCCGTTGTCCTTTGCACCTTTGCAGGCAGACTCCATGACGCCGCAGAGGCCGCCGCAGACAAGGACCGCACCGGCCCGCGCGATCTCCTTTCCCACTTCGTAGGCCGCCTTTTTCGCGACTTCTGGGCAGTCCTTGTTGTAGCCGATCACCGCGATCTGTATCTTGCGCACAGAGGTGTGCTAGACTCCACAGAATTATAGTTTTTGCACGGTACAAGACTTAAAAACACTACAGGAGAAACTACGGTGTGAAGTTCCGCGACAGGGTGCACGCCGGCAACCTCCTTGCAGACAGGCTGGAAAAGGGAGGGTACAGCCCCGCCATCGTGCTTGGGATACCCCGCGGCGGAGTCGTGCTTGCCGACATTGTAGCCAAGAGGCTGATGGCAGACTTTGACATCGTGATACCGCGCAAGCTGGGCGCGCCTGACAACGAGGAGCTTGCAATCGGCGCCGTAATGGAGGACGGGACTTCGTACATCAACCGCTACATCGTCAACGCGCTGCGAATCCGGCAGGACTATATCGAGCAGGAAAAGGCGCGCCAGGCAGAGGAGATAAGGCGCAGGTCAGCCATGTACCGCAAGCAGGGCGACTACGGCATCACCGGCAAAACAGTCATTCTGGTGGACGACGGCATAGCCACCGGAGCCACCGTCATCGCGTCTGCAAGGTGGGCAAGGAAGCACCGGCCCTCAAGGCTCGTCGTTGCCGTGCCGGTCGCGCCCCCGCAGTCGGTGGAGGTGCTCGAACAGGAGGCCGACTTTGTAATGGTGCTGCACACGCCCAGAGACTTTGCGTCGGTCGGACAGTTTTACGAGGAGTTTGCCCCTGTCACTGACGAGCAGGTGATGGAGATAATGCGGTCGAGAGGACTGCTGTAGAACTAATATACGGGATGGATATTTCCCATCCGGATGGAGTTCCGCGTCAAAGACCTCACACTTGCCCGGGAAGGCAAGAACAGAATCGACTGGGCAGAGGCCCACATGCCCGTGCTCGTGGCGCTGCGCCAGAGATACGAAAAGTCCAAGCCGCTGAAGGGCATCAGGGTTACCGGCTGCTTGCATGTCACAAAGGAGACCGGCGTGCTCGTAAGGACGCTCAAGGCCGCCGGGGCCGAGCTGTCGTGGTGCGGCTGCAACCCGCTCAGCACGCAGGACGATGTAGCAGCATCTTTGGCAAAGGACGAAGGCGTTGCGATATTTGCAAGCAGGGGCGTCACTTCGCAGGAATACTACGACGACATCCATTCAGCAATGAAGCTAGACCCGCACGTCACAATCGACGACGGCGCTGACCTTACTGTAGAGATGCACAAAGGCAAGCCCAAGTCGATCCGCGGAGGCACAGAGGAAACGACCACCGGAGTCATCAGGCTGCGCGCCATGCAAAAGGCCGGCAAGCTTGCTTATCCAATAATTGCAGTAAACGACGCCGAAACAAAACACGACTTTGACAACGTGTACGGAACCGGCCAGTCGGCCCTTGACGGGATAATCCGCGCCACAAACGTGCTTGTCTCGGGCAAGAGCGTAGTCGTCGCCGGCTATGGCCACGTCGGCAAGGGAGTCGCAAGGAGGGCAGCCGGCCTAGGTGCAAACGTGATCGTCACCGAGGTCGACCCGATTGCCGCGCTCAAGGCAAAGCTGGATGGATACTCTGTGGCCACGATGG
This sequence comes from Nitrososphaera sp., assembly GCA_035620415.1. GTDB lineage: Archaea > Thermoproteota > Nitrososphaeria > Nitrososphaerales > Nitrososphaeraceae > Nitrososphaera. The sequence goes on from DASPGV010000077.1 coordinate 19,006, forward strand.
GTGAGGCTGCAGAGGTAGGCGACATTTTCATCACCGCCACCGGCTGCAAGGACGTCATTATCGAAAAGGATGTTGCGAAGATGAAGGACGGCGCGATCCTTGCGAACGCCGGCCACTTTAACGTCGAGATCTCGATACCGGCTATTGAGAAGCATACGGTCCAACAAAAAGAGATAAACGAAAACACGATGCAGTACATGCTAAAGAACGGAAGGCGGGTCTACCTCATCGGCGAGGGGAGGCTCGTGAACCTGGCGGCAGCTGAAGGCCACCCGTCGGAGGTCATGGACATGAGCTTTGCAAACCAGTTCCTTGCCGTTCTGAACCTGGCAAAACACGGTCACACGATGAAGCCGCTCGTCTACGACATCGACAAGGCACAGGATCAAGAGATCGCGCTTGCCAAGCTGCAGGCGATGGGAGTCGAGATCGACAAGCTGACGCCAGAACAAAAGGCGTACCTTGAAGGTTTTGCCGAAGGGACATAGTTTTAATTACGTGCTGGCAAAACCACAGAAAGGCGGATGGGTAGTCTAGCCTGGTTAGGATACCTGTCTCACACACAGGTGGTCGAGAGTTCGAATCTCTCCCCATCCACTTTATTTCATTCGCTTTTTGTCGGGGATGATTCATCTAGAAAATAGCGTCATTGTGAATTAATGATTATTTGCGACTAGTCAACATGTGATCGTCTGTTCAAAGAAAACTACCTACGTCTGCAAAGCGTGCAAAGCAATGTTCTGGTCATATTCTGAGGTTTTGAGCCATAAAGGGCATAACGGGCCATGGCGAACATGAAACTAAAGAACGCTAGCAAAGGTGCCAGTCAGGATTTTCTCTGCCCCAAAAACTTCAGCACCGGCACAATCTTGTCGTACTAATCCACATTATAATAGTGCATCAGTCCCTCTTGATCTCTCCTTTTATCTGATGTTGATCCGGCCTTTGCGGAATGATAGCCAAGCCAATAGTAGCTGTTCTACTAGCTGCGCTTGTTGCAGCTTCCGGCACCGCCGGATCTTTTACTTTGCAGGCGCGCAGGAGCAGGCAGCGGTAGAGCAGGCGGAAATCACGGTTGCTGAAGAAGCTCAAGCCGGATCCGAAATAGACGTAGGCGGCAGCAACTTTGGAGCAAATTCTGATGTATCGATATACTTCATGTCGGCCGCGCAGGCGGAACTGGGCAACGGCAGCGCGCTCATACTGCAGGAGCTCCACGCAAACGAAACAACTGCTGCAGAAGCGGGCGGCAGCAACTTTTTTGAAGACGCGCTGAACGCGCTTAGCAACCTGCTCGGGCTGAGCGGCGAAGAAAGTGATACCACTACAACAAGCTCTAGCAACAACACCTGTCGCAGTCAACCTGTTCCAGTTCATGAACGGAATCAAGGGTTCTGGCCCTATGGGATTCCAGGCTGGAATCGGCGGCGCAAACCCAACCGACGACAACTACAGCCCGATGTGGAAGTTAAGTTTCATCACGTGGAAGGACCCTGCACAGGCGCGAGTACTGGAAACACAGGCCGATATCAACAAGATGCTGGCTGATGGTTTGGTAACCCTCGAGCCTGCTTAAGGAGGCAAGCACGTCGTCAACTGTCCGTTCTTCAACCAGCAAACGGTGTTTGAACACATAAGCCAGCGATTCAAACCCACTCCTTCTTTTTCTTAAATCGAGGTTCTTAACAAAAGATCCTGTCAGCTGTCTATTTCAAGTCGCCACGGCCGGTCGGTCTTGAAATATGATTTTCTTAAGAAAATAAAATAGTCCTTGGCAGCGCCATGGAGCTGTACGCCTATTTCGCCATCTGATGAAATGATTGTATTTGCTCCGGGGTGAACTTGTTGACCTCAACTACCTTGGCATTCTGCCTCAGGCTGCTTGGGAGCATGTTCCTAGCTTCGTTCTCGCTTTCTGCTTCTACTGTTGCCCATCCGGTGTGATTACCTGCCATGCATGCCATATAACATCTGTCTAGAAGTTCTTTGTTATGCGCAACGATCTGGTCTAATGAGTTCAGACACTCTTCGTTGGTGTG
>DASPGV010000078.1:0-2007 GCA_035620415.1 Nitrososphaera sp.
CTCCGTCCTGCCTGACGAATATGCAGCAGTTGGCACAGGCGCTGAAATGGCTCTTGGCATCATGGACGCAGAGTTCAAGCCCAACATGACGGAAGAAAAGGCCAAGGAGCTGGCCATCAGGGCCATCAAGTCTGCGATCCAGCGCGACGCGGCAAGCGGCGACGGCATTGACGTGCTGGTTGTTTCAAAGACCGGCCACAAGGAAGAAACGATACCGATCCGCAACGCCTAGATTTCTTTGTAGGCCTGCCACATTTTATCGCTGATGTAGTGCAGGTTCTCGATGACGTAGCCTTTTGCCATCGCTTTCGCCGCTTCGCTGTCTTCCAGGGCGACCCCCACTGCCAGCGCCTTGCCGTGTGTCTGGTCCTTGACCACAACAATGTTCCCCTTTTTGAAAGAGTCGAAATTGGTAATGCCGGGCCGCATCACCTTGGCGCCGTTGCACACGAACTTTACGGCGCCCATGTCAACGGTCACGGACGGGAAGCGCTGCAATAGCTCCGGCCTGCCGCCGAGGAACGGCACGATGCTGTTCCGTACCTGCACTGCGACTGTTTCGTCGGCCACCAACAGACGGCTGCCCTCAACTTCGTATACCTTGATGCTCTTGATCTTTGGGACGGTGCCCTGAGGCCAGATGGAGCCCAGCCTGTCCAAGAGATCGCCGGTTTCGCTTTTTGACAGTACAAAAGTTTTCAGGCTTATCAAAGGTAGCAGTTTGCACGACGGTATTAATTTGTTCCACCAACGTACTAACCTTTATTATAATTCTATACAACATAGTTCTATGCAATACCAGATCCTGAAGGAGCCTATGGCCATACTTGAAATAAAGATGGGTTCAGGCGAAAAGATAACCGCCGAGTCGGGGGCGATGGTCTACATGAAGGGCGACATAGAGATCAAGACTCGGACGCGCGAAGGCGGATTTTTGAAAAAGATCAAGGTCACGGCGCTTGGCGGCGAATCGTTCTTTGTCAACGATTATGTCGCTCGGGGTAATTGCTCGATCGGCCTCACCGGTCCACCTCTAGGAGACATCGTGCGCTTGGATGTGAAGCCGGGCAGTGGATTTATAGTGCAGTCGGGATCATACGTTGCGTCAACATCTGGAGTCCTGCTCGACACGCAGTGGCAGGGCTTCACAAAAGGGTTGTTTGGCAGCGAGTTTTTCATGCTCAAGGCCACCGGCCAGGGCGACCTGTTTTTAAACGCGTACGGCGGCATCATTCACAAGCAGCTGGCTGCAGACGAAAAAATGACGATCGACAACTACCATCTGGTCGCGCTGAGCGACGAGGCTACCTACCGCGTGACAAAGGTAGGCGGCATGAAGACCACGGTCCTCGGCGGCGAAGGCCTTGCGACAGAGGTGACCGGCCCAGGCTCGCTGTACTTCCAGACAAAGAACATTCGCGAATTCATTGACCTGCTTGGAATAAGCCAGAGGACAGAGACTACGTCCGGCTCTGGTGTGTCGTTCGGCGGCTTCCGCATGGGCTAGGCATTGGTGTGGGTAATGATCTGCCAGCACTCTAGGCAGTAATCACCAGTTACTTGAAATATCTCGGCGGGCCTCTTCTTGCAGTGAATGCACACTTGAGCGTCGGCTTCTGCAATTTCTCCCTTTTTCTCTGTCTCTGTAGTTAAATTTTGCATATTGGCTTATAGGAATTACATACTGTGTTGCAATATTTATACTTATTATGACGCTGCTGAATCTTCGGGATATTCTGGCTGATCCCATCCCGCGTTGAATTAGGGTCATAGAGTGTTGAATTAGGGTGATAGAGAGATATCGCGAATGATAATAGGCTCCTCTACATTATTATATTTTCACCTACATCATGTTCCAAATTCGCGAAAACCTTTCAGTGCACGCACTTGGAGATACGGATTATCCTTTGCCAAAGAGTAAACTACGTTCAGGACAAAAACTCGAAGGAACACATTGTACGATTCTTGATTGCAGAGACATGCTTGATGAACCACAAGATCTCCAAA
>DASPGV010000079.1:0-5402 GCA_035620415.1 Nitrososphaera sp.
GAACTTCGTAGACATCGGACTTTCCGGCCTTAACCTGACTGATGAAATCATCAAGCTCAGCCTTACTGTACTGCCTATAGACGAACTGGCTAAAATTCCTGACCCTGGATCTGTAGTTCACAGCAGTCTTTGGACTTGCAGCTTTCCTTCTTTGTACGAACTTCTCGACTAATTTGCTTCTCTCAAAGTGCGCATCTTCTTCAATTGTGAACAACTTTTGGTGCTGTTCAACGCCAACGAGCAATTCATTTGACGCCATCCCGCTATACCTACGGAGAAGATAGCTATAGCTTTTTCTAATCCTTGAGTGTCACCATTATTTTATACCTGAATAGAATTAATACCTGCAGGCCGCTACCTGCCCTGAACGCATGAGCAAGTTTGCCCGGACCGAGTCTGGCATAGAGCGCCTTGTGGACAATTCTTTCAAGGCAATAGACGAGGGCGCGTACGACAAAGAATATTCTCTGACCCACGACGCGGTAAGCATAAGGAAGGCGGTCAGCTCGTGCCCCCACGCACCGCTGATAACAGAGGTCAAGTTCTCGTCGCCCTCGCAGGGCAAGATAAGAAGCAAAACTTCGCCGGCAGAAATCGCTGCCACGATGGTCAGCGCCGGCGCGGTCGGGCTGTCTGTTCTGACACAGCCCTACCTTTTTGACGGCTCGATCGAATACCTGGCAGCGATCAGAAAGTCGGTGAGCGCACCCCTGCTCATGAAGGACATCACGGTCAGCACTGTCCAGATAGATGCCGGCAAAAAGGCCGGCGCCGACTGCATACTGCTGATAAAGGCAGTCTTTGATCGCGACCTTGCGGAAGACAGCATGGAAAAACTCGCCGAGCATGCCGCTAAGAAGGGGCTGCAGGTGCTGGTCGAAGTGCACACGGAACAGGAATTTGCCGAAGTGTTGAAAGCCAAATATGCTCTTGTCGGCATAAACAACCGCAACCTCGACAACCTGCAGGTGGACATCACGACCACGGAGCGGCTGCTCAAAAAACACGGCAAGGGCAAGAGCCTGATAATAAGCGAGAGCGGCATTTCAAAGCCGGCGGACATACAATATCTGAGAAAGGCCGGCGCCGACGCTTTTCTGGTCGGCACTAGCATAATGGGGACAGGCAACATCGGCGCGAAGGTAGCCGAGCTGTACGTCGCGCTCTGATTGGGAATCCCTTAATACCCCTTTTCAACTACAGGTCTTGTCTTGTTAGGCAGCTACCCAGTGGGCGGCAAATTCGGAAAGTACGGGGGCAAGTACATACCCGAGACGCTAGCGTCTGCTGTTGAAGAACTGGAATCTGCCTACGAAAAATACAGGAACGACCCCGACTTTCAGAAGGAGCTCTCATACTATTTGACGGAATACGCCGGCAGGCCGACCCCGCTCTACTTTGCAAAGAACCTTACAGAGCACGTCGGCGGCGCCAAGATATACCTGAAGCGCGAGGACCTGCTGCACGGAGGCGCCCACAAAACGAACAACACGCTCGGGCAGGCGCTCTTGGCAAAAAAGATGGGAAAGAAGAGGATAATCGCAGAGACCGGCGCCGGCCAGCACGGGGTCGGGACGGCCATCGCCTGCGCGGTTCTGGGGCTTCCGGCCGAAGTCTACATGGGGGCAAAGGACGTCGAGCGGCAGAGGCTGAACGTTTTCCGGATGGAACTATTGGGCGCCAAGGTGCACCCGGTCAGTTCCGGCAGCAGGACGCTCAAGGACGCGATAAACGAGGCGATCCGCGACTGGATAGCAAACGTCAAGACGACCTACTACCTCATCGGCTCTGTGGTGGGCCCGCACCCGTACCCGATGATGGTGAGGGACTTCCAGAGCGTAATCGGCCACGAAATAAAGCAGCAGATGCAAGAGATCGAAGGCAGGCTGCCGGATGCCATCGTGGCGTGCGTCGGAGGCGGCAGCAACGCGATGGGCTCGTTCTACCCGTTCGTCGACGACACTGATGTCGTGCTGTGCGGGGTGGAGGCTGGAGGACTTGGGATCAAGTCGGGCAAGCACTCGGCCACGCTTGCCGCGGGATCCGAGGGCGTGCTCCACGGCATGTTCACCTACCTGCTCCAGGACGAATGCGGCCAGGTGATAGAGACCCACAGCATATCTGCAGGCCTCGACTACCCCGGCGTGGGCCCGGAGCACGCGATGCTAAAGGACATAAAGCGCGCAAAGTACGCGTCCTCCACTGACGACGAAGCGGTACAGGGGTTTCTAACGCTTTCACGGCTGGAGGGGATAATCCCGGCGCTCGAGCCTGCTCACGCGATCTCCCACGCGATGAAACTTGCAAAGGAGATGGACAGAAACGACGTAATAGTGGTGACGCTTTCCGGCCGGGGCGACAAGGACGTGCAGGTTGTGCAGGACTACCTTGACTACAAGAGCAGGAAGAAGAAAAAGCATGCAAAATAGAATCAGCGAAAAATTTGCCGAGCTGGCAAGGCGCGGCGAGCGCGCGCTAATATGCTACGTCGTCGCCGGCTACCCCGACATCAAGACCTCGCAGAAGGTGATCGAATCTTTGGTAAAGGGTGGAGCCGACATCATTGAAATCGGAATCCCGTTTTCTGACCCGATAGCCGACGGCCCCACTATACAGGCCGCGTCGCACAGCGCGCTTGAAAGAGGCGTCACGCCGGAAAAGGCGCTCGAGCTTGCAAAGAGCGTCAGGAAAAAATACCCGAAACTTCCACTGCTGGCAATGACTTACTACAACATACTCGTCCACCCAGGAGTGGAGAAATTCATGTCGCAGTCCAAGGCACGCGGGATTGACGGCTTTATCCTGCCAGACGTGCCTGTGGAAGAGGCGCAGGAATACGCGGCAGCCGCTTCAAAGCTCGGCCTTGCTACTGTGTTCCTTGCCTCGCCCAACACCACGCACGCAAGGCTTGAGAGGATAGTGGGCAGCAGTTCCGGCTTTCTGTACCTCGTCTCGGTGTACGGCATAACGGGCGCCCGCAAGTCGTTTGAAGACTATACCCTGAACGCGATCAAGGGCGTCAAGGAAGCTGCTGGCTGCAAGGTGCCCGTGGCCGTAGGATTTGGCATAAGCACGCCGGCGCACGCCCGGTTCATGATAGGCGCCGGAGCCGACGCGGTAATTGTAGGCAGCGCGATTATCGACAAGATATCAGGGACGCCGGGCAAAAGAACATTGGCAGAGCTTCAGTCGTTTGCCAGATCGATGAAGCATGCGTGCAGGGCGCGTTAAAAAGTCGCCGCTATTTTTATAGCTGCAGTATTTTTCAACCAGAATTCCTCCTATCTAAGATTCATACTATCTGTTATTATTTGATGTTTTGAACTAATGATCAAATGAGTCTTCTGATCGAAGAAGAGCAAAAAGAGGAAGGCGTGCCGGTGTGTGGCGCAAACCTGTCGTCACCGGTGGTCGACACCGCCTACTACATCGACGAAATCCACTACAGAATAGGAAATAGGACATACATTGAGAATGCAGATTAGCCAGTGCCGAAGAATCTTTCCGACAGGAAAGCAGTAGGCAGACTAATCGGGCGCTCACAAATAGCAACACAAATAACATCTGGGACGGGATGCGTAGTCTAGAATCCCGTTTTTTTCTTATTCTTCTTGGCAACCTTTGCAAGTATAGTTCTGTTGCAAAAGTGACTGATGAACTGTAGTAAATCATATGCACCCCTAATACATTGTGATTCACGCTAATCCTTCTATTTTAGTGGTATGTATTGTGAGTATTGGCTAGGAAAAATACTGACAGATCCCAACATACATTGAAAGTACCAAGAAAAAGATCAAAAACAAAAAAGATAATCTATGGGAGTATCTTCTATAGCATCATATCTGTCTGTTCTAATAGATAGAATTCTCAATCAATTAATAGATTGAAAGTGCAGACTAAGAAAAACGCGCAGGTTCCAGAGGTTGAGGAAGATCGGGATCTAGAGCTGGAGAACATAATAGGGAACCTGATGATCGCACAGTACCAGGTGGACAAGCTGCGTTCTAGGCTGAGCGAAAGGGTCGGAATGTACGATTCTGCCAGCAACAAGAAGGCATCGGCGCACATTTTCAAGCACAACGACAAGTGGTACAAGATAACGCTCCGGGTAGACGAGATGGCGATAAGCCAGCGCGACGTGGCCGAAGAGATCAAATAGTGTGCTCTAATTAACGCACCAGCTTTTTTCTTATTCCGCCGTTACGATTCCAGAGTTGTCCCTTGCAAACAGCATGTTGTTGAGCGTGACCTGAAACCTTGCGCCGCGGCGCTCCACGACGACTTCTATGTCGTCAAGCGAGTCGGATACCTCGTCACCTTCAAATTTTCTTATCACGACGTGGATCGATTCGTGGGATATCAGGGACTCCATAAAGGGCTCGATGTGCTTGAAGCTCTGTATGCCGGCCTTGGCGTCCTGCGCGGATTGTATGACGAGCATGGTCTGCTTGTGGTAGGTGAAATATGCCGGCGAGCCGTCGATTGCACACGCCAGCGCAAAGTCGTTAATCATGAACGATCAGGGTAGGCCGTATGAAAAATTAATCCTTTTCACCGTACAGCAGCTTTAACTCTTCAAAGCTCAGCTTCGATCCTGCCTCCAGCTTTTTCCTCGCCTCTTCCTTCACCTTGAACAGCGCGTCGCTTGGCAGGCCGTAGCCGTACTTTTCGCGCTGCTTTTTCCTCATCTCAGACATCGCGTCAAGCCGCGCGTTTATCGCGTCAAACTGCCTTGCAATATCGTCGTACTTGGCCATGTGGAGCTCGCGCTCTGGCGCCAGCTTTCTCTTTGTGTCATGGAGCCTGTCAAGTTCACCATTTATCTCGGATATCTTTTGCCTGAGGGAATCGCGCTCTTCGTCAAGCTGCCTTATTGCGCTGGTGATGCCTACAGATTCCTTGTTCAGCTGCGTGAACTGCTCCTTTATCGTACGTGTGGCCTTGATCGCCTCGATCTTCATCCCCGCCTCCTTAACCCTCGACAGGATCTCGTTCTTTTCGCGCTCGCTCCTGTAGTCCTTGGCGTCCAGCAGCGCCTGGTTCTTTTGCACAGCGGCCTGCAGCTCTTCCTCCTTTCCTGAAGGGAGCCGGGCCTCCATCATGGAGAGAAAGTTCTTTGACTGGGAGATCTTTTCGCTCACCGCCAAAAGTTCCGCGTTGCGTTTTTCAACCTCCGGGCGTATCTGCTTCAGCCTCTCAGTGTGAGAGTCAAGGGCACTTCTCTGCTCCCTGATGCTCTCCGTTATGGCCCGGAGCTGGTTCCTGTCGATCTCGACTATCTTGTCGGTCAGGTCCTTCAGCTCACCGGAGAGCTTGCGCTTGAGGGCAACCAGCTCGTTCCACCCGAGTGATTCTAGACCTTTGGATTCGGTGTCCACAGACAATGCAATATGGCTTGAAGA
>DASPGV010000080.1:0-16226 GCA_035620415.1 Nitrososphaera sp.
TCATTCAAGAAGCTTCAGAAGCTTGACCACACGGTTAAAGCAAGGATAATTGAAAAACTCGACGAAGCAGCCAGCGATCCCTTCCTTGTGGCAAAAAGACTAGCCGGACTCAACTTGTATTCAATAAGGGCGGGAGACTACCGTGTAATAGTAAGCATCGAAAAGAACAAGATGATCGTATTTGTCATCGATCTCGGTCATCGGAGCAAAATCTACAAGAAACTGTGAGGTTCTTTATAGCAGGATTCTGTTCGGTGCCAGACCTGATGTGCCTGTGAAGAACAAAGATTAAAAGTGGCTTTTTGCGTTCATTCTGAATATAAAGAGATAGATAAGCATGGTTACCAATACCCAGATAGCAGAGCTGGTAAAAAAGGCGCGTGAAGGAGCTCCGCAGCGCAAGTTCACCCAGTCTGCGGAGCTGACTTTAGTTCTCAAGGATATTGACGTAAAGAAGGGTTTCAACCTCAACGAGGTGGTCGCCCTTCCCCACAAGTCAAGCAAGGTCCCGAGCGTGTGCGTTATTGCCTCCGGCGACATGGGCAGCAGGGCGCGGAAGGCGGGCATTGAGCGAGTCATGGAGCCGGCAGAGCTTGACAGGCTTGGCACCAACAAGCGCGAGGCCCGCAAGGTAGTCAGGGCCCACGACTTTTTCTTGGCAGACACCGCCCAGATGGCCTCTATAGGCCGGTCGCTTGGCCAGTTCCTAGGGCCGAAGGGCAAGATGCCAACCCCGCTTCCGTACGGCGCTCCGGTGGAAAACATTGCGAGCCGGTTCAAGAACTCTGTCAGGGTCAAGGCAAAGAACCAGCTCAACGTTTCTGCAAGGATTGGCGACGAAAAGATGGACGACGGCCAGCTCGTGGAAAACGCCAGCGCAGTGATTGCGGCGGTCGAGAAAAAGCTGCCGCAGGGCGACAAGAACATCAGGAACGCTATGGTCAAGTTCACCATGGGCAAGGCTGCGAAACTGACGGCGCTCAAGGAGAAGAAGGAATAATGTCGCAGATGGCGCCTCCGGCCCGCAAGCACTACCCGAAGAAGAAGCGCATGATGTACCAGGAGCTTCAGGAGCTACCCGCAAAATACAACGTTATAGCATTATCAAAGATGACCAAGGTGCGCGCGACACAGCTGATGGCCATCCGCAAAAAGTTTCGTAGCGAGATCAAGATACGAATAATCAAGAACAAGGTCGCCATAAGGGCATTTGAGAAGGTCAAGGGCGTCGCCGGCATTGAGAACCTGAGCAAGCAGCTGGAAGGCCAGTGCGCGCTCATGTTCACCAACATCAGCCCGTTCAAGCTCAACCTGATATTCGCCCAGAACAAGGTTTTCCTTGCAGCAAAGGGAGGCGACATCACCACCAAAGAGATCACAGTTCCGGCGGGCAACACCGGCATTGCGCCCGGACCTGTCCTGTCAGAGTTCAAAGTTGCAAACGTGCAGACAAAGATAGACCAAGGTACCATATGGGTAGCCAAGGACACGGTGGTGGCGAAGCCCGGAACAGTCATCTCTGTCCAGCTTGCATCACTTTTGAGCAAGCTGAACGTCAAACCGATCGAGGCCGGCATCACAGTCAATTTTGCAATAGCCGAGGGATTGATCTTCAAGGAGCAGGACCTGAGAATCAACTTGGCCGAATACAAGTATGAGCTTATGAGGTCATTCCAGCAGGCACTTGCACTTGCGACTGAAGTAGGCTACATGACGCCGGAAACTGTCAAGCCCCTCTTGGCAAAGGCGCAGCAACAGGCAAGGTCGCTTGCGGCAGAGGCAGGATATGTTACACCCGAGACCGCAGACTTCGTGCTCCCGAGGGCAAACGCTAAGGCCCAAGCTTTGGCGGACAAGGCGAAGGAAAAGGGCTACAGTCCCCAGTAGCAATTTGCTGTCGAGCAAAATAGGAAAGTAGAGGCTTTGATCTACTTTTCTTATTGCTTTTGACCGCATGAAGGACAGAATTTCGCCTCTTTTGCGATCTGACTGCCGCAGCCCATGCAATATTTGCTGTCCATGCTGACATGAACCTTCTCAAAGCTTCTGAGGACCTTGTCTTCTCCTACTATCTCGTTGATTCCGGCGAGAACCCCTCTGATAATTCCATCATTAAGATTGAATACAGGCTTGATCCTCTTGCCACTCTCATCCTTGCAATCAAGCTGTATCATCAAGTCATCCTCATGCAATCCCTTCTTTCTCGAAATGATCAATGCCTCGGCTACATTCTGTGCAGGAACAAGGATCTGTTTGCCGTCATGCGATTTGAAGACAACTCTGTTCTTACCTCCTTTTTCTCTGAATAGAACCAGCTTACCTCCTTCAATCTGCTTATTCCAACCTGGATACCCTTCAACATAGTCACAATCAAAGGATCTACTATCAACTTCTTTTCCTGCGGCTTCAGCTGCCGTTGTTGTAGATTTCTGAGTTGAGGAATGTGCACTTGCTTCAAGGAACCTTGCCTGATCCCTAATGTATTTCCACAGACTGTCTTCGAATCTTTTTGCAACGTACAGTTTTGCCAGCGTGGCGGATATTCCGACTATGGGAACTATGAAAAGGGGTGCAGACGTTATGATGTTCTTGCCCCATTCACCTGTGCCTATAGTGACCTCAAAGTCATTAGGCTGACCTCGAATGGTAATATCTGTACTCCTTCTTGCACCAGCAGCCGTTCTGAGAGCGCCAACCTTTCTTGCCTGAATAAAGAACCAACTGGCAGGTTCTGAAGCGTCTCTCGAGAATGCCACCTCGAACTTGTTTTCTTGCAAATAGGTTTCAATTCTTGTAGCAAGTCTTTCTAGATCTGCATCTAGGTTTGTGAGTCGTACTGTTTTGGCCATATTCAAACAGTTCTAACCATAGAAGATTATTTATGATTTGTGCAAAATACCAGTTCATAGAAAAACTTTCCCGATCTTGTTTGTCCATACTTTTTCGTTGTAGTTACTTTATAACTGAAGATATCGCAGCTAAAAGGCAAATCGAACCTAGTATGAAACAACTTCCGGTCCTATGAAGGAATGAGGAAAGAAAAAGAACAGAAAATAGAAAGAAACAGTTTGGGTTAACCGAACAGAGAAGATAGTCCCTCTAGTGCTTCTTCCTCTTTCTTCTCTTCCTTCTTTTCTTCTTCTTTCTTGGCCGCTGCGGCCGCCGGAGCTGCGCCACCCGCTGCCGGTGCAGCTGCTGCGACTGCAACCGGGGCTGCCTTCAGTGCCTCTTCAACGTTGACTTCGCTAAGTGCCGCTACCAGTGCCTTGACCCTCACGTCGTCGGGGGCAACGCCTGCGGCCTTGACAACGCTCTTGACGCTATCCTCCGTGATATTCTGCTTTAACTTGTGTAGCAGTAAAGCGGCGTATACGTATTCCATCTAGATGCATCCGCCTAGCACCATATTTGAACCTAACGCCTATCACTCGATTTTCATGTAGCGGCGCTTTTTCCTCTCAGGAAGCCTTTCGATCGCGTAGCGGAGCATCGTCCGGGGCATCACCCTGAAGTGCTTCTCCAAGAACTCTTCCTCTATTGCTACGTTTCTCTTGCCCACTTCGCGAAGCATCCAGCCGGCGGCCTTGTGAATGAGGTCGTGCCTGTCCTGCAGGAGCAACGCTGCGATCTTGATCGTATCAGCAAAGTCGTTGATCCTGATAAAGGGATATGTCGCCACGATAGATATCCTCCGTTCCCACACGTTGCCTGATCTGGCTAGCCTGTAAAGGAGCGCCCTGTCTCTGTGCATTAAGTGCTCTCCAAGTATGCATGGTGCCGACAGATCCACAAGATCCCAGTTGTTGACCTGCTTTATGTTATCAAGGTAGAACTTTATCATCCCTTCTTTCTCCTTGTCAGGCGCGCTGTCGAATTTCTGAACGAGGATCAAAAGTGCCACGAGCCGCTCCTCATGCACGCCGGAGCAAAGCAGATCTTTGATTTCTCCAAGCGCAAGATCGCTGAATCTCTTGGCGACCTGCCTCGACTGTGGCACCGTTACGCCTATGAACAGGTCGCCCTCGCCGTACTGGCCCGGGCCCGTCTTGAAGAACTTTTGCAATATCGCGGCCTTGTCTGGGTCTGCCATACTTTGCAGTTCCTTTCTCACATTCCTAGCTCGCATTCTCGTGTCATGTAGCAATAATAGATATTTGAAGTAGTGGACCGGGTGGGATTTGGACCCACGACCACCTACGTGCAAGGCAGGTATTCTACCGGACTAAACTACCGGCCCACAGAAACTTAGCCAATATCTTGATAATTTAAGTCTTCAATAGGAATGGCTTTCAACCTTGTGTTGCCGCAGATGCTTCCAGGCGCCAAACTTTTTGCCGCATTTCTCGCAAGAATACTGCATGCGTCTCTGGCTCTCCTTTTCAGAGGCCCTGCCATCTGTCACGTTGTAGCGAACCAGTCTTTTTGCAATCCTGACCAAGCGGTTGTGGTTGCAGGCAGGCTCTATATTGACATTTGTATTATCGTTTATTAGAATGACTGTCAGTCGATTCCCTGCAGCAGGCCGTCCGCTTTCATCTTTTCGGCATGAGCGGAAATGTATCGCCAGATAATGTCGGCCCTTTCTGACTTGAAGTCCCACGGCGCGACAAGAACAAGGTCGTTGTCTCTTATCCACATCCTGCGCTTTATCTTGCCCCTGATCCTACACGTCCTCACCTGGCCGTCCGTGCACTTTACTATGATGTTGTCGCCGCCGACCAGTTTTATAACGCGGCCCAACAGCTCGCCCTCTTGGGGCATGACCATTTCTTTCAACTCTGATTCAGAAAGTACCTTTTTCTTGCCTATCTTAGATCGGAACTAGTGTAGAAGATTGGAGTTAAAAGTGTACCGGTGCGGACACTTAAATAACGCTGTCAATTTTGAATTGAACGGGCCGTTAGCTCAGCTTGGTGGAGCGTTCGACTGATAATCGAAAGGTCGAGGGTTCAAATCCCTTACGGCCCATACCTTGTTCTTGAATAGTGTTCATGAACAATATTTCAAACCGAGTTGGAAAAGAGACTAGTGACAAGAAAAGCCAGATTCTTCTAGACATACCGAGCACTGCTAAGATCGGTACAATCACAGAAAGAATTTGTGAACATTTTCTTTTGTAATATGAAGTTTGTAAATGTCCGAATCTCTGAGTACGAAAACCTGATCGTGAAGCTCGAAGAGATCGATAATATTAACAATCGCCGTGTTTAGCAGAGTATCAGTCCTATATGTACAAAACATGTAACCTGGAATCCGGTCTTCATCATAAGCGTGCTCTATTCGGATAGCTTGCTTCAGCGACGACCTGGCTATATCATTGATCAGAAAATCCATGCAGCACAAATGACGATTGTTAGCAGCCTTTCCTATCCTCTCCATTGTAGATGCGCAGTATTTGACGATATTCTGCTGGTCAGGCTCATAAGGTAATATCGTACCTTCGTACCATCCCAGATTATTCAAATGCTTGGTTAGCCGTGACGATGGAGGTCCTGTATATGACCTGAACCACTCATTATCTTTCGCGAGCCCGTCAATCGATTTCAGGGCTGCCAACATAGAATCATCGTTATCATAGAGCACAAGGTGGTGTTTTTTTGGAGCTGCAGATTGCTGCTGGTTAAGCCACTTGTCAACTGCATCCTTTACAATCGAGTTTATCGATACACCCTTTTCTTGGGCCAGCCTTCCCAATTGACTGTGAGTATCGTTATCAAAACCTCTGACTACAAGATTCTTTGCCATATCCATTCAGAGTAGTGAGTCATATATAAATATGATAGCATGCTATCACAATGTATAAATAATGATATCATGATAGCGTCAGGCATGGCTAAAACAACAAATCAGATGGTCAACAAGACCGAAGAACAAAACAAACTGATTGCGCAAACACTACACAAGAATGGGTACGAACTGGTGTCGGAAGGGAAGGACTGCATAGTACAGAACGCGTGGAAGTTGAAGGGAAGCGAGCACATATTGTTCCTGTGGGAAAATGAGGAAAACAGGGATATGATTGTGCAGAAACTGTTCAGTCCAGAGCACAAGGGAGAATCCAATGCTCTGTTCTCGGTGGTTCCCAGAAACATGCACCTCGTGAAAAACATAACATACGGAGATTTTTTCCATACGCACAAGGATGAATTTCTGGAAAAGGCTGTGGACAAGGTGTCCCGAGCGGTGTCCATGAACCAAGGCGAAAAAAGCACAAGGACTGCTTTTGAGGACGACACATGGCTTATGGCAAGAGGGCTCGAAGACAGGATACTGAGCACGGAGGAGATGCTAGGGAGGCGGGTGGATCCAAAGCTTTCTCTGTTCTGCATGGACCAGAGGAGGAACCTAGGAGATGCAACCCTCGTGAAGCTGATAACAACGCACGGATACGTCCTTCTGGACGAGCCTGCCTTCAGGCTGTACAAATGGGGAGGGATTCAGTAAGAATGACTGGCACCTTAACAAGCGCTGAAAATGTAGTCAATGGTGTAAACGTGGAAAAGCTTGTGCAAACAATGGATGCAATTAGGCAAGACCCAGAGATCTCAAAATTCAATTTCAGGATCGAAAATTACTGGATAGAAGGAGCACATAACAGGGCAGTAGTCAGCGACTTTTACGGAGCAAACCGGACACATAGGCGAGACAGGACCTTCTTTACCTACGACAAGAGTGAGCATCCGGTCCTTCTAGGCGACGACCGCGGCGCCAACCCTGTGGAATATCTGCTTGTGGGACTGGCAGGGTGCATAACGACAACCCTAGTCTACCACGCTGCAGCCAGAGGGATCAACATCACTCAAGTTGATGCAAGACTTGATGGTGATATTGACATACAGGGGCTGCTTGGAATGTCAGACAAAGTAAGACCAGGCTACAAGAGCATAAACATCAAGCTGAAAGTGAAAGGGGATGCACCAAAGGAAAAGCTTGAAGAGCTCGTGATACTTGCCGAGCGGTTATCCCCGGTTGCGGACGTAGTCTCCCATGGAACACCTGTAAGAGTCGGCCTAGATGAAAGCTAGGCCTCAACATTTTTTTGTCCTCTTAGCATCAGACAGGAAGCATCATTGTCTTTTCGTCATAATAGTGGTGATGATTGTGGGATTCTTCGGTTGTGTTTTTGTCATGCACCGCGCGACGAATCGAACCAATGTTATACGAAAAATATGATGTATTTGGTTATGACTGCTTCATGTGATTCTTTACCAGATTGTCGTCGATCATTTTAAGCTCGGCCTCCAGCATCTCGATTATCAGACTTGCGCCAATCGTAAAAAGCTCTTCCATGGCATCTTCAACTTCTTCCAATGTTAGTTGGTAGGTGTGACCTGACTGAATGGAAATGCCATACTTGTCTTGGATATATTGTATCGTCGTACTTCTTGAAGGTTCGCCCAAGACGTCTAGGACCTTACCTAGCGCCGAAAACAATCGATCCTCTTCAAGTTTCTGGGAGGTGGTCAGGTGCAGGTCATCTGTGATGTTATTTCATTTTCCCATGATTATTGAGATATGTCTGTAAAGTCCCATACACTCTCAAGCCCTAAATACAAGTCAGAAAACTGCAGGTCAAACATAATGGGTTTGATTAATGTTAATAGGAAATCATGTATGTAATTCTCATTACATATGATCAGATTCTAGACTGCGCCTACGCCTGCCTTAGATATTGGGCATGTTACCCGATCGTATGCAATACCCTGGAATGGTTGCGGCCATCGTTATTCTGGTGCTGCTCGCTCTATCTGCGTTTGTGCTGGTTTCGACTCCTGGGCAGCAATTTCTGAATATGTACAGCAACGGTGGGCTACAAATCCCGGGAAGTCACAACAGGACAGTATGGCCAAAGCAGCTTTGGCATGCCTTGGTAAATACTATCCAGCAGTCAGGTTGCAACAAGACAGATCCCGTTCATCAAGGGCAGTGTCTGTTTGTTGAAAAGTACGACGACCAGTGCTTGGAGCTAGTTCAGTTTAGTTCAGAAATGTTATTCAAGGTTCAGTTGATAAATTTTCTACGTCAGGTTATCAGTCTGTAGTAGCCATTTACGTCCAGCTTGTTATATAGAATGGAATCCCTCCTTCCTAGTAGCAATGGAAAGTAGTGAGAAGGAGAGGATATTGCAGATTGACATGGCAATGGTTCAGCTTGTCACTACTATTCTTGTTACTCTGGGCTCAACTTTAGTTGCCATCAGCATAGGCTTTGGTCTTACCATGCCATCAGTAGTAACACAGGCCGTCAACAAGATAGCCGAGACCGATGTAACGAACATCCCAAATTCAATTCCTTCGCAAACTTTGCCACAGGATGCTCAGGCTATGACAGTACAGCTTCTGCAAGAGTCGCTTAATAACTATGTATTGGTGCTGGCGGTAATTGGCTTCATTCTTATCGCCATAGGGATTCTCTATAGCTCGGCAAAAATAACCAAGATGAAGAAATCCCTTATGGGCAGCCTCAGAAGAGGGTCAGCCTGAGCAAGTGAATCGGAATAGTAAATAACAATTATTCAAAATAGTTCTGCTTATGTCTCTTAAGTCATCAAGAATTTCATTTGCAAAAAATGCCACATCTGCTGCAAAGCTACCAGAGTTTTGGGTTTATCTTACTTGAACATTCGATTTTGGCCAACTAAGAGATTCTGCACAATTACCAACTGAGTGAGAATCTTTCACAAAATCCCAATTTGGATCACTTTCGGTGGTTTCATAAAGACAATCCCCAGCAAATGAACCTGATCTGTTTATTATTTGGACTACTTGACCATCAACAATTTCGTTCCTGCATTTCATAACGAGGGGATTTGATTTTTGAATCACACAGGAATTTTCAACGTGGTTTGCACTTGCAGGTGTGAAGCACAGTGACATCATGATTGCAATGATTGTAATCAAACCCACAGCTATGATTTTTGATGTCATATCTTTACTACTGCATCTTTTCCCTCACGAACAAGAATTTAAACATGTAAAGATGAGCCTAGTGGCAAGTCTTCAAGCCACCGAAACTGTAATCATGATTACGCCCACTTCTACAACCGCTCTCGGGCACAGAAACCACTGGATTAAATGCAATAAATAAACAAAAATTGCCCAAACCTTGCAAAATATAGAAAAGGTCCCGGACATGACCGCAGAGGTAGACGGTTCGGGCAAGATCGCAAAATACAAAACAACAGTCAAGCTGTCGTTTGAAGTAGAGCACTAGTCAGAGCCCATAGCCCTTAAATCCCGATGGATACTATGTATTCTGTTGCTCCAGCAGCTCCTGCTTCAGGGCACTGAAATCGCGATAATCGCCGCGGCTGTCATTCTCGGTCTGATCGCGCTGTGGATAATAGTCACGATCCCGGTGTGGATAGCGGCCAAGATCCTTACTCTCGGCAGGGCCAAGTTCACACGCGCAATGCTGGTGACAGCAATAGGCCCGATAGTCTATGCAATAGTGTTTTTCATCTCCGCCGCCGTGCTGACAGTAGCGCTTGGAAACCCGACGATACCGGCAATCATTGGGTTCATCCTCGCGTTCGTTGCCTGGATAGGCGTGTTCAAGAGGGGCTTTGATACCGGCTGGATCCGCGCCCTTGCGATAGCCATACTAGCGACCGTGGTGTTTGCGGTCATTGGAATCATTATCACGCTGATAATACAGGCGATAGTGCCGGGCGCCCCGCCTATAACCCCGATCCCGCTACAGCAGGTCTAGCTATTTCACAATGTTGTACTGGCGCTCTGCCCACTCTACAAGCGACAGCAGGTCCTTTGCGACGTGGTCTGAATTCTCCTCAGCGGCGGCCTGGAGCTCCGGCGTGGCAAGCGCCGCGATCCTGAGCTCGCCCCTGAGCCTCCCCTTCATAGCCTTGGCGGTGGAGGAGAGAAACCGGAGCGATCCCTCGCCGGACGAAAATATGCAGACGATCATCAGGCCGCGCCTGCCGCCCCACACTCGCGAAATGTAGCGCTGAAAGTCGATATCGAAGAAGGGGTCGATCTGCTCCTCGACGTTTCCTATGTAGAGCGAGTCCCACCCAAGCGCCGAAAACGCCACGGCCGCGCTCTTGGCCAAGTGGATCTTGTCGTCAGAGCCGACGACAACAAGCGCGTGGGCATTTGCCTTCTGCTCAGTCGGCCGGATGTTGAACTTGACCAGATCAATGAGCTCCATGGTCAGGCTGAGCAGGAACGTCCGCTCGGTCTTGTCAAGCCTTCCCCTGCTGTACAGCTCGCCGACCGTGTTGACCGCCGGCAGGACGACTTCTGCCAGCAGCCTCACCTGGTCAACGTCGGAATTGAGGACGCTAAGCAGGATCCTGCGCGCCTGTTCCTCCTCGCCGGCAAGCATGGCGCCTATCAGCTTTTGCTGCACCTGAAGGTAGTTGACAGGGAACTCGATGTCAGCGACGCCGGTCTCCAGAAACCACACGTTCACGTTGCCCGTCTTTTTCTTCTTCACAAGCCCCATCGCGTGCATGACGTCAAGATACTTGGTAATGGTCATCCTGTTGATGCCGGTCCTGTCAGCAAGCTCTATGCCGGACAGGCCCATCCCGGCGCCCTGCAAAGCGTCGACTATTTTGCGCTTGACCTCGTCGAGCGTGTAACGCCGGTACACGGGAGCTTTCTGCAGCCTGCACGAAATAAACTTTGCATAGAGTACTAGAAGATTCCGCTACCTGCAAGCTAGACGTGAAATGTTCTTAAACGCATATCCAGTATGTTGACTTTTCTATCCGCGCTGCTTGAAACCATTCCTTGTCTTTCTGCTGGTGGTGCTGTTCATTGCCTCTCTCAGCACCATACTGCTGTGGGGCGTCAACGTGGTCGCCTCGATAATAGGCACAGTCCTTGCCGCCACGCTGGCAATGGTGATAGGTTTTAGCGGAAACCTCATGTTCGGGCTCGGGACATGTGCCGGGGCCGCGGCATGCGCGCTATTTGCGCTGCTCACCATAAAACGGACGCAGGTGGCAGTCATGGGCGACAGACAATAGCTACCTGTGCTTTTTCTTAGGCATCTTGCGGGAGCCGGATATAAGGTCGGTCAGCGCGTTGAACGCCTTGCCCACCTGGTCCATCTTGACAAGGACGATGGTGTCGGTGTAGCAGCTGACGGTGTCTTCTACGTTGATGTGGCGCCGGGCAAGCTGGTTGTAGAACGCGATGGCGCACCCCGGCGTCTTGATTATCTCCTCGGGGCTGTGGACAATGATAGCGGCCAGGTCGTCCTCGATCTCCAGAATGTCGTCGTGGGCAAACATCGCCTTTACTTCGTCAAGCAGCACGTCGTCAAACACGAGGGTTATCGACATGATGCTCTCTGAAACGCTGATAAAGTTGCCCACGTTCTGGGTCATCGCCTTTGCCACCTTTTCAATGGTCTTCTTGCTCTTCTCGGCCGAGAGCTTGGCCACGTCGGTCTTGACGCTTATCGTGCTTCCTGCCAAGATCGAAGCTATCGGCTTTTCCGGCACGTTATAGTCGCGCCTTGACCTCTTCAGCGCGGTTACGATGCTCTCGATGCTAGTGTTCCTCCCGCCGAGCAGCTGGTCCACCTGGGGCTTGATTATCCGGGCAAGCGCGGATATGTTGCAGTAGTCGCGCTGGAGCGAGTCCTGAAACGACAGGTCGTTGTTGACCACTTCCTTCACCGCGTTCGTTATCGACTTCTCGTTATTGACCAGCATCGGTCACTATCACCCTGATTTAGGTCATTCCTGACCAAAAAATATAAATGTAGTGTTTGGAACGCAACGCATTGTTTCATGGGTAACGGCAAAGTTGTTCTGGCCTACTCGGGGGGCCTGGACACTTCTGTATGCGTAAGGTATCTCCAGACGCTGCACAAGCTCGACGTGATAACGGTCACGGTCGACTGCGGCCAGGAAGACGACTTTAAAGAGGTCGAAAAGAAAGCGAAAGCCATAGGCGCGATAAAGCACGTCTACATCGACGCGCGGGAAGAGTTTGCCCGCGACTATGTCGTGCCGAGCATCAAGGCCAACGGCCTGTACCAGGGCAAGTACCCGCTTGCGACCGCGCTTGCGCGCCCGCTTATAGCTGCAAAGGCAGTCGAAGTAGCAAACAGTGAAGGCGCGACCTACATCGCGCACGGCTGCACCGGCAAGGGCAACGACCAGATAAGGTTCGACGTGACGATGCGCGCGCTCAACCCGAAGCTAAAGATAATCGCGCCTATCAGGGACATGAACCTGACCCGCGACGTGGAAATGAAATTTGCAAAGGAGCAGAACATCCCAGTAAGCGCAGAGGCAAAAAAGTACAGCATCGACCTGAACCTCTGGGGCAGGGCAGTAGAGGGCGGCAACATAGAAGACGCCGACTTTGAGCCGCCGGAAGAGGCGTTCCAGTTCATCAACTTCCAGAACGACAAAGCCGGCTATATCGAGATTGAATTCGAGAAGGGTGTGCCGGTGGCCGCGGACGGCAAGCGCATGCCTCTCATAGATCTTATTCAATACGTCAACGAGAAGGCCGGCGCCCACGGAGTTGGCATAGTCGACCACATCGAGGACAGGGTTGTTGGCATCAAGTCAAGAGAGGTATACGAAGCGCCGGCAGCAGTCACGATAATCGAAGCCCACAAGGATCTGGAAAAGATGGTGCTTACAAAGCACGAGCTTGCATTCAAGCGGATGGTCGACGAGCAGTGGAGCTGGCTTGCATATTCCGGATTGTGGCAGGACCCGCTACGCAACGACTTGGATAAGTTTATAGATGCGACTCAGGTCCGAGTTTCCGGAAAAGTAAAACTGAAGATGCAAAAGGGATCTCTCCGGGTGGTCGGCAGGGAGTCGAAATATTCCCTGTACAAAAACGATCTGGCGACTTATGCCGCTGGGTCGACCTTTGACCAGAGCCTGGCAAAGGGGTTCGTTGAGCTATGGGGACTGCAGTCCATCATCGCAAACTCGGTGGCTGCAGACGCGACTTCAGACAACAGAACAACAAAAGGGGGTAAAAAATGAAATCAAAAGTTGAATGCCAAGAATGTGGAGCCGACATCAGCGTTCCAGAAGACGCGGTGGTTGGGGAGATAGTTACGTGCCCCGACTGCGGCGGCGACTACGAGATCGCCACAAAGAGTGGCGATAAGGTGGAGCTGAAGACGGCTGAAACAGTAGGCGAAGACTGGGGACAATAATGGTAGAGCTTTCTATCATTTATGACAAGGTGCGCTTTGAAGAGAAGGTCCTCTACGAGAAGGCGCAGAGCAGGGGAGTAAAGGCGCAGATAGTGGACGCCAAGGCAGTGACGGTAAGCACGGACAGCAAGAAGAAGGACTTTGCATTTGGCGATGTCATACTGCAGAGGAGCGTGAGCCACTACCGGGGGTTGTACCTCACGGCTTGCCTCGAGCATCTGGGCTTTAACTTGATAAACAAATTCAAAGTCGCCGAGACGTGCGGAAACAAGCTGATAACGTCGCTCGTGCTGTCAAAGAACAACGTCCCGACGCCCAAGACGCAGTTTGCGTTCAGCGCCGAGGGCGCGCTCGAAATCATACACAAGACTGGCTTTCCGCTGGTGCTCAAGCCCATAGTGGGCTCGTGGGGCAGGGGAGTCTTTCCGCTGCGCGACGCCGAAACCGCAGGAATGGTTGTGGAGATGAGGGAGGAGGACGACAGTCCGTTTGCCCGCATCTACTACGTGCAGGAGCTGATCAACAGGCCGCCGCGCGACATACGCTGCATTGTGGTGGGCAACAGGGTGGTGACTGCGATCTATCGATATTCTGCGGAAAAAGAGTGGCGCACGAACGTCGCCCGTGGAGGCAAGGCCGAGCTCGCGCCTATAACGAAAGAGCTTGAAGACCTGGCGATAAAAGCCGCCAAGGCTGTAGGCGGCGGCATCGTGGGTGTCGACATGATGGAGGACAAAAAGCGCGGGCTCATTGTGCACGAAGTCAATAACACCGTCGAGTTCCACGGGGCGGCAAGCGTGTCAAAGGCCGACATTCCGGGGGCAATGATAGACTATGCAATCAGGATCGCCAAGAAATAATGACCAGAATCGGTCAATATTGACCCGCATTAGGTCATATCTGACCAAAAAATATAAATGAGGATTTTTGACGCGGAAATTCTGTAACATGCACAATTTTGTTGCGACAAAGGAGAAGAACTGCTAGATGAAAATTGGCGTAGTTGGAGCTTCTGGGTACGTAGGAGGAGAGCTGCTGCGGCTGCTCGTCACCCACCCCAAGGTGGAGGTGAGCATGGTCACGTCGCGCCAAAAGGCCGGAGAGTACGTGCACCGCGTGCATCCATCCCTGAAAGGTTTCATCGACATTACATTTTCGCCCATGGACATGGACAAGCTGGCAAGCAGCTGCGACCTTGTGTTCACGTCCGTGCCACATGGCAAGGCGAACAAGATAGTCAAGGACCTGTACGACAGGGGGATGAAGGTGATCGACCTGTCGGCCGATTTCAGGCTAAAGAACCCGAAGGACTATATCAAGTGGTACGGATGGGAACACCCGTTCCCCGACATGCTGAGCAAGTCCGTCTACGGCGTGCCAGAGTTCCACCGCGAAGAAATAAAGGAGGCGCAGCTGGTGTCGTGCCCCGGCTGCATGGCAGTGACGTCGCTCCTGGCGCTCAAGCCACTGATCGAGAACAACCTCATCGACACGGACCATGTCGTAGTCGACAGCAAGATAGGCTCGTCAGGCGCGGGCCAGAAGGCCAACGCCGGCACTCACCACGCGATGCGCTACGGAGTCGTCAGGCCGTACAAGCCGGCAAAGCACCGGCACACCGGCGAGATAGAGCAGGAGCTCTCGCTGATCGCCAAAAAGCAGATCAAGATCAGCATGACCCCACACGCGGTCAACATCGTCAGGGGCATACTGACTACGAACCACACATTCCTGAAGCGTCCAGTGGAGGAGCTCGAGCTGTGGAAGATGTACCGCAACTCGTACAAGGGCGAGCCGTTCGTCCGGCTTATCCGCGACAAGAAGGGACTCTACAAGTTCCCTGATCCAAAATTCGTGGTGGGCTCGAACTTTTGCGACGTGGGCTTTGACATTGACGACTACAACCAGAGGATAGTGGCGCTTTCCGCTTCCGACAACCTGATGAAGGGAGCCGCCGGCTCTGCGATACAGGTCATGAACGTCATGTCCGGCTTTGAAGAAACCGACGGGCTGAAGTATACCCCGCTAACGCCGGTATGATAGTCATCAAGATAGGCGGGAGCGTGGTCGACGGGCTGCACCCCTCGGCACTCGCGGACATCAAAACAATAGCCGAAAAGGACAAGCTCGTGTTTGTGCACGGCGGGGGCAAGGAGGTGACTGCCACCGCCACAAAGCTGGGCAAGGAGCAGAGATTCATAGTGTCGCCCGGCGGCGTGCGCAGCCGCTACACCGACAAGGAGACGGCAGACATTTACACGATGGTCATGTCGGGCAAGATAAACAAGGCGATAACCGGCATGCTCCTGCGCCAGGGCATCAAGGCAGTCGGCATTGCCGGCATAGACGGCGGCCTGCTAAAGGCGGAGCGCAAGAAAAAACTTTTGATCATAAACGAAAAGGGGAGGAAGATGATGATAGACGGAGGCTACACCGGCAAGATAAACGCGGTCGACCCTGCGCTGTTGCATAACCTTGTTGACAACGGGTACGTGCCGGTGGTGTCGCCTATAGCGCTGAGCGAAGAATACGACTTTCTCAATGTCGACGGCGACAGGGCGGCGGCGTACGTGGCCGGCGGCATCAAGGCGGACAAGGTGATATTCATCACAAACGTCAATGGGCTGATGCTCAACGAAAAGCTGGTACCTGCAATGACGCTCGAACAGGCAAAGGCAGCGCTTCCAAAGATAGGGTTTGGCATGGAAAAGAAGGTGCTTGCCTGCACAGAGGCGCTTGAGATGGGAGTCAAAGAGGCAATAATCGCCTCCGGCCAGGTCGAAAACCCCATCTCCTCAGCCATCGCTCACAGCAACTGTACGGTGATAACCCCGAAATGAACGGCGAAGATCAATACCTAGCAGCGCTTTACCAGAGGTTTCAGGTGAACCTTGCAAGGGGCAAGGGAGCAAGCGTGTGGGACACCGCGGGCAAGGAATACATTGACTGCATGGGAGGCTACGGCGTCGCGCTTGTCGGCCACTGCAACGACAGGGTCGTTTCCGCTATCAAGAATCAGGCCGAGACGCTGATAACGGCGCACATGTCGGTATACAACG
>DASPGV010000081.1:0-10990 GCA_035620415.1 Nitrososphaera sp.
CTCGCGGTGCTAGTCGGCGCGGCGATATACCTCATAATGAGAAGGAAAAAGGAAACATAGTTACACGGGCACAACTACGGTCAGCCCCGAAACGAGGCTTATGAGCGCGCCAACGACCGAGGCCGTCCTTGACGACTCGGCCCTCGGAGGATGCCAGGTGTGCACCGACCTGTCGTTTTCTTTTTCGCAGCTGCTGCACTTCCACAGCACCGCTTCGTTGCATGATGGGCAGTACTCTGTCGCGACCATCTCTGATCCGCAGGCCCTGCACAGCATTGCTGGATTATGGAGTAGCCCCTTTTTAAACAATTATGCGGCAAAGCCCGGCCTGACCTGCTGTGGCCTGACAGTCACCGTCATCTTAAAGCCGGTAAGTATGTCCTTGCACCTGTTGCGGATTGTCACTTCGGTGACTCCGGACAGGCTCGACACGTCGCGCTGCAGTATGTTGACCCCCAGTAGCATCGAGGCGATGTAGATGTACGCGGCCGCAAGGCCGTTTGGAGCCTTGCCGTCGGCAAGCAGGTGGTCGTCCGTCTTGTGCGCGATGTCTATCGCGAGCCTCTCCACCTTGGTGTCGATTTTTGCCATGTTGGCAAGTTTCGATATGTAGTGGTCGATTGCGAGCGTGAGCGGCGTCTGCGCAGGCTGCTGGACCGTTGCGGCCGGTGCCGGCACCTGTTCCGTGAACACCCCCATCTCCATTACCATCATCCTGTAGTATTTCGATGCCAGCTTGACGCTCGACCTATCCTGGTCGGTGATGCCCGTCGCCTCGACTATCTCTTCGAGCGAGCGCACCACCGAGCACTTTTTGCACGCAAGGTAGATGATGGCCGCCGCCATGCAGGCGATCGACTTACCCTTTGCCTCGCAGCTGCTCTCAAAGTTGCGGTAAAGGACCGCGGACGTCTCGACAAGGAGTTTTGGCATTGACATCGCCGCGCAAGTCTCGGTTATCTTTGTGAGAACATTTGAAAGCCTGCGCTCTTGCGGCGAGACGATCCTGCTCCTGATGTGCCACTTGCGGATGCTGTTCATAGTCTCGGCCATCTGGTAGTCTATGGACTTGCCGGCGTAATCCTTCGATCCGTACGCGATCTCGGTCCTCAATCCATAATCGTGCAAAGCAAAACTCGTCGAGCCGCTCGCTCTCGTGTTCTTGGACTTTTCCTCAAAGTCTGTGGCGTTTGACTCGCGGCCAAAGTCCTCGACCTGGTCCATAGCGACAAAGCCGCACCTCTCGCAGATGTATTCGCCCTTGCTCGGGTCCTGGATGAGGTTTGCGCCGCATTCCGAGCACTCGGTGTAGTATTCTGTCGCCGTCATGTCCATTACCTCGACCTGCGGCCAGAGCCTCTGCCCTGGCTGCTAGATATCTTGGCGAAACCGCCGCTGAAAATCTTGGCCCCGACAAGCCTGCTCGTCTTGTCGGTCATCGGTATGACCGACGCGTACGGCGCACTCACCGGACCAATCAATTCCGCCACCCTGCCGACCCTTTTGCCCGACCCGTCAACGAGCAGCTCGCCGGCCCTGACGCTGGTGCCCGCCGCGTTGAGTTTGACTATCAACCGTCCACTTTTTGCCAGATGCATAATTTCCCCGATCTCCCCCACGTTGGTAAGCGACATAAGCCACGTACTTGCTATCATTCGCTTCTGTCAATTATTATTTGTATTTCGATAAACAAGATTCTGGCATCAATGCCCGGAAATTTTTTGATCTAAATTTTCATTTTTTGCCGGCTTTTTGCTTGTTCCTTTTCTGAGCCATTCTTTCGGCGACCGCGTCAATTATCTGCGACTTTTTGACGCCTTCCTTTTTCGCGATCATGACATAGCCGGACTTGACGAACGACCTCTTCGGGTACCGCGCCTCGCTGTTCACTTCCTGATCCGAGAACTGGAAGCCCGCTGCCTTGGCGGCGTCTGCCAGCTCCTGCACAGTCGGGTCAAAGACGGCCTGGTCTCGGTTTACCTTGCGGCCCTGCCGCCTCTTGAGGTTCTTGTTGAAGTAGTCGAGCCACAGGATAACGTGATCGTAGTCTTTCAAGCCAATGCCCGTATGTTTCGAGGCTTTTATAAACAATGTTGAGAGCTAGATCACAAGTTCCTGCCGCGCCTTCCAGTGAAACGCGTCCTCTGAGGCAAAGCGCGCCGTGCAGCTGATGCCGCTGTCAAGCGCGTACGTTATCTCGAGGGTGTAGAGGTTCCCTTCGCTCTTGGGGCTTGCCGAGCCGGTCCTCTCGTACGTTCTCGTGCCGCCTTCAATCCAGCTGGACGGAATGACAAGCTCGCCGGCCCACCTGCCGGGCTGCCGGTTGTCCTGCACCAGGTTTGTAAAGAGCGATGTCTTTTCCAGCTTGCCGGAATTTCCCGGCTTCTCAAGGTTTTCCCTCTTGGCGTTGTTGACCAGCCTCGCAGTAACCGATCTTATCCCGCTCCCAAAATCAACTTGGAACAACAGCCTTCCGGCCTCAAGCGAGTTGAGCGTCTCTGCCGGAGCCGGCCTGCACTGAAAGTCCACTGGATACGGACATGCCGCCATGTCCTTTGTGTTGGGGCCGTCCCACGATACTTCCACAGAAAAGAAAACCACTGTTTGTTCTTAACGGTTGTGAAAGATTTATGAAGTCTTTTCGGCTGCCTTGACAAGAACGGCGTTTACCACTCCGTCCTGCCCGGGCCTAGACACGACCACCGCGGTGCCGCTTTCAGTCTCGATAACTGCGCCCTTGCTTATGACGCCCCTTCTTTCATAGTCCCTGTTTGCCGGGTTCTTGCTGACCTTCAGGATCTTGACCTTGCTCACTTTCTTGGCTTCCTTATCAACAACATTTGCAAACTCGGCGGTCTTGAAGGCGGCCTTGACGTTGTCGCCCCTTGTCCTCCTGGCGACGATCTGGGTGGCGCCCACCACGGCTTCATTTGGATACCTGTCGATCTCGAACTTGCGCCTTCCCCTCATTGCGACCTTGCGCCCGCCGGTCAACTTGCGCCCCGCAAGGTTCTCTATTGATTTACGCATAGCAGTGCAGTAGGTAATTTCCCACTCTAATTAAGACTTTTCTGGAGGCTGGGGCTGCCCTGCCGCGCGCGGGGCCGGGGACGACTGCTTGTTGCTAGTCGCGACCAGCTTGCTCTTCATCGCGTTAAGGTCTGTTATGCCAAAGTAGTTCTGGAACTTGGCAGTAGTACGATACACTTTGAGCCTTCCAAGGTTTTCGTGCTCTACGAACTGCAGCTGCTCCAGCATCTTGACGTGCGAATACACCTGGCTGCCCCTTATCTGGACCAGCCTCTTGGAAGTCACGGGCTGCTCGTACGCGATGTAGGAGAGCGTCTTGAGCGCGGCCGACGGAATAAGGGGGTTCTGCGCGAACTTTCTTACAAGCGGCATGTACTCCGGCCTCAGCTGGAACACGTATGTGCCATCCTGCAGCTTCGCTATCTCTATAGCCCTGAACGTTGCCTTGGTTTTTTTGACAAGGTCGTTGACGACGCGCAGCGTCTTTTCCTTCGAGTTCGTGCCGGACGCCCTTATCAGCTCGTCCACCGACAGCGGCCTGCCGGCAGAGTAGAGTGCCGCTTCGATCCTTGCAGCAACTTCTTCTTCCGGGAACGACTCGCGCAAGCCGACTGTAATGGATTAACCGCTTTATTTATTGCTGCTGTTGCTTGACAAAGGTTATCTTTACGTCGTCCGAGCCTTCCTGCTGCTCTAGCTCGACTTTGCCATTCATCGCCAGGTACAGCATTGCTATAAAGTATCTTGCCACTTCTACCGGCTCTGACTTCTCCGCCAGCGCCTTGAACATGACCGTTCCGTCCGCGCTTACAATATCCATTATCATGTCCTCGTAGCGCTGGATTATCTGTTCAAACTTTACCAAGTACTGGTCAAAGTCAAAGCCCTGGACAGGCTCTAGCTCCACCTGCTTTTTTCTCGGCCTCGGGTTTGCAAGCTCCATTATCATGTTCTCCAGCATGTGGAGCAGGTCTTCGACCGACACAGGATAAGTTGACTCGATCCTGAACGGAAGATCCACCGGGTTCAGCTGCGGTATCGGGAGCTGGTTCGGGTCTTCTATCCCCTTCCTCTGCATCGCGATTTTTTCAAGCGCAAAGATGCTCTCCACCTTCAGCCGGTATATCATTGACGACGACACCGCCGCGATTCCGCATATGCGAAGATCCTTGTTGCCTGTCGCGTTGATGAGCCGCAGGAACATTTCAAGCAAGAGCGCGACGTCGATGTTCCAGACGTCTTTTCTGACAAGGAGCGAGGGGTTGAAAAGCAGGTTCAGCGGGGGCTGGGCTATTGACTTTTTAGTGTCGGGCTGCTCCTCGGCCAATCTGCCTCATTTCGCCGAGTCGGCATATAATACTTGTTTGTGAAGTGAATTTGGTATCCAGCTCTATTATTCGGTTCTCGACCCTCTCATACTAGAACAAGTTTTTGCAACCATTAAATCGGATGGCATGCGAGCAAAGGAAATGACCCATACCGACCTGCCCTGCGGGTGCATGATGCGATGGGACGAGTACAGGATCACAGTCGTGTTCTGCGGCCGGCACACAATCGACTATGTGCGCTGGGATGGAAGCGACAGGGATTTCATCAAGATGATAGCCACCCCGAGGAGCGCCAAGATCGGCAGGTGGGTGGCTGAAATGCAGTAGATTTATTTTGTTCTTTTGCCGCCAGCAGCACAGATGAGCAGAAAGCAGACCAGCCGGATAATCACCATCGGCGGCATAGCGGCTATAGCCGCGCTGGTCGGGTTCATGATGGCCTTGTACATAGCGGATCAGAGGAACAGAGAATTCAAGAGGTCGATAGACCAGGTCGCGTTTGACACGATAGACCTGACGCATGAGTATCAAAAGGTGGAGGGACGGTGGCAGAGCAATCCTGACGACGGCGCCATATCGTCCACGTTTGAGCAGTACGAGCAGCGGTACCAGCAGCTGATCGACAGGGCTGAAGCCCTGGACACGCCGGACAGGTACAAGACCGCCAAGGGCCACCTGATAGAGGCGATAGAGCTGGAGATGCAGAGCAACCAGCACTTTTACAACTACGTGACAACCGGCGACGACGGCGAAAAAGAAAAGGCAGACGAGCTGGCGTCGCAGTCGCTTGTAAAGAGCGCGGAATACGACGCCGCGATGAAGGCCGCGGGTTAGTAGGTTTTAATTAAGGTCAGAGAAATGTCGTTATGCGGGGCCCATAGTTCAGCTTGGATAGAATGGCTGCCTGCGGAGCAGTTGGTCGAGGGTTCGAGTCCCTCTGGGCCCGCTTTACCTCAAGTGGCGAAACTGCGACTTGGGCGTTAATCACCGGCTCGTTTTCGTATGCGTTTTTACTCGAAAACGTATGCGGTTTATGCAGCGTTTGTATACGTTCTTGCTCATGTTCGGCGGTTAACCCGCCTACGTCGTTTTTTGCTACGCCATACACGACTTTCGACGCATTCTTAGTGCGCGATATCTATTGAAATAGTCGCCACAATCAATCCAGTTTTCTTTAGGCCGCCCAAGATCTTTTGATTTAATTTCAGACGGTGGTCGTAGTAACTTCCACATTCGTGGCAAAACATGACTGGATTTGCTGCGGTGTAATTCATGATTGGGCTAAAACACTTTTGGCAGAATCTGTTGCAATTTGGTCGCTTGTGATTATTTTGCCCCGACGAACCGAGGTATATCATAATTATAATAGCTAAAGGACTTAGATAAGCTATCTCTTTTAACGCTTTTCGGTGCAACTCCGCCAAGAGTCGACACCGAAATTGACAGGCTTTTTCGAGATTCTCGACATATTCTCTATATGGCGCCGAAATGTACCTACGATCTAGTCGAAATCGTCTTTTCCAAATGAGCATCTATTGAAGGGTTAGACATCCCTGTACCAGCTCTTGTTGAGTGACAGCTTTCTATCAAGAGTAGAGATAATCAAGAGGATTTCTTATATAATTGAGGCATTGAGGCAAGAATAGGAAGAATCTTGCGAGTTTTCAAGAATAGCAAGGACAATAACGTCGTATCATCAACAAAGGCTCAGGTCGCCAGCATTCTTCCTATGTTTAAAAGGACGACAGACGAGGAAATTGGGATAGCTACTGACCTGATAGATAGAGGTATCGAATTTGGCGTTCAAGGCAATATCCCAGAATCTGAATCCTGCTTCTATGACCTTATTAAGATTCACCCTGAGCTCATTGCTATATGGACCAATGCAGCCATGAAAAAAAACCCTGATGGATTCGACAGAGAGTTTATTTCATCCGCAATGGCAGAACGGCCAATTGATTACGATAAGGTTCTATTGGTGTATCCAAATAGCAGCAGGACGCTCATTTGGAAAGGTTTGGAGCTAGACCGGATAGGGAAACGTGATGAGGCAATGGCTTGTTACGACAAGGCAATGGAGATCAACAAAGATTCAGCCTTGATACTTTGGACAGCCTTGCGTGTCGCAAGAGATATTCACCATGATAATGATAAGGCGATACCACTGCTTAATGCCATCCTAAGAATCAACCCATCGGACGTTCTGGCTCTAACCATAATGGGCGGGACACTATCCGAGCTGGGTAAACCCGAAGAAGGTTTGTCATACTTCGATAAAGCACTCCTAATAGATCCACAAGACCCTATGATACTTTGCGACAGAGGTACGACTCTTGAGAAGTTGAGAAGACCAAATGATGCTCTTGAGTGTTTTGAAAAGGCCATAGCACTCCAACCTGACCATTATCCCGCATTAACAAACAGGGGAGTAATATTACATCTTCTTGGCAGGAATGAAGAGGCCTTACAGTCTTACAATCGCGCGTTGGAAATAAACTCGTTATACAGTAATGCGCTATACAATAAGGCACGATTAAAAGCCTCAATAGGCGAGCAGCGCGAATCCTTGGACCTGTTGGAAAAGGCGATACAATCTGATCGAAGATGCAAAGAAAGAGCTATAACAGCCCCTGAATTCGACCTTTTAAGGAAAGATAAGAAATTCAAACAAATCACAAAGTAGAAGTGATTAGAAAGATTTGCAGTTTCTTTGTACCCTATGTACACTTTCAGCCAACATGCTTATAGTGGCGACTGACCAATCGTGAAATGATGGAACTCCTGAAAACGAAAAACTCCGTCAAATCCCTCCGCCGGCATCCTATTCCGGTGGTAAAACGGTATGGCGCCGGGAGTTAACTGCAAGTCCGCGGAGCGTTTCGGTTCCGACCTGAAGAATCACTTTTTATAGATTCTGTGACCTAGTAGGGATCAAGCTTGTCAATATATACAATACTGCCGTGTATTATCTGGTTGGAAAATCAATGAGCAACCCTAACGATTGGAACGCAGGCATAATTGCCGAATTCCGTAAGAACCATGGGAAGGTGGGTGGCTATTTCAAAGGAGCGCCCCTATTGCTGCTCCACCATACCGGCGCCCGGAGCGGCAAGGCCCGTCTTAATCCGATGATGTATCTCAAGGACGGCGATCGCTACCTAGTCTTTGCTTCAAAGGGAGGAGCAGATACCAATCCTGATTGGTACTACAACATGAAGGCACACCCAGACGTCCAGATCGAGGTCGGGGATGAAACTATCGACGTGCGCGCAGAGGAGATTACCGGCCCTGAGCGCGAAACGCTCTACAAACGCCAGGCTTCCATCTATCCAACGTTCGCCGAGTACCAACTTAAGACTAAGCGGATGATTCCTGTAACAGCACTCGTACCCAAATCCCGGCGCAAATAGAAACGTAACACTGTCACAAATGAAGTGTCAGAAACCCAGCTTTGGGATCAGCGCAAAGTGTTAAGTCCATAATGCAAACTGATATCGGCACCGAAACCACTGGCTCCGAGCTAATATTTCCATGCGCCAAAGTCAAACTGGTATCAATAGTTGAGTTAGTGCACTATACTATCGTATTAATCCAGATTCCCTACTGCAGTTCCATACCCATAAGGGTACGGGGACCTCTGGGCCCGTACTTTGTTCTTGAATTATGTTAATGAACAATGTTTTTGAATTGGTCCGACTTTAGAACCTCTATCGACAGTCCGAATTCCTCTGATCCGAATGGTCTGCCGAAAACTGCCTTGACAGGCTCCCCCACATGTTGACCCTTGGAATCTCATCACACTCTACCGATGAAATATGAACAAAAATACAACTGCCCTCCTTAAAGGTGGATCTTTGCCCGTGACGCGCGTAATGATGGGTAAGTTAAAGAGGCTGATCTCTGATTAAAGGAGTAGAACTAATCAGTATTGACCTCTGTTAACAATGAAAACAACAGCAGAAATTCGAGACAGCATCCAATCATACAAAGACTATTCTTTAGCGATGAGCGGGTTTTGGTTTTCTCTGCAATGTACGGATTTGCGGCAGGTATTATATTCATGATTGCGGCCTCAACTGGTCAAAGCAATATTGCAAATGCTGCATTGGTTTACAATTACCCCACAATTGTCATTTTACTTATGTACGGCGGCATGTCAGTCGTATCTCCTTTGGTTGAAATAGTAATATGGACATTGGTATCTGCAGGTGTATGGACGCTTGTCGCATTTTTCTTCTATGGGATTTTCAAGATGTTCAAGATTGCAAGACAGATGGAAGAGAACCAGAAGCGAGTCTAAGAGAATGAAGAAACTCGGGGTTGTAGTGATCCATTAAAGGCCGAAGGAGATTATATTCATAATCTCACCAAAAACTACATGAGCACGCGTTGGTTAAGGAAAGATAGTGAACAAGAACCCGGTCAAGTTCGGAATTATTGTGATCGTAGTAGGAGTGGCAGTATCAACATATGGTCTTCTACTAAAGATGAGCCACGAAAGTTGTATGGAAATGATAAGGGTTTTTGAAAGAGGGGAATCTACAATACTTCCATTATGCGAAGCTGACGACTCTGCCAGATTCATTATTGCAGGACTACCGGTAATCGGCATTGGCGTTCTTGTTTTGGTGCCAGGATTAAGAGACGCAGCGATCTTGGAACAAGTGTTCGGTAGATCATAGTAACCAAAGGCTCAAAAGCAACTGTTCAATATGTAATCGTATCAAGCACTTCACAACGTGTTTCTAATGGCAAATTGCATAAAATTCAATAGAATGTCTTACTAACCCCCTCTGATTGCTGCTATTCAGAATCGAAGTGATCAAGGCGCAGGTCATAATTTTCGCAGCAATATCGCTAATTCTGATGTTGCTATGGAATAGCCTAGATGTCAGTCATTTTGTAGAGGCCAGCTCAAGTCAGTCCGAATATGAATTCATCATATGGCCAGAAAATTCTGAAATCTCTGATTCTTGGTATACTCCTATTCAAGTAAAGATATGTCCTGATCCTCACGTTTCTTACATCGCAGAATCAGCAACAAATTCTGATGGCTATGTTACAGATCAGAAAACCGGGCAGCAGATACTTCCAAATGCTGTCACTGTATCTTTCAATATCACCAGAGATGATGGTGCGCGTATGGCATTGACTGATTACTACGGATCAAATACTGACTTTTGCAATGGAGTTTCAGTCACCGACTTTGAACCTGATGGTGCAGGAGTATGGCACATTCAGGGAAAAGCAGATGGATTTCTAATTCAGATAGCTTGGAAGTTCAGGGGGTAGTTAGCAATGTGGCGGATGTAACAGTCAGGCAGCCTATATTTGAAACATTAAATGCTGAAGATTTCGTTCTTCCGGTCCCTGTCCAGCAGTTACATGATTGGAGTCGCGACGGACAATCTATTATTGTGACATATCTTCAGGACGTGCAGAACTTGACATTTACCAACTTAGGCTTGATGGACTC
Source organism: Nitrososphaera sp. (assembly GCA_035620415.1). Taxonomy (GTDB): domain Archaea; phylum Thermoproteota; class Nitrososphaeria; order Nitrososphaerales; family Nitrososphaeraceae; genus Nitrososphaera. Next base: position 9,835 of record DASPGV010000081.1, read on the forward strand.
AGAAAGGTACGAGATAAGGTGGGTCGATTTTCCATTTCAGTTTTCAGATATCTTCCATGCCCGATTTTCTCCTTCTGGATCAGAAATATTGTTCTTAGCGAGGTCTTCATTTGGTGAGCCGCTCCAGATTTTCAAATACAGACTTGAAGATTCCCAATTAGTTCGACTTACAAGTAACACGGACGAAAATAGGGTGAATGTTGCTTTTTGGATTTCCGATGATGCAAACAATACTGGAAATGATCTGGATAGGATCATTTATGATGAAATAAAGCAGGACGAAAACGGAAATCCTAATGATTATGTGCTCTGGCTGGTAGAATCAGATGGGACTCGTGTTAAGAAGTTATTTGGGAAGCAATTGGGCGCCAATGAATATATCTTTCTCAATGACGTCAGCAAAGACGGCAAACATATCCTTATGACATTTGAAAAAGGCTTGGAATTTCCCACCGTCCTCTTCAACCTTACTCTGTTGGAGATAGAAACGGGGCAATCTCAGGTAATAGCAACCAACCCAGAAAGAGTAGGACTTGACGCAAGGTTTAGCCCGGCAGGTGATCTTGTCCTTTATACAACACCTAGTGGTTATCATACACCCGGGGGTCCTATCGTGATACTAAGTCCTGACGGAAATATTCACGAAAGAATTGAAACAGGCATGGCAGAATCTCCAGCAAGCTTTGTGTTGAGTCCTGACGGACGAAATATTGTTACTCTACAGTCGGGGTTCGATCAGTCTAGTTTGACAAGAGCAGAGTTTGTCCATCCAGTACCTGAGTTCAGTTCGGGATTGGTCCTGATGATGGCAATAGTATCAATCTTTGGCTTAAGTGTGGGTAAGGCGCTGATTTCCAGAATGTTTCAAGGCTCTCCGATTAAGAAGCTGAGAGATGTGGATGAAGGGTATAGCTCAACGTAGACAAAAGCTCAAAAGAATATCCAGCAAAGTAACTAGGAATTTAGTTGCAGATTCGACTGATGGGGATGAGGTCGTGCAAATAGGCGGATAGCAAAGATAGGGCGGAGCAAAAAGTATGCCGGTATCAGATCTGACCGAGAAGCCATGATCAGGCTTCGAGAATTGGAAGATCTGCTGTCTGGGATTTCGAAAGAGGAAGAACGACTTGCATGGCATCAGCATTCTTACATAGAT
>DASPGV010000082.1:0-13112 GCA_035620415.1 Nitrososphaera sp.
TCCTGTCAGACCACATATCGGATACAATAATAGAATTTGCAAAGAATGAAAATGTCAACCTGATAGTGATAGGAAACGTTGGGCCGGGCAGGCATATCCAGGATAAAGACGCTTGGCAGTGTCTCAAGAAGCGTGAGCGAAAGGGCCCCCTGCCCGGTAATGATCATCCGCAGATTACAGTGCACAACTAGCGCACCAGCAGGACTGGGCAGCATGCATGTGCCATAACAGCGCTGGCTACGCTTCCGAGCAGTAATTTCTTTGCGCCTGACCTTCCCCTCGTGCCCATTATAATAAAGTCCACGTGCTGTTTTTTGGCGTATTCTATTATGACATTTGGCACTGACAGGGCGTCGATAATGATTTCACTTGTCATGTGCGCCTTTCTTTCTTGGCTATCTGCTTCACATCGCTTATCCATTTTTTGGCGTGTTTTTCTGCGCGGCTAAAATAGAGCGCAACCAGAGCAGGGTTCATTCCCTTTAGTAGCGGTAGAGCTGCTATCACGTGAATGCACATTATGTCCGCATCCAGAAGTTCTGCGATTCTTAAAGCGTATCTTGCCGCTTTTAGTGAGGTGTCAGAGCCATCCACTGGCAGCAATATCCTTTTTGTCTGGCTAGCCGATTGCTTCCTCTTTACAGGTGGCGTATTTAGATGCGTTGCATGACAGTGCATTCGCGGAGCATATTTACCAAGAAGTACGAAGTAGCACGTATGAGCGACCCGGCAATACCACTTGACCATGACGCCCTATCGGAATTGCTGAACGATCCTGTGATGACCAGGGTTGTCACAGTAGTAAACTTGGCGAGCCTGTCGATCCTAGAGCTTCTGGAATACGGCTTTTCGCGCAAGGACATCAACAGAGCCATGGCCAAAGGAGTGATAGAGTTCGACAAACAGCCAATGCCATCAACTCCAGAGACCATGAGCAAGGGAGATATCGTTCACCACGTCCTCGAAACCGGGGACTACTACTTTGGATTGCTGAGCAGTAAGGTGAGATTGTCCAGACTCGGTCTCTACATGCTGGAAATCATTGAAGGAGATGTGCAACAGGCTAGAACAGAAGCCCTGGAAGAGCCTGAGGAAGATGAGAGGACGTTTAGCAGACCGGCTCCCCAGTTGTAGCGCGATTCATAGAAGGATCCGCCTTGTCAGATCCTGAAGCTTGGATATCCTTTCAGGCCTGATGCCGGTTTTTGATGATATCTCGCTTGTGTTAGCCTCCAGAAGTTGTCCCGCGATCATGAATCCTATTTTCGCAAACGACGCCAATTCCGACGAGCTCAGTTTCAATATTGTAACAGGATACAGCCCCTTTTGCTCTATCAACCTTTCAAGACCCCCTTCCGGCGGGTAACGCCACGACAGAACTTTCTGCCCTATGCACAAAGCGTATTTGAGGGCATCTTGTGATACCTGGGAAAGGTTGTGCTTTCCACCTCGATGACCTGATGTTCTGGGACGCGCCAGATCCTGACTATTTCGTCGTAGATTCCAACCGTTCCCTTCTGGACAGACCTCATGATATTGACTATCGCGGTCATTTCTTTGCTATTGTAGTAGAGCCTAACACGCTCTCCGCTACGGACGTCCAACTCTTCTGCATCTTCCCTGCTCAGCGTTACTACTGGCTTGCCGCCTGATTCTATCCCTAGCAGCTTAGTTCGAAGTTTCGTTGTTCTCCACCTATTCAATGTGCATCGATGATAGCAGAGTGAATATCGATGACGGACTTTCAGCAAGCATTAGCTGCTTTCCTATGTGTCCTATTATATCAACAATGCTTAGAATACCAATGACCTGTTTCTCTATTTTCTTGTTTTTGACAGCTAGATGTCTTACTCCGTGTTTGGCCATCAATTCGACTGCTGTTCGCAGATTATCCGATGCTTCAATAATTACCAGCGGAGCGGACATCAATAGAGCCGCAGGTACCGCTTCTAATGGCAGGTTTTGTGAGCAGGCCTGCCTCACTATATCGCGTTCGGTAACTATCCCGACAGGCCTGTTGTTATGATCTATTAGCAGGATAGAGCCCACTTTTTGTCCTGTCATCTTCTTGGCAATGTCAGCCGCCGAGCTCGTAACGAGCATTGTGACGGTCAGATGACTCATTATATTGCTGATCTTCGTATATTCAACAATAAGCCTCGACACGGTTATGCCAGAAAGGGGCCGGTTTCTATATAACAGATATGAATGCAGTGCAGTGCACAACATTCCACCAGCATATATCATTTGATGCACAAGATAGTGAAATGGCACAGGAAGATAGTGAAGCGATTGTCGCAGACTACATGACAACTAGGATGGTGACGATGGGATGGAAAGACAGCGTGCTGGAAGCGGCGAAGAGAATGATTGAACGCAATATCAGCTCGATGGCTATAACCAATGATAGAGACAGGATTATTGGCATATTGACAGAACGCGATGTTGTCAAGATTGTTGCAAACAGCGTGCCTGCAAGCGGCATCACGACGGGCTCGCTCATGTCGTACCCCGTAATATCAATAAAAAACAATTCGTCTGTCGAAGATGCTGCGCAATTAATGGCTCGGAAAAAGCTAAGGCATCTCTTAGTTGAGGACACTGATAAAGAGGTAATAGGCATAATTACAGTTACCGACCTTGCAAGATATCTCAAGAAGAATCTGGCCGATAAAGAGCTAGCGGATTCTGAAGTGTGGGAATTGTTCTGAAGCTATAGGATCGTTTCTGTGTGGTGGTGTCCCAAACGCCCTGCCTTCTTTATTATTTCTGATCTATGATTCGCCTCTTCCAAACGCGTTTTCCTATCAGTCTTTTTACCAAGTTCGCGTCCTTTTATAAATTCACAAAGCCTGTGTGCATATAGTACAAAGCCCAGCATAGTCCGTACATATTGCCTTCCTGCCTTGACATCACTTACATCGTGTCCTTGCCACGCCATTGCTATTTCAAATCTCTGCTGCAATTCCTCTTTAACAGAATCTGCGAGTAATTGAATTAGTTCGGACGCATCGCCAGTATCCAAGGCTCTCTCTGCCATAGGTATGATGGGTCCTTCATCCAGACCGGCCGGCTTGAGCCCGGTATATGGAGCATTCTCACCCTTCCTATGAAGTCTCACGGCTGTCTCGTAGAACCACAAGTCTATAACCTTCGTAACTGTTGGAATGTTACCTGCGTCCCTTGCCGCAAGGGCTTGATCGAACGCTGACTTTAACTCGCTTTCTTCTTCTTCGTGAACCCATGGTATGACAAAGTTCACATTGGCGGTTTCAAGAGCCTTGTTTGCAGCCTTTACTAGAGGGCCATCCATGGTGTCGCAATGTGGTGTCATGTTGCAGTCTGCTCGCGAGCAATTCTTAACTATGAGGATTTTTGTGCAATGCACTGCATTCTCGCTTTTTATTACTTGGAGCGCGAAATATGGTGATGAACATGTCGGTTAGAATAGCCACCGTTGACGGGATACCGGTCCGGCTCCATTTTACACTAATAATCGCGTTCCTCTTGATATCGTGGTCGCTTGCCACCTTTTTCATGCCGGATTACCTACCAGGCCTTACTCAAACAGAATACTGGATAATGTGAGCGGCAGACTTAATCCCCTGCCCGCCCCTTCCTATCATGCCGATTTGAAATCGCTGCCATGGAATATACATGATCCTTTGCTCATGAATTAAACCAAGATGTATGCTCTGCAATGCAGAGCAATTCCATTCCAGCCTAGGAGTTTGGCGATATTATCACGTTGACAGAATAGACGCCTGCAGGACTTTCAGGCTCCCAAGATCTAACGTATTCTAGCACGATCGTGGTTTTTCCTTCTTCTAACGCTTCAAAGGTCAGCACCTGCCTGCCACCTGCTCCGAGAAGCCCTGATTCTGGAGGAATGTACTCGTCGTTCACCAGCTTAGCGATTGTTTCGTCCATGCTCCTGACTTGCCATTCATATCCGGTTGACGGGTTCGAGTCCAGTGATACTTGGAATTCTTCGTTAGTAGAAGTGTAGACTGTGGTATTTGCAGGCGTCTGACCTCCGGCAAAGCCGTCTATCTGGAAAGTCGCATGTATGCTTACCGAGACCTCCTGCTCGCCCGGTATAATTGGAGTCGTTGATGATGGCGCGCCGGCCGCGTATTCGAATCCCCTCTTGTAGTAGATTATTGGATAGCTGTCAAGGCTGATGCTTTGCACGTCAACTATTTCCATGCCAAGCGGCTCGAGCGCGATCTCGGCTTTGTTCCGCGCGTCTTGCACAGCATCAGCTATCAGGTCGTTCCTTATTTCGTCCTGCCTTTGGGCTGATACCGAGAAGTAGACGTATTCCACCCTGTTTGCGCCCGCTTGTACCGCCGCATCAATCCACTGGCCTACCTTGTCAAGCTGAGCGCTTTCTATCACTATGCCATTGACGGCTTTGTATCCTAACAAGATTTGTCTTGCCGTTGGCGGAGGGCAGTACCTCTGAATCTGGTCGCCATCACCATATTGTATACATTCTGCCGGTGCCTCAACGTACTCATAGATTGGATAGACGTTGTAATACGAGGTACTCATTGATCCAGAAATTCCTACTTCTTCTAGAGCTTCGATTACCATAGTGGTGATGTTGGCGTTAGCCTTGGTTGCCTGTTCCGCAGTTTTTTCTTGGCTTTCGACAGCGAATGAAATTGAAACCCGGTCCGGTGACACTTTTGCGCTCGAAACGCCCGTAACAGAAAGTGTTCTTGTTCTACTATCAAAGTTTTCGAATGTGGAAGCTGCGTTAGCTGCAATGTCAGAAGATTGAGCCCCAAAAAAGGCTCCTGCCAGAGCAAATGCTGCAACAATTCCTAGAAGAATAATTGCCGTAACGATTCTTGCATTCATATACCAAGCAGGGCGCATGGGGGATAAAAAGAACCAGCATTGCAGAGGATGGCAGTGTATTCTAGATCAACTCTACCATGCGTCGCTGGCTTGATTTGACTTTTGCAGTGCATTGCACAAAGTTCTCACAGAATAATAATGCCAAGACCGCTTCCTACCATAATGAAATACAAATCCAGGGTAAGCCACCTTAACCTTGATGCCGAGGCTGTCAAGGATCTAGATTTGGACTCGCAAGCAAGACCTGTGCGCAAGTTGGAGAGCCCAACGATACCTGCGGTTGACTCTGCTATAAATCTGAGCCACAGAAAGATTAAGGGCACGAGAAAAATGAGGTAGGTCTGGCATGGGAATACCTGTCAATGTAAAATTCCCGATATGCGACAGCGGCATGACTAGGGTGCAGCCCGAGGAAGGCAAGGACTTTGTGCCAAGTTCCCTGAGCTTCAGAGTCAGGAATGAAAGGAGATTTGCCAGGACCGCAATTTTTCTGTGCACCAAGCGCCAGAATGTCCAGTCGTTCATCGAGTGGGAAGAGAGGCAGCCTCAGTAATCAGAGTGGTTTTCTTCCATGTGCTTCTTTTTCTCTTCTTCGGTCTTGAAGTAGAGGTTGCAAAAAGTGCACTTGAATTTTACAGGGTGTGAATTATCCCAGCCTGTGGAGGACATCCACCTGTTCATATTTTCTGTCGTATTTTAAGCATCCTGAAAGAGCGCCGTCGTGTGCCTATGTTTTGCATATACTGCATTGCAGAAGAAACCTGCATTTTATGTAGGATCGTCCTGATGAGGCAGACAATGGAATCAACCCAGATCTTGAGTAACTGCCAGTACAACATGACAAAGCAACTTGAAAAGAAGCTTCACTTCCTGTGGAATGTTGACAGGTACATAAAGGACGCAGAAAGGGAAGGAAATACCCAGTGTGCAAAGATTCTCAGGGAGATAAAGGCCGACGAGGAAAAGCATGCAAGGATGCTCAAGCAGCTGCTTGGACTACAGTGACAACAGTTCTAAAAACCCTCTCCTTTTTTGGACAAGTTGTACGGTAAAAAGGAAATTATGCCGCCGGAATGCAGTGCATTGCAGGGCATTCTATCAAGATAATTACTATGAAAATGCAGGTATCATCATGCGTCAAGGGGGCGTTCAATCCAAAGAGATCATTTCTGACGCCGAGCAGGTTCCTTTTGAAAGCGTATGCACCTGCAAAAAGTGCAGCCATGGCCTTGCAAGGGATTGTGCAAAATCGGGATGTAGGTGCTGCAAAAAGGAAAATCATTCCATGGTTATGGATGGAATAGAGGGGTTCTTGCCTACTGACAGGGAGGGGAGAACCTACGGCAAGTAATGTGTATGAAAAGCTGGTGAACGTAAAGATGGGCAAGATCGTTCTTGAAGGAAACTTGTCCGTGCCAAAGGGCTCGGAGGGAATAGTTCTGTTTGCTCATGGTAGTGGAAGCAGCCGGCATAGCACAAGGAACCAGTATGTTGCAGGGGTGCTGCAGGAGTCTGGTCTGAGCACACTGTTGATCGACCTGCTCACCATCGCTGAAGAGAGGGTTGATGCCTATACCATGCACCTCCGGTTTGATATCGGGTTGCTGGCTCAGAGGCTGGCAGGAGCTACAGACTGGCTTGTTAACAACCAGGAAACGCGGCACCTTAACATAGGGTATTTTGGTGCAAGCACTGGAGCTGCGGCAGCACTGGTGGCTGCTACCAAACACCCGGACGTAATAAGAGCGATAGTATCCCGGGGAGGCCGGCCCGATCTGGCAGGCTCCTCCTTGCCGCATGTAATAGCGCCAACGCTCCTAATCGTCGGCGGCGACGATACACCCGTCATTGAATTGAACGAGCAGGCACGTGAACAAATGCGGACAGAGTGCAAGATTGTAATTGTTCCGGGCGCGACTCATTTATTTGAAGAGCCCGGCAAGCTCGAAGAGGTTGCTAAGCTAGCCACCGACTGGTTCGCAAAGTACCTGACCAAAGTAAAGGATGCTAAAAGCAAGGCTGAAAATTACCTATGAAATTATCGCAGAGACCGCATTGGGTTGGGGGACCTCTATGACCATTGCTTCTGCCACTGCTCAAGGGGATTCTGCACTAACGCGGATTACCAACAAGTTTCCCTCGGTTGGCGAAGGAAAAACCGCCGGCGAGATCAAGAAGCTGATAGCTGAAAAAGCTAAAGAATTTGAAATGATCGATTACATCTACATAGTTGATGAAAGCCACGTGCTCCACGGCGTCGCTTCATTGAAGGACGTCCTGCAGGCACACGACGACGTTCCGGTAAAGAATATCATGAAAAGAAGGTTCGTGACGGTGGACGTGCATGCGGATCAGGAAAGGGTAGTCTACCTTGTGCTCAAGAACAGGCTAAAATCCATACCCGTCGTTGATAGCGAAAACCGCTTGTCAGGCGTTGTGCCCTATGACGCAATCATGAACATTTTCCACCACGAGTTCCGCGAAGACATCTTGAAGTCAGGTGGGATCCACCACCACATCAAGGAAATAGAGGACATAGCGACACCGGTATCCAGGCTAGTAAGAGCTAGGCTTCCATCACTGGCTTTGGGTTTGGTTGGAGGGCTTTTGGCGGCTTTTATTGTCAGCGGATTTGAAGATGTCCTGAGCTCATACTTTGTACTGGCATCATTCATACCTGTCATGATCTACCTGAGCGACGCGGTGGGCACCCAGTCCCAGACCTTGATCGTGAGAATGATAGCCCTCGAACCAGGATTTTCAGTCAAAAGTTACCTTGCAAGGGAAGTCCAAGTTGGAGGAATTCTTGGAGCGGTCTTTGCCTTATTGCTATTTGCCGCCGCGTCGCTGGGGTGGGGGCCTCTGCAGGCTGGAGCGATTATTGGGTTCTCCATGCTTGTCAGCATAGTATTTCAGTCATTCATCTCTACCTATCTCTCTATTTCACTTGTAAAGCTTAATGTGGACCCAGCTGTAGCTTCAGGTCCGCTGACAACGATCATCAGCGATGTCACCACTTTGACATTGTACTTCGGCATTGCCTCGCTGCTCCTTAGGTTTTTCTGAATCATCAAGCCAGCTGTTGCGCTGTAAAATCAATCTATTCCAGATTGGTGTGGTCATTTACTCATCTTGGTGTATTTTTTCATCGTTTCCACCACTCCTTCGTCTGTCACCTGTGAGAAGTCCTGATAAAATTCACCCACTGCTCTAAAGAGCGAGGGAGCTTGCAGCACGACTACCTCGTCTGCAACTGTCTGCAGCCTAAGAATGGTGTCGCTCGGTCCCACGGGCACGGCAACCACCAGTTTTTTGATCTTTTGTGCTCTTAGCCAGTTGATCGCGGCAAATACAGTCGCGCCAGTGGCTATCCCATCGTCTACCAGAATCACGAACTTGCCCTCAAGATCATAGTCCTTGGAGCCCTTGAACTTGAGCAGGAGCCGCTCTATCTCCTTCATCTGGATAGCGATCTGCTCGTCGATGTAGCTCTCTGGAACATTAAGCATCTTTATGATGTCCGTGTTGGGGAAAAAACTTCCGTCATGCATTACTGCACCAATAGCCAGCTCGGGGTTGAACGGAAACCCTACTTTACGTGATACGAGTGCATCCATAGCAACTCCCAGTCGTTCCGCTACGACATCGCCGGTAACAACGCCACCGCGCGGTATTGTAAGGATAACGGTATTTTCCCTTTTAAGCTGGTCTCCAAACTTTTTCTTTAAGTTCTGAGCAAGAAATTCCGCTGCTTCCTTTCTGTCCTCGTATATTTTGCGTTCGTCATACCCTATCTTTTTCCATATGCCGGATTATCGCATGTGCAACAGTGGGGTTCATCGTATTTGTAATCTAGGAATGCTGTGTAATGCACTATACAACAGAGCTAAGACCACTTTTCTTCGCTTGGCTCTTCAGAAGGGTACAACACTTCCAGAACCGAATGTGAAACGCGTTCTTCGGCCAATGGTTTCTTCTTGACATATCTTGAAAGGTCTGTGGTTGTGATCATTCCAACTATCTTTATTGGCTCGATCTTATACCGCAAGATGCCTTATGCCATTTCTTGCCATAATCTCAGCCGCTCTTTCGATTGGAGAATCCTTGGGCGAACACCCTGCTTTACAGTGCAATACAAGAATGTTGTGCCAAAGAGTTTCTAGGTGCAAGAGTGAAAGGAGTCGCATTTTTCAGCGGCGATGTGGTTTTCTCGACTGGTGCTTTCAGTGAGTCGTCAGGCACCATCTTAGTTGGCCCGCGTTGATCGTCCGGGACTGCAAGTTGCCTTGCTCCACTTCCGGGTATGTCAACGTCTCCCGATTTTTCGACAAATCAAGCCGTTACTTGATTTGCAGAGTGGATCGGGAAATCACCACCTTTGCTGGATTCGACTACCTTGCCGTGAATATACGCCAGGAGTATTTATCGAGTCTGTCTTCACTGAATTGCAGTGCATTCTTCTTATTTTTAAGAGATGTCGCTTTACATGGTTGAATGGCTCAACAAAACATTTCCAAGATAGTCATGCCTATCGATGGCTCAAAGAACTCGATGGAAGCGGCTGACTATGCTGTAAAGATGGCTGAAAAGTATGGCTCCGAAGTGAGCGTTGTGTATGTCGTAAACATCGACCAGTATCTCCAGTCACTTGGCCTTTACAGACTATCCTACCCTGACCCGATAAAGAAAAAGATCGAAGAAGCCAAGGCTGAAGCGCAAAAGTGGTTCACCGAAGTAATCAGTAATGCCGAGCAGAGAAAGGTTCGCGTCAAGACCTACGTGGTAGATTCGCCCATGTCCGTCGTCGCGGCGATTGTGGATCACGCGGATCGCGAGAAGGCAGACCTGATTGTGATCGGGACTAGGGGACGGTCAGGCATTAGCAAGATGCTTCTCGGGAGCGTAGCATCTGGCGTTGTTACCTATGCTCCGTGTCCTGTACTCGTAGTAAGGTAAGCACGGTCGATATTTTACTGCACTGTAATGCAGAGAGGGGCAGTAAATGCCGACTTTTGAAATACAACGTCTGTGTTATAGTCCACGTGAAAAGAAATGATGTCATCGATGCTGATGCCAGCTGCGATGCGATTTCATCTGCACCAGTGCAAGCAGTGCGGCTGCACATACAACTGCAGTGTTCCACACAGCGAGCCCTTCTTAAGCGGGCCGTGCCATCAATGCATAATTTATCCTTCCAGAAGTCACCGTTAAGGACAAGCTAGACTTCTGTTTTCTCAACTTCCACTGTGCACTTGGTCACTATTCCAGCGATTACCCCGAGAGCAGCGAGCCAGGGCGCAAGAGCAAGGGTGACCACAGCCCCTGCCGCTCCCCAGGTAACGAGAATCGACAATAGCACCTTGCCTTTTTCGTCCTTGACAACGATCCTCTTCACATTTGCGTCGCGTACTATCTCCCTGACCTTGCCAACGAGCCCTTCGGCTGAGACGTGGTAGACATCTTTTTTCATCCCTACCTGAGCTCCACAATTTAGGCAGAATTTAGCTTGCGAAGGAAGGTCTGTTCCGCATTCGTTGCACTTTGCCATATCAGATCAGTATTCACATACAAAATAAAGGATCGGTCGGATCCTATTCCAGTACTACTAGCTGACCCTTCATTGTCGGCTCGTGGAACGCGCAGTAGTATTCAAAGACGCCGGCCTCTGATGCTGTGAATTCGATCGTCTTCCGCTCTCCTGCGTTCAGGTCATTGTGCAGCTGGTACACGCCGGTGGCCATTGTGAACGTGTGGTGCTCTTGTGTCTCTTCCGGCTCTAGGTTGTAAAAGTGCACTACTACACTGTCTCCCTTGTTGACAACCATCTGGGTTGGGTAGAAAAGGTCGGGTGGTATGCCTATCTCGTCTTCCATTGCTTCGGCGCCTTCGTCCAGCTGCGTAAAGAGGTAAAATTCCCTAGTCTGCGGTGCTGGTGGCTCTTCTTGAGCAGGCTGCTGTAGTGATGCGGCTACCGCCACTGATATTGCTATGGCAGCCACCGCTATTCCTATGGATGCATATGCAAGACCATTTCTTTGCGATGTGGATGTCATGATGAAGAACAAGGTTCCATTTCTATATCAAGAGCTTGAATGCAGTGCAATGCACAACATTCCTAACACTTATCCGTTGTTTTGCCCAAACGAGCATATGGCAAGCGCACTGGAAAATACCACCAGAATTGACGGGCAGACGCTGAAGCGTCTGGCGACGATGTATGAAGCCGGCATTTCGCTAAAGGATATTTCTGGAGAATTCAGAATGGACCAGACCACTGTGAAGAGGCTCCTAAAGCTTTTAGGCTACGCGTCCGCAGATTGAGGTAGATCGCATGCAAATAACAGAACTGGAGAGGCCGATAAGCGATGTTGTTCCGCACATCTTCAAGCGGCCTGTTCTGCACGTAAGCCCCTCAGATTCGCTCCTGCAGGCCGGGACGTTTTTGGCAATAGGACCGCAGATCTATGTCGACGGGCTTGTGGTGCTTGATGGCCAGAAACCTGTCGGCAGGCTAGGGGGACAGCATATCATTCAGCATATACTGCAACATCAGGACGGATGGTTTCAGTCTACCGCGTCTCAGATCATGAGCCATGCCACATCAGTGGTCGACGCGACCGACCTTTTGAACGTCGCGCTTGACATTTTCGACAAGACCAGATTTGCTTTTGTGCCCATAACTATCAACGGCCGGGTCGTGACTTCCCTGTCTATGCGTGATGTCCTTCGGCTCGTGGCCGGCAGGCTGAACACACAGGTTGGTGAGCTGTCTTCTCGATTGATTTCTGTCAAAGGGAACATTAGCATTAAGAAGGCTTTGGAATTAATGCTTGAAAGAAGCATCCGAAACCTAGCCGTAAGGAACGAAAGTGGCACCATCCGCATAGTGAACGATCGCAAGATATTGGAGTTTCTGCTAAGCTATGAGGGAAGGCGTCTAGTGTCAGGTCCAATGGGGCTTGATGCCGTCGGTATAGATCTTCTTGATCTGCTAACTCCAAAGCATGTCAAACAGAACATGCCAGCCGGCATCGCGGCAGAGTTCTTATCAGATGTTAATACCCCATGCCTGATATGTGAGGATTCGATCATAACGCCTTGGGATATCGTGATGAAGGGGCTTTTCAAGGCGTAATGTGTGCAATGCACGCCAGTGTATACTGACCGCTAAAATACAATGTTAATTAGTATCAGCAGCATGTATCTTCAAGAAAAAGGTGCACACGATATAAGCAGTGAGACGATGCTGTCAGCCCGCATACACGAGTACCAAAAACCTCTTGTAGTTGAAAGCGCCCACAAGCCCGGCAATATCACAGGTGAGGCAGTCCTCATCAAGGTCGGCGCGGCCGGCCTCTGCCACAGCGACCTTCATCTGATAAATGGTGAATGGAAGGAAGCAATCCCGCTTGCCCTGCCCCACATTCCAGGGCACGAAAATGCTGGTTGGATCGAAGAAATTGGGGATAAGGTTCCTGAAGGGCTATTCAGCAAGGGCGAGCTGGTCGCAGTTTTCGGCGGGTGGGGCTGCGGCGTATGCACATTCTGCAAAAGGGGAGACGAGCAGCTCTGCATTGCCGGGCATTGGCCCGGCGTGTCTGATCCCGGTGGATACTCTGAATACATGGTTGTTCCTTCGTACAGGTTTCTTGTCAAGATCCCCAAAAAGGGCAGGTTGAACCCCGAGGAGCTTGCGCCACTCACCGACGCCGGGCTGACTCCGTACAGGGCGGTCAAGAAGGTTAGGCACATGCTCGGCCCGGGGACAAGTATTGCAGTCATTGGGATGGGCGGCCTGGGCTCATACGGCATACAGTACGCCAGGCTGCTTGCGCCAAACTCTACAATCATTGCCGTAGACCGTAACGACAAAAAGCTCTCCCTTGCCGAAAACTTTGGCGCCGACTATACGGTGAATTCGGCAGCTACAAAGGACATACGTGAGGATGTGCAGCAGCTCACAGACGCAAGGGGTGTCGACGTGGTACTCGACACCGTCGGCGCGGAGAATACGACAAGCGATTCGTTCAGGGTGCTGGCAAAGGGAGGTGCGCTTGTGGTGGTCGGGCTGTTTGGCAGCCAGATAAAGGTCCCGCTCTTGCCGGCCGTAGTGAACGAGTACCAGGTGATCTCGTCGCTCTGGGGCAACTACAAAGAGCTAAGGGAAGTGATAGAACTGGCCAGTCAGCGCAAGATAAAGCACGCCTATCAGAGCTTTCCATTGAAGGAGATAAACCGCGCAG
>DASPGV010000083.1:0-16583 GCA_035620415.1 Nitrososphaera sp.
GTACAAGCCGGTAAGGTACCACTCGGGAACTGTGATGCCAGGCGGCACGTTGGGATCGAACTTTAACCCAAGACCCACTGGGAACACGCCGCCTGTCAACATTATGGCGCCGGATATCGCCATGACCATGGGGACGTCAAACACTAGGTACCTCGGCATATGGACTACCATCAGTCCGAGCAGGGCTATGGGCAGCATGAACACGTGAAACGTGTAGAACCTCAGGATGAAATCATGAAATCCGGCACCAAAGAATGCCTCCCTCATCTGCGGACCCATAATGGGTATAGAATTGGTAAGCGATGCCGCAATCGAAATCGCAAGCTCGGCCCGCTCGCTGAAAATGATGTCGTAGCCTGTGAATGCTTCGAGGATCGTGAGCACGCCCAGCACAATGCCCGTCACCCAGAGGATCTCGTTTCTGATCTTGTAGCGCCCGCTAAAGTACTGGTAGTACATGTGCAGTAGCGCCATCATGACCATCGCGTTAGAAGCATGGTAGTGGATGTTACGCATGTGGAAGCCGTAGGGGATGGTGTCGTTGATCAGCTTGACGCTGTCCCATGCTCTGGTAAGTATCGGCTCGTACCAGAGCATCAGAAACGCGCCGGTGATGCCGAGAATGATGAATATGACGAACGTCAGCATGCCGAGGAAGCCGAGCGGGCTGACGAACCTTCCGGGGAATGTGAACTTCATCCCCATGAATATCGTTCGATCTACGCCGGCGTACATCCAGCGGAAGAACCTTACAAAGCTATTTTCGTATGTTAAAGTTGTGCCCATATCAAACTACCCCATCAGACATTAAGGTATCTCCCAAACCCGACTATCCCGTTCTTGTCCGGACTCCATGTCGGAGGCAGTATAAACAGATCGCCGTTAGAGTCAACTTCAACATCTAGTTTTGGAAGGACGTTTGAAGGCGGCCCCTGCAGCGACGCCGGGCCGGCAAAAGCCTTGCCGGTAAACGGATCGTACATGCTGCCGTGGCAGGGGCATTCGCCCCTCTTCCTGCCGTCCTGCGGCCAGTACTTCCAGAGGCACCAGAGGTGGAGGCAAACCATGCTGTATATTCTAAAAGCAGAAGCGTCGTTCTTGACGCCGCCAAGTTCTGGAGGTAGCCGTATGATCTGCCAGGTCCTGAACGCTTCGGTGTTCAGGACTTCATCGTCAGATCTGGGGTAAATGATTACTTGAGACGTATTAACTTCAAAAGTGTTGACGTTGGCAATCGTGCCGTCGGCAAGCTCTGCCTTGACCTTTTCGCCGATGTTGCTTGCAGGATTTGGCAGGAACTTGCCCCAGTCGACAAAGGGCGCGAACGTCATGACGGTACCGGCGGCAGCCATCAATTTTAGAAAGTCGCGCCGAGATACCTTTCCTCCAGCTACCGGAGGCGTTTGCGCCATACTAAGAGAAAAGGATTCTTCGATAATTAATAAATCTTTGGAAATCGAGGCTGAACGCTGAAAAATAAGGGCAAAGGCTCCTGCGGCCATGGCTGCAAGTTCGCCAGAAATCGATATAACACTTGGTCCGAACGTTCGAACAAAATTTTATTAGGCGACCTGCTCGGACCACGCCGTGCCGTCCAGTTTCGCGTACTTCAGGTATGCACCGGCTTTGTCGGCTCCGGCCACCTTGGCGTTCTGCAGGTTTGCTTCTACAAGCACGGTCTGGGATATCCCGCTTCCTGTCAGGTCGGCGTTCTGCAAGTTGGCCCACATCAGGTTCGTCTTTGCTAGGTTGGCGTTTGCAAGCCGTGCCTCTTTCATCTCAGTGTACATCAGGAGGGCCTCGGTCAGGTTAGCGCCTTCAAAATTCGCGCCATTCAGGCTCGCCTGTACAAGGTTTGCGCCAGTCAGGTTTGCGCGGGAAAAGTTCGCCCTGTTTGCAACGACACCGTTCATGTATGCGCCAGAGATATTCCTGCCTGACAGGTCCTTGCCCGAAAAGTCAAGCTTGACCGTCAAGTTCTTCATCCTCCACTTGTTGAATTCTTGCACCCTGCCTTCGGAAAGCAACCTGAAGCCTTCTTCAGTCACGCCTGTCCATCTCTGCCTCGCATATATATGTCAACCACGGGTTTCCCACGGGTTGATCCCTTTCTGGAACCGCAGCGCGTCAACAAGCCCTTCCGCGTAGCCCATGCTCAGCACCGCAAGCTCGAACTTGGCCTGACGTAGGAACCGCTCTGCGTCCGCAATGTAGTACTCGGCGTTGTCAAGAACTTCAAACATGCCCTTGCTTCCCGAGTCCTGCCTGACGATGTCGCGCATCTGCTGGACGGCCTGCTTGGCCTTTGGCGCGTACCGCTCGACCATCTGAACTGAAATCCGCCTGATGCCGTGCGAATTGTCGGCCGGCTCGTCGATATTTTCCGTAAGAGCCACAAGCGCTTCGGCTTCGGTAAAATGCAGCGGCCCGGTGACGATTACAGAATGGGGACCGGACCCAAACCCTATCTTTGCAAGCGATCCGACCCTGCCTGACGTCATCTTCTGGTCCTCCATGCCCACCCTCGAAGCAACCACTGCAAAGGTATTTTCGGAAAAGACTTGGTGCTTCTGGTCGCATTCCACGTCAAGCAGCATTTTGAACACAGAGGCGGGATCAAGGAAGAACGGCTCCTTGGTTTCGTCGTGGCTGTATTCAGTCAAAATGAGCGTGTGATTTCCGGCAAGCAGGTTTTCAATAATGGTGTTGTAGACGCTGACTGCCGACTGGGGCTCGGACATCATCGTGACCATCCTGCCAAACTTGTAGACGTGCAGGCCGGTCTCCCCCATTATCGAGGCGATGCCCGACGCAGAGTGCAGCACCGCGGTCTCTACCGAGTTTCTGGCAGCCCTCGAGCGGAGCTCGCTGTGGGTCGTTGCGATAAGCGGGTCGCCGTACGTTACAAGCGCGACTTCATTTTTCCTGGCGGCTTCCAGAATCTCCCTGCCGTCTTCCACGAACCACCTCTGGACCGGCCTGACCTCTTTTCCAAGTACAGAGTTCAAGCCCTGAAGGTCGCTGTCGGAAAGCGCGCTCGTGAACCTCTCGACGTAGATCATGCTGCATTTCTTCAACACGTCGACCGCGGCGAGGCTCAGGCCGCGGTAGCCGTTGATGCCAGTACCCACAAACCACAACATGGAGTACCGAATAGTTGACGCCTATATGTTGGCATCGCTATCTTTTCTTCTTAAGATGGTGCAGGCGCGACAGGTGGAAGAGCGCCCTTTCGTACACTTCGATGCTGGCCACGTACTCGTCGATGTTTACCCGCTCGTCGGCGGTGTGCGACGCGTGGGGGTCGCCGGGCCCGTAGGTGATCACCGGTATCTTGAAGCTGTGCCCAAGCACGTTCATGTCGCCCGTGCCTGTCTTTCGCAGGAGCATTGGCCTCTTGTTGCGCACATCAAGCACCGCAAGCAGTAGCGCCCTGACCAGTGGCGACGTGTGGTCGGCCTCGAAGGGCTCGGTCTTGTCCTCTATTCTGTATGTTGCCTTGATCCCCTTTTCTGAGGCAACTTTTGTAATGATCGTATCGACCATCCTGAGCACGTTGTCGCAGGTCGTTATCGTGGGCACCCTTATGTCTATCGTTATCTTGCACTTTTGCGGCGTGACGTTGTGGCTCGAGCCGCCTGTTATCTCAGTAAGGCTACAGCTGATCGACTTGGCCTTGTTCTCTGCCGTTCCGACCCGCTCAATCTCTGCCTTGATCGCCTTCCAAAAGTCATACATTTCCTCGATAGAGTTCTTGGCAAGCCACGGCGCGCTTGCGTGGGCGCTGTTTCCCACGTCGGACGTCAGGCGAACTGCGAGCCTACCCTTGTAAGCGACGGTGATGTTTTCGACGCCGGAGGGCTCGCCAAACACCGCGTAGTCGACTCCAAGCTTGCTCTTGACCAACTGCTTTACACCAGTCGCGTTGCCCTCTTCGTCTACCACCCCGGCGAAAATTACAGTGCCGCTTTGCTTTGGGAATTCAGAAGCAGCCAACAGCATCGCTATCAGAGGCGCCTTTGCATCGGAAGCGCCGCGGCCATAGATGTTGCCGTCCTCTATCCTTACCGGCACCTGTCCCGGTACGGTGTCCATGTGGCCGCACAGCAGAATGCGTGGCTCGCCCGTCCCCTTCGTGGCGATGATGTTGCCAACGTTGTCGATGTTGACCTGCTCAAAGCCAAGCTCGTTTACGCACTTGTCCTTTATCATGTTGGCAAGCGCAGCCTCCGATCTGGAAGGGGTGTAAAGCTCCAGCGCTTTTTTCAACAATTCTACCGCGTAACTTGGCGAAACCAATTGCTTACTTTCCTTGCCCTAGTGCGTAGTCCACCATCAATCCCGGGATGTCAACTCCTGTAACCCGGACGGTATTTTTAAATTCAGTGGTATTATTGACCTCGTGCACCATTAGCCCGTCGCTCTTACTCTCCATCAGGTCGACGCCTACTATTTGGCCGCCCAGCGCACGCGCGGCCTTGAGGCAGATGTCCTCGAGCTCCTTTGTTACAGGGCACGCCTCCGCATGCCCACCGAGGGCCATGTTGGTCTTCCACTCGCCATCTCCAGAGTAGCGGTATATCGCGGCCACCACGCGGTCGCCAACCACAATAGCCCTGATGTCCCGGGGCGGGCGCTCGACAAACTCTTCAAAGTAGTAGACCTGGTATATCGGAAACATATGCTCCCTGTCTTCGATCACAGCTCGAGCCGCTTCCTTGTCGCGCAGAAGAGCAATGAGCCTTCCCCAGCTTCCTACCGTGGGCTTGATTACCGCCGGATAGCCGAATTCGTCAAGCGCGGCCAGCGCTCCCTCTTCTGAAAACGCCGCCACTGCCTTTGGCGTCCTGACGCCCGCCTTTTCAAGCACCATGTGGGCGTACATCTTGTTGCCGCACAGTATCGCCGCATTCAGGGGGTTGATTACGTGCGCACCCAGACCTTCAAGCGCCGCGGTCGAGTGGACGTTTTTGAAGTAGCTGACACAGCGCTGGAGCACAACCCTGCCATTGTATTTCGACTTGCCGCTGTTCAGGCTCACGACTAGGTTCTTGCAGTCGACGTTTTCGACCTCGACACTCTTTTTTTTTGCCGCTTCGTATAGGACCTTCTCTTCCCACCTGATGTTGTCGTAGAGGATGATAAGGGAGTTGCCGGAAAAATTTGATGACGAGTGGCTGGCCTTTTCCTGCCTCACTGACCCCAGTCCTCGCCGACAACCTGCGCCGGTTTTATCCCAAACCCTTCGCCCGACTTGACAAGCTCGTAGCTTGCGCCGCAGTCAGGGCAGGTTACGATCTCGCCCTCTATCGAGTCGGAAGGTATCTTCATCTCTGCATCGCATTCTGGACACTTGACGACCATGCCATTTACTCCTTTGTTGGGTTTAGTTTTACAGCAGCGTCATTAAGTATCTTTCTCTCCAACCTGTCGTCCAGATACAGTTCCAGTATGTCGCCCATGCGCAGTTCCTTCAGGCCGCGGGCCAGAGCCTCTGCCTCATGCACGCCGGTCTCAAGACCAAGCAGCGACAGCAGGTACGCCGCACCGTTCTTGCCTGCAAGCTCGCCAAACACTATCTTGCGCCTGTTGCCCACTATCTTCGGCTCTATGATTTCATAGGCCGCGGGGTTGCGAAGGATGGCGGCAAGGTGCGTGCCGGCCTTGTGCTTGTACGCGCTGTCGCCAACGATCGGCTTTGACTCTGGTATCTCCAGGTTAACGTATTCTGCTATGGTCTTTGACAGGTCCTTCAGCATGTGGAGCCGGAGGTCGTTGCTTGACCTGTAGACGAGCGTGAGCGCAACAGCAGTTTCGGCCAAGCTCGGGATCCCCGTGCGCTCGCCAAAGCCGTCTATAGTGGTGTGGATCTGGTCGGCTCCTGCCTCGCATCCTGCAAGGGCGTTTGCCAGCGCAAGCCCTACGTCGTTGTGGCAGTGGACGTCAAGCGACGTTTTCGAAGTGTCGATGCTGTCGTGCACCATCTTTACAAGATTGTACATGCCACGGGGCCGCATAATGCCGACTGTGTCGGGGATGCTTATCCTTTCGATGCCGCGCCTGTTCATCTCCTTGCACATCTCGATAAGGAACGCCGGGTCGGTCCTGCTGGCGTCCTCCATAGTGAACCTCGATTTTAGCCCATGCGCCTTGATGTAGTCGGCTACTTCTAGGGCCCTTGCCTTTGCCTCTTCGCGCGTGATCTTTAGCTTGGCGGATATGTGAATGTCGGAAATGCCCATGTACGTCGCGACCCAAGTGGCGCCACAGTCAATCGCAATGTCGACGTCGGATTTTATTGCGCGCGTGTGCGCGACAATGTCTGCTCGCAGGCCCTGCCTGATTATGGTCTTGGTCGCTTCTGCATGGTCCGGCGAAACCACCGGGCTTATCTCTATCTGGTCTACCCCGAAAGAATCGAGCATCCACGCGATCTGGATCCTCTGCTTTATAGTGAACGCAACCCCGGGGTGCTGCTCTCCCTCCCTCAGCGTGCTGTCGAGGATCCTTATCCTCCTCTCCTGCCTGCCGTTTTCGCCCATCCAGTTGTACTGGTGCGCATAGTAGTTTGGATCGTCTGATTTTAGCGACATTTATTGCGACATTTAACTACTTTCGGATATGATATAAACCTTTTCGCAACTGAAACAGCGAATTCCAGCGCCCTTTTTAGCTGCAAGCGTAACCGGGCAGGCGAAACGACACGAATTTCGACGATACTTGCTTTCAAAATGCGATAACAGTCATGATCGCAGGTATTTCCTGGCTGCCTTGGCTAGATTATCGAACGAACCCCGGACCATCTTGGTGCGCCGCTTTATTCCAATGTTGTAGTTTGATATCCCCTGCGATAGCGATTTTATCATCTCCTCCTGCTCCTGCGGGTTTGGTGAACCGGAGGATTTTCGCGCCTGCAGCGACTTTTCCGGCGTCATCTCCTTGATCATCTTCATCAGTTCTTCCGGCTTGATGTCCACCTTCTGCGCATTCAGGACGGATGAAATGTCCGACAACTGCAATTTCGCAAGCGGCAGATTGCCCTTGCCGACGGCCCTGTCAACTAGTGCACCCACCACCTTGTGTGCCGCCCTGAACGGTACCCTCTTTTTCATCACCATCTGTTCTGCGATGTCAAGGGCTATTGCATAGCTCGTGCTTGCAGCCTGCCACATCTTTTCCTTATTTACCTTGAGCGACCTGACGGCGCCGTCTATCACCTTTATGGCGTCAAGGGTAGTTGCGGACGCGCCGAGCAGCGGCGGCTTGACGTCCTGAAGGTCCCGGCTATAGCCGGTTGGCAGCGCCTTTACAATGCCAAGCATCGACACGAGGTTGCTTGTGACGATCGCCGCCTTGGCCCTTGTAAGTTCCAGCGGATCGGGGTTCTTCTTCTGCGGCATAGCGCTCGACGTAGAACTGTACCGGTCGGCAAGCTCGATGTAGCCAAACTCGGTGGTCGACCATATTATGAAATCCTCTGCTATCCTTCCAAGCGTGCTCGTGAGTATCGCAAGCGTCGAAGCATATTCTAGGAACGAGTCGCGCGAGCTGGTCGCATCTATCGAATTCCTGACGATGCTGTCAAAGCCAAGCAGGATCGCGGTCCTCTTCCTGTCGATGCTGATGCTCGAGCCGCCTATGGCGCAAGCCCCGAGCGGCGACTGGTTCACCCTCTGGTAGACGAGGTACAGCCGCTCCATATCGCGCATGAGCGCGTAGGCGTACGACAGCAGAAAGTGCGAGAACGTCCCAATCTGCGCCTGCTGCATATGCGTGTACATCGGCATCGGAGCGAGCTTGCCAGACTTTGCCTTCTGGACGAGCCCGTCTATCAGGTTCGCCAGCGCCGCACAGATGTCGTTAATGTCGTCGCGTATCTTCATCCTGATGTCAAGAACCACCTGGTCGTTCCTCGACCGTGCGGTGTGCATCTTGCCCCCGGCGTCCATCCCGGCCTTTTTTATCACGAACGCCTCGAGCGCTTCGTGTATGTCCTCGTAGCCCTCCGTCTCGATCTTGGCCGGGTTCTTTTTTGCTTCCTCAAGCGCCGACAGGATCTTTTTCAGCTCGCCGGCAGTTATGTGGCCCATCTCGTGGAGCATTATCGAGTGCGCCTCGCTCCCAAGGACATCGTAGTATAGTATGGACTGGTCGTGCTGCATCGAAGAGAGGAACCTTAGCACGTGGTCGTCCAGTTTGTCCTTGGTCCGGGACCTGTACATGCAGTGTGCACCGTGGGCGCTTTATTTTAAGATTGTACAAGCTAGCTCCGGTCCATCCTTTTGTAAACAGGTACTAGCTAGTCCGCTGTTATACCATTTAGCAATGGGATCCACATGGAATCCGCCCTATCAGCAACTCGAACGATAGAATACCCTGCTGACATTTCCGGCTGCAGCATAATAGGAGTAGGCGACAGGCAGCTGCTGTATCTGTGCACGAAAGGAAACGACAAACCATTTGTCGTCGTTCTCGGGTTCTTTTCGGGACAGAAAGAAGACATCATCACCAAGGACCTGATAGAGCCGGTGGCGGAAGAAAACAAGCGCAGGATAGCCGATATCGTCGCCAGCTCGCTGTTCAATGAGTACCAGAACGCCCAGATTTTCTTCCTCTAGGCGCATGCGCGCAAGCCTTCCAACAAACAAATTCCTTTAAGCAGGTTCCACTCCACGCGCTCCTCTGGAAACGGGCGCACGTGCAATGGTTAAATATGGTATCCGCAGCAGTTCTAATGTATATGAGTCAGGAAGAGCAGCTGCAGCAGACTCGAAGAAAGATCTTTGACGAGCTGACCAAGATAGTCGACCCCGAAATCGGAGTATCCATAATGGAGCTGGAACTCATAGACAAGGTCGACATCAACTCTGGCAAGGTAAACGTGGACCTGCACCTGACAAGCCCATTCTGCCCCGCTGTCTTTGGCTTCAAGATCGCCCAGGACATCCGGGACAACATCTACAAGCTGTCCGGCATAAGCGAAGTCAAGGTGAACGTGAGCAACCACTTTATGGCCGACGCGATAAACAAGCAGGTCAACGACAGCAAGTACCCTGCCAAGCCATCTGCCTAGTCTTTTCTCAGCCTTTCCTTCAGGTCGGCAACCTTCTTTTCGTTCTTTGAGAACCCGAGCAGGTGCCCCCTCAACAGCTGTATGCCGAGCGCCGGGTCGACCCCCTTGGGGCACACTGAACTGCACGAGCCTGCAAAGTGGCAGCGCCATATGCCGTGCCTGTCGTCAACGATGTTCATCCTCTCCTTGCCCGCCGAGTCACGGTTGTCGATAAAGTACCGGTACGCCTGAGCGAGCGCCTGCGGCCCGGGGAACTTTGTGTCTGTCGCGACGGTGGGACATGCAGAATAACACAGCCCGCACTTGATGCAGTAGGAAAACTGCAGGAACCTGTCAAGGTCCTCGGGACTCTGCATGAATTCTGACAGCTTTGTCCTATCCTTGATGTCTGCGTGTTCGTTCTGTAAAAACGGCTGCATGTTGCGGTGGTGTGCAAAAAACTGGGAAAAGTCCGTCACCAGGTCGCGCATGTGGGGGAAATTGGAAAGTGGCTCGACCGTTATCGTAGAGCCTTCAAGCTCTGACACCTTGGTGTAACACGCAAGGCGCGGGATCCCGTTTATCTTCATGCCGCACGAGCCGCAGGACGCCATCCTGCACGAATAGCGTATGCCTATGCTTGGGTCCTTGTACGCCTTGGCGTGCAGTAGCGCGTCAAGCACCGTGGTCCAGCGTTGCACCGGCACTTCGACTGTATCGTAATGCGGTCTCTCGCCGGTCTGCCGGTTGGCCCTGTATATCTTGAGCACGATCGAGCTCCTGATAGTCTCTTTCTTTTCGTGCTTCTTCTCTATCTTTTCTATTTTCTCGATTACCTGTTCAGTCATTTTTACTCAAACCCCAGACCGTTTGCGATAATGATTGTGCGCGTGCCATAAGCCACGACTGCCATCATCGCGGCTATCGTCAGTATGGTCACGCCGTCCTCCCACGCCTTGCTCTGGCGCAACTCTAGCAGGATCACGCGCAGACCATTAAAGCCGTGGATCGCTATCAGCACCAGTATCGACTCGAGCAGCACGACGTACGGGATGTTGTGGTAGTTGGCGATCACGTTCTCGTACTCGAGGCTCAGGCTGTACGGCATTATCAGGCGCATCATGATGTGCACCGCCACTACAAAGAGCGCTGCGATGCCTGTGATGTAGTGTATCTTCATTATCTGGCTTTCGCGAAGCATCGCCATCTTACTCGCCTCCAAAGAGCACGGACGCGCCGTATAGCATCGCTGCGGCTGCCAGTATCAGCGCTATCCATATGCCGGATTTCTGCCTGTAGTTGAGCGACACCGCGTCGTACGGGTAGTCTGGCCTGCCCGGCTTGCCAAGACCCTTGCCCCCATGCGTGAATATCAGGCGAATGCCGTTTGCAGAGTGGTAAGTGCTCATGCCGATTACAAGTATCAGTATCAGGTGGCCCATCGGAGTCTGCGTGAGCTCGAGCATCGCTGCCCATGCGTCAGGGCCCTGGGTGAGCGAGCTTGTCTCGTAGATGTGCCCCACGAAATAGGCAAGCAGGCCGACTCCTGTCAGCCGCTGCAACCAGTACGACATGCGCTCCCATCCGTAGCGGCCGGGGTTGAGCCATGCCTTCATCCCTTCGCGGTTGTTACGGTCAGAAACCTCCATCAGTACTTCCTCTCCACCGGCGCATAGCGCGTAAAAACTACCGGGTGCCATGTCATCTTGGGGGCACCGTCTCCAGTGAAATAAGCTAAGGTGTGCTTCAAAAAGTTGGCGTCGTCGCGGTGGGGGTAGTCTGTCCTAGAATGGGCACCCCTCGACTCGCGCCTGTTAAGCGCGCCTACAAGCACAACTTCGGCGGTCCTCAGCATCGAGTCTATCTCCATCACGTTGGCAAAGTTGGTGTTGTATTCCTTGGCCTTGTCGTCAACGTGCTTCCACATCGTGGCCTTGAGCTCCCTTGCCTTCTTCAGGGCTTCTGCCAGCTCCTGCTCGTTCCTAAAGACATAAGCCTTGGCGTCCATAACGTCAGTCAGCTGCTTCCTCACTTCATAGGGGTTCACATCGCCTCGGCCGTGAAATATGCCGTCGTAGATGCGCTTTTCCTCTTCAAGCACCTGCTGTTCCGGGACAGAGCCAACCTTTCGGCCAGCCGCGTACTTTGCTGCCTGCTCGCCGGTTATCCTTCCCCATACTATGCACTCTGAAGTCGAGTTGGCACCAAGTCTGTTTGCGCCGTGGGTGCTGTTGCACGCGGCTTCGCCGGCCGCCCAGAGGCCCGCCATCTCTGTCGCGCCATCAACGTTTGCGTGGATCCCTCCCATCATGTAGTGGCAGACCGGCCTCACCTCTATGGGCTCGTCGATTATGTCGACACCGGAGAACTTTATCCCGATCTCGCGTATGCCTGCCAGCACTTCCTTTATGCGCTCGGCCCCAAGGTGTGTCAGATCAAGCTTTAGGCAGTCGACTCCGGTTTCGTGCTTGAACCCCTTGCCTTCTTGGATCTCTTTTATCATAGAGCGCGAGACCACATCCCTAGGCGCGAGCTCTAGCTTGCCGGGCGCGTACTTTTGCATAAAGCGCTCGCCTTTGTTGTTAATGAGATATCCTCCCTCGCCCCTCGCTCCCTCTGTTATCAATATACCGGACGGAAGTATTCCAGTTGGGTGGAACTGCACGAACTCCATGTCCTTGAGCGCCAGGCCGGCGCGGTACGCCATATCAAGCCCGTCGGGAGTGGAGGAGAACGCGTAGGTGGAAAAACTGTAGATCCTGCCAGCCCCTCCCGTGCATATGACGCCGGCGGGAGCCTTGAACTTTGTAAAGTTGCCGGTCTTTAGCTCGATTGCGGTGATGCCTTGGAACGTGTCGTTTTCGTGCAGTATCGAGGTGCAGAACCACTCGTTGTAAAAGTGGATGTTGTCGTACTTTTGGCAGGTGTCATAGAGCGTCTGCATCAGGTAGAAACCCACCTTGTCCTGCGCAAACGTTGCGCGGGGGAACGAATATCCTCCAAACTTGCGCTGGGCGATCCTCCCGTCCTTGCGCCTTGACCACGGCATACCCCAGTGGTCCATCTGGTATATCTCATACGGCATATTCTGTACCAGGCGCTCTGCCACGTCCTGGTCGGCAAGAAAGTCGCTGCCCTTGATCGTGTCATAGATGTGCGACTCTTGGTTATCGCCCTCTTCCTCGTAGAGGACCGCGGCGGTCCCGCCTTCCGCCGAGACCGAGTGAGAGCGCATGACCTGCACCTTGGAGATGACTGCGATGCTAAGCTTGCTATCCGTGGCAGCCGCCGATATTGCGGCGCGAAGGCCGGCGAGGCCGGAACCTATGATCAAAACATCATGGGAGATAACGTCTGCCAACTAGCGCACCCCTTTCTCTGAGGAGGGCAATTCTTTCTCATAAATATCTTTCATGATGCGCGTGCTTAACTTTTCATAACGTCGCTTGCTGATTCTAAACAACGGTGCTGAGACACCTGTCGTCAAGAGGACACCAAAAGGCTTATTTTGGTTACCATACGCAGGTAATGTGTAGATGCTGCCAGGGAGTTTTCTAGCCATATTTACACAGTCGTTCGCGCTGACCTACTCGTGGTTGAATGACAACCTGGTCAGTCCCTTTATCGCGTTTACGAGGGGCTTTGAGTTTGCAGTCATATTCCTGGCGGCGGCACTCTTTTTCGCGATAAGCGTCCTGTTCCTGCTGAGGCAGGCCAAAAAGCTTCCGAAGTCGTATACAATCGAGATCGTGGACGTTTACGGCAGAGAGGTTTCGATAGACGGCGTCCGACAGGCCTTTGCAACTCACGACGCGGCGGAAAGCTATGCCAGAATGTACCGCAACAACTTTGGACTGCAATACCGGTTCAGGGTAGTCGGAGTAATGGACCCGGGCAAAAGTTAATAGCCGTTTGGGTTTGCGACATTCCTGATGGTTGACCTGTCGTTGTATCTCGCAAGTGCTTCAAAGATATTTCTGGCGCCCAATACGTCGGATCAGGGGCTTGTCGACAGAGCAAAAAAGAGGCTTGCAGAAAACGGCATACACCAAGAAAGGATCGAGATAAATTATGACATGCAGCTGCTTGCTACAGGCGACCTCTACATCAGCTACGACCCACCGGACCTCGTGGTCAGGGTGGTCTATGAAAAAAAGCCGAGCGGCATGGTCAAGATGAAGACCGCTGCGGTGATCCGGCTCTGAGCATATTGTAAAGATCTTGTGCAAGGCTGCCAATCAGACGTTTACTTTCCTTTCCTTCTTTCATCGACCTAACGATGACTTGGCCGGCCCTGATCTCTTCTGGCGCGACGATCACTGCGAATTCAGAGCCTTTGTTCGACGCGTCGTCAAGCTGCTTTCTAAGCACCCTGCCCAGTATGTCATAATCTGCGGCGATACCGGCCGCGCGCAATGCCGAAACAATCTCTATCGCTTTTCTCCTGACATCTTCGGACGCGTACGCGACATATACAAGCGTCCCCGCAGACTGCCTCAATATGCCGTGTCTCTGCAGTGCCATGACTATCCGCTCGACGCCTCCTGCCACGCCGGTGGCACCGATATCCTTTCTGCCAAATGCTTCGGTGAGCCTGTCGTACCGGCCTCCGCCTACCAGCGCGCCCGAGTCGGACGACGAGTCAAATGCCTCAAAGACGACGCCCGAGTAATAGTCCAGCCCGCGCACTATTCCAAGGTTGATACGTGCTTCCTCGACCTTTCTTGACCTGAGTGAGTCCATAAGATTGGCGAGTTTCTGCCAGCTCTCCAGCCCCTTGACATCTGCCTTGCCTGCCACTTCTTCCACTGTGCCATTTATCTTCGACAGCTCTATCAGCGCCTGCAGCTTGGCAGTTTCTATTCTGTCCTTGTATTCTGCAAGCACTGCCTGCGCGCCCTTCTTTGGCACCTTGTCCACCGCGCGGAACATTTCAAGCACCGCTTCCTCGCCTGAAATGCCAAGCTTTGTCCTGATGTATTGGTCTACCAGCTGCCTGTCGTTCACCTCTATCGCTACTTTCAGACCGAGCTTTTTGAAGAACATCGAAACAAACTCGATCACTTCGGCGTCCGATTCTTGGCTGAATGGGCCGTAGACTTCAACATCCCACTGGTGGAAATAGCGGTAACGCCCGGCCTGAGGCTCGTCGTAGCGCCAGACGCCGGCAAAAGTCGCAAGCTTGGTTGGCATCTTCAGGTCGCGCCTTGATGCGACATAGCGTGTCAGACCTATGGTAAGGTCGAATCGCAGCGCAACATCTCTTTCACCCTTGTCCTTGAAAGAGTAGATTTCGTTTGAAATCGCGGCACCGCTCTTTGCTTCCAATGTGGAAAGCAGTTCAAGCGGAGAGGGCTCTGTCAGCTGGAAGTTGAACAGCCGCGCGGTTTCGAGAAACCTATCGCGGACATAACTGATGTTGGCAAACTCGTCGGCTTCAAGGTCCCTCATGCCACGGGGAAGTTCCAGCTTCACCACACCAGTAGCCAGTAGTTCGTTAGCATTTAGATTTTGCGATGAACGTATAATAACAGTCTTCTGTTTATGGCATGCGTTGGCAGGCGGCTACCGGTTTCTAGACCACATGACAGACGCTGTCATAGAGGCTTATGGAGAAACGCTGGAGGAAGCCTTTGAAAACGCTGCCAAGGGCGTGAACGATACTATGATCGACCTAAAGACCGTCAAGCCGGACAGGGAGATCAGGATCGCCGCCGAAGGACACGATCTCTATTCGCTGCTCTTTGACTGGCTTGACAAGGTGATGCTCCTGCTTGTGGCCGATGGCATAGTGATGTCTGAATTTTCAGTCAAAATAAAACAAAACAACGGCTATTCTCTTGGAGGCATTGCTAGGGGGGAAAAGTTGGATCTTGACAGGCACCGCTACAAGGTGGAGATAAAAGCGGTGACGTATCACGAGATGGAGATCACGCAGGAAAAGGGGAAGGCCACGATAAGGTTCCTCCTCGACCTCTGAAAAAACTTAATAGCAGAGCACTGGACGCTTAGAACATCATGTCAGAAGAGAAGATTAACGTAGTAGGAGTAAACGTCCTTAGGCAGAACGGTGCTAATGTTGATGAAATACTCAAGCAGCTGATATACAACGCGTCTGTAGAGTTTACCGCATACTATTACTTCACGAACCTTCGTACGCATGCGACCGGCCTTGACGGCGAAGGAGTCAAGGGAGTCATTGAAGACGCGCGCCTTGAAGACCTGAGCCACTTCGAATCCTGCATTGCAAGGATCCATGAGCTAGGGGGCCACCTGCCAAACGACGCGATGGAGTTTGTCAGGATGTCTGGCTGCGAATTTCTGCAACTGCCAACGCCTTCCACCAACCTGACAGAGATCATGAAGAAATGCCTGACTGCAGAGCAGGGAGCCATCGTGAACTGGAACAAGATGTGCAACTTGACCTTGGGCAAGGATCCAGCGACGTACGACATTGCAAAGGACATCCTGAAGGAAGAGATCGAGCACGAGTCGTGGTTCTTAGAGTTGCTATACGGTAGGCCGTCAGGCCACATGAGGAGAAAGTTCCCCGGCGAGCGGCCGCATACCCACAGGCACTCTAGGGCGCTAGGCTGAGCGTTCTAAGCCGGTTTTTCTTCCTTTTTTACGTAGACGTACTGCATTATCAGGCCTGCAATTATTGCGCCAACTATTGGCCCGACCCAGTATATCCAGTGGAAATCCCAGTAGCCTGAAACTATAGCCGGGCCGAGGGTCCTTGCGGGGTTGACGCTCGCCCCGGTCAGCGGGACGCCCACAAGGTGGATCAAGAATATCATGCCGCCGATTGCAATGCCGGCAAAGCCTGCGGCAGCCTTTCTGTGGACGGCTGCCATGAATATCATGGTTACAAGGAAGAATGTTAGGATTATCTCCACGCCTAGGCCGGAACCCGCGCTGAAATTGAGAAGCTCGCTTGGTCCTCCTTGAGTCCCAAAGTTCACCTGCGCGCCGGCTTCTGGCAAGATCATCATGTGTGTAAACGCAGCAACAATCGCGCCTACTATCTGAGAGCCGATGTAGCCCGCGCCATTTTTAATATCGATGTTCTTGGTGACCATCATCGCTATCGTTACTGCGGGGTTGATGTGGGCGCCGGAGATGTGTCCAAACGCGTAGATCATGAGGCCGATAGCGGCGCCGTGGCCAAGGGAAATCATGATAATGCCCTCAACCGACAGTCCTGTCCCAAACAACACTGCCGCTATTGTCACGGATAACGGACCAAAGAATACAAGCGCAAAAGTAGCAATTGCTTCAGCAAGCCAAGCTCGTGTATTTACCAATACATGCCATTAGCCCTAGGATTTCTATATAAAAGCATCGAATGCTAGCCGAACCACTGCTCAGTAGTGATTCTGGATACTTGGTACAAGGCAAAGTACCTGGTGATATTATCGGGAAGAAAAAAGAGGGGGAGTTATAGTATTCTACGTGCGAGGTTCGCCATTAATCGTACATGTTTGAAGATTCAAATCTGAATCATGGTTATTCTGATGGCAATTTATCC
>DASPGV010000084.1:0-31319 GCA_035620415.1 Nitrososphaera sp.
ATTCGAGCTCTCCGGTCAGCCGTTCATGGCCATAAGTGCAGGGACTTTTTTCAAGTCAACGAGTCCATCTCGTTCATGGTACAATGTGATACCCAAGAAGAAATCGACTACTACTGGGAGAAACTCTCTGCAATCCCCGAAGCCGAACAGTGCGGCTGGCTCAAGGACAAGTACGGTCTCTCGTGGCAGATTGCTCCGTCGATCATGAACGAAATGATGAAGGATAAAGATGAGAAGAAAATAGCGCGAGTAACTGAAGTGTTTCTCAAAATGAAAAAGTTTGATATCGCAGAGCTAAAGAGGGCATATGCGGACTGAGCTGCCAAAATAAAAGAAAGTGACCGACGCTCCTCTTCAGCCAGTCGGTATGGTATTGTTCTGCTTTATCGCATCTCCGGGATAGAGTATTTCTTCAGGCAGCCGGACCTTTGAAGCCAGCCTGCCGTCCAGCGTGTTTGGATGCGAAACCTGCTGCGTCCAGACAAACAACGTCATTTCGCCGCTGCCTGTGGTCGTGGTATTGCCTGTGCTTGCATTGGCCGTTGTCGTTTCTGATACCGATGCATCCTCGGTCCAGCTGAAGTTGAATGTCGACACGGCGTTAAAGCCCAGATTGTTCAAATGGCCCTCATACTCGGACTTGGCACTAGACGGTGTAACGAATAGGCCAACAGCCGATCTAACTTCGTTGGTAACTGGATCGTCTGTAGCAGAAGTGTTTTCAGCCACGTCCACCGTCGCGTTGATCTGCGTCGCCCTGTCGGTGAAAGTATGCTGTCCCGTCTCATCGATGAGGAATGGCGTCGAGTTCTGGTAAGGTATGGCTTCGGTCGACTCGTTTGCTTCGCCGCCTGACATCGTTATCGTGTGGGTCGCGTTGACATCGGCATTGAGCACGTCCACCGTCGTTCCGCTCACCACCGTTGCATTTGACGGCAGGAATCCCTCCCATGCAGCTCTGTCTGTCCCCGCGTTGTCCGGGATGGTCAATACAAGCGTCTTGACCTCAGAGTCGGCGGTTATGCTTTTTGTTTCATAGATCTGCTGCGCGTCAAGCTGGCTGCCTTCTGTGGACACTGTAGATGTCGCGTTTGGTTGCATTTGTGGTGGTTGCTGTAATTGCTGTGCGCTGGCGCTGCTCGTCACGGCAACGATCAGCATGGCCGCCATTGCATAGGCCGCGATCATGGCTCTTGCATTTTGAAAGGTCATCTACCGGCGCGAGTCACAATTTTTTAAAAAGGCTTTAGAGACCGGCTCTATCATCGCAAGCCAGAAAAAATTTTGCTGGATCAATATTTCGCGCCGCCCTTGCCTGCCTGCTTCAACAGCACGCCCGTAATTATCCCGAGCGCGAACCAGAACACTGTCATTGAGAGGGAAATGGCAGACCTCCAACCCGCAAGGAGTGGCTGGGGCAGGAACGAATCGTCCTCGCTCTGAAAGTCTGGGAACGCAAAGAACGCGCCGGCAACCACAGCAAGGTAGAGCGCGGCCGCCCCAAACGCCTTCTCCTTCCTCTTTATCCTGCTGAAGCCAAAGGCACTGCCGAGCGCGGCAAGCCCCGACACCGCGGTATAACCCGCAAGAAGCAGCTGGTACGTGCCGGCCGCCTCAGAGCCGAACATAACCTCGGGGCTCGGCGGGTACTTTACCGCCGGGACGACATAGATCACAAACCACGCAATGCCCGCTATGACAAGAGCCGCCTTGACAGGATCCATCCTGATCTTGCTGAAAACGTACGCGCCGCCTACCAGCGCGCCGCCCGCAAGCCCGGTTATTATTGGAACGTAGAGCTGCGAAAAATAGATCGACTGGAGCTGGGCGTCATACAACTCCTCGTCATACTCGCCCTCTGCCAGCAGGTTTTCAAGCTCGAGTTCGGCAAGCGCTGCCGTGTAGGGCTGCAAAAGAGTCATGTTTATTCCAACAAGGATTCCGCCGGCAATCAGCCCAGACAGAATGGACAGCCCAAAGGCCCTGCCTGTCTGCAAATGTTCCATCATAGTTCTTCGTCAAGCTCTTCAAACGCGCCGGCCTTGGATATTTCGTGCAGGCGCATAGCCACCATCCTGCGGTACTCGTTCTTGTTGATAATGCCCTTTTCGTCGAGCATCTCGACGAGGGTCGTCAGCCTGGCACTCAATTCTTCAATCTCGCTCAGCTCCTTGCCAGTTATCTTTTTGGGCTCAACCAAGTCGTCGCCATCGGCTCCGTGCGCGCGCTTTCTTTTGCCTGCCATCCAGACAGAATATTCAGACCCGAGTATATAATTCTCAGCGGAGCAGCTTGAGAACCTTTTGTATTACCTTGTCGTGCTGCGCCTTCTTTTCAATCGAGATCAGAACCAGGTAATCCTCGTAAGGGAAAGTCGCTATCTTGATCTTTTCCCGCTCCGACATGGAATAGACGACGCGCCCGTACTCCGGGTCAAAGTCCGACCTCATTGCGTTCCTCAGGGCGTACTCGATGTAGAGCTTGCGCCTGTCCTCCCTCGGCTCGAGCGGCTTGATGCCTTTGCGCATGCCGCCGGCGGCAAGCGTGCCCATCCTGTCTATCACTCCGGCAAACCTGATGTTCTTGTCGGCCGCAAAGATCCTGTCAACCAGCTTTTCAAGGTCGCTTTCTGGCAACGTCATTATGATGCAAAAGTGGGTTAATATACTGTTTTCTGGAATAATGCTTCCCAAATGTCAGACACTGCGATAAGAGAACTGGATTGGTACCTGCGCGACCACCTGTTCAGGCAGTCAAACGCCGGCAAGAGCTCGTTCAGGAGGGAGTCTCTGCCAGGCGACATGGCGACGCTTTACCTCAGGTACAGGAACGCCGACCTCCAGCAGCTGTCGCAGCTGATGGGTCCCGTGCTGCAGGGTCTTGTTGCAAGAAAGATCGTCGAGCAGGACGGCAATGAGCTGAAGATGCCGGGCAAACTGGCGCGACTGCAATGCGCGAAATGTTTCTACATCAACTACC
The DNA here is from genome assembly GCA_035620415.1 of Nitrososphaera sp. Lineage (GTDB taxonomy): Archaea > Thermoproteota > Nitrososphaeria > Nitrososphaerales > Nitrososphaeraceae > Nitrososphaera. Next base: position 2,980 of record DASPGV010000084.1, read on the forward strand.
TGTCAAACGCCGAGCAGAGGTCGTGCTTCCGCTGCCAGCACGCCGAGCTACACGACTTTCCGAGGAAGAAAGCTTGATATGAACTCCAGCAAGGGTTGTATCTAGTGCAGCTGGAAAGCAGGAAAAAGTGGACTGTCAACGGCACGTCCAGAATCAGGCCGGCGCAGGAGACTCTGGAAAGGGTCATCCCTATTTCAAAGAGGATAGGCGTCACCCGGCTTGCAGACATTACCGACATGGACGTGCTCCGCATCCCCAACTACTCGGCGGTGCTGCCCGGCACAGAGGACTATATCTGGGTCTACAGCGGCAAGGGCCCGACGAGGGACCACGCGATGGCAAGCGCCCTCATGGAGAGCATCGAGCGCTATTCCTCGCTGCCCTCGGGCGGGCCGCGGAAATTCGTCAGGTCTAGCTACTCCGAGCTGTCGAAAATGCACAAGTTGCTGCATCCTGACAGGATAGTCGAACCAATGAGGTTTGAATACCGCGACGACATGCTGATGGACTGGCTGGCTGGCCACGACCTTGCAAGCGGCGAGGAGGTGATGGTCCCGGCGTCTATCGCACTGTTCAGGTACACGCCTTCGCCGCCGGCTGTCAACCCGTTCGCGTATTTCCACACAAACGGCCTTGCTTCTGGCAACGTCATGGAAGAAGCGATATGCCATGCGCTCTGCGAAGTCATTGAAAGGGACGCCATGAGCCTTGCGGAGCTGCGGGCAAGCGCGATCCCGTTCCACATACTGCGCACGGTGCATCATTCACTGAATTCTTCAGGCATGCGCCTGCCTCCTATCCCTGCTGACAGATTCGTAGACGATCCCGGCGTGTTTCCGGACGTGGACATCTCCGGGCTTGACTTTGAACCGGTCAGGAACCTTGTGGACAGGTTCAACCGCGCAGGCATCTCGCTCACGATGAAGGACATCACCTCCGACATCGGCATCCCAACGTTCAACGCAAGCAGCGTGGAATGGGTGACCCACGACTACGGCTACCTTGCGGAGGGTCATGGCACCCACCCTGACGCAAGAATCGCGCTCCTCCGCGCCATAACTGAAGTGTCGCAGACAAGGGCTGCTAACATACAGGGTGCAAGAGACGACCTGCGCAAGATAAAGTACGGAGAGCAGAACACGGACGACAGGCGCGCCTGGCAGTTCATGCAGTCGACAAGAAGGATCAAGTTCTCCGAAGTGCCGACGTACTTTAACGAGGACATTTTGGACGACATCAAGCTCATCCTCTCAAGGCTTGCAGGCGTGGGGCTCCCGCAGGCGATTATAGTCGACCTCACAAACCCGGACATTGGCATCCCTGTGGTCAGGGCTCTGGTGCCGGGCCTCGAGACATTCAAGATAACCAAGTTGGTGATGGGCATGCGCGCAAGGGCGTGTTTTGGGCAATGGAAAGGCCGGTGATATTCCTCGGGCCCTCGCTGAGCCCGGAAAAGGCGGGCAGGATCTTTGAAGCGGACTATAGGCCGCCGGCAAAAAAGGGCGACTTTTTGCGGCTCGCCGCCGATCCGAATGTAAAAATGGTGGGGTTTATCGACGGCGTCTTCCTGCAGGACTACCCGCCGACCCCGATCGAAGTGTACCAGCTCGCAAGGAAGGAGGGCGTGCTACTGGCAGGAGCGGCCAGCCTTGGCGCGCTGCGGGCGGTAGAGCTGGAAAAGTTTGGGATGGTCGGGATAGGCAGGATATTCCAGCTGTACAAGACCGGCAGGGTAAACGCGGACGACGAAGTGGCAGTCACCTTTGCGCCGGAGGGCGACTATCGGCTCCAGTCGGAAGCCATGATAGACATACGGTACAACCTCTACCTTGCCAGCAAGAAAGGGGTCATAAGCAAGAAGGCGAAAAGGGCGCTTGCAAGGGTTGCAAAAGAGATCTATTTCCCCCACCGAAACTATGCGCACGTGATGGAGGAGGCGAGGATGAAGCACCACGCGCTCGCCGGCGAGATCGACTCTTTTGGAAGCTACATCGCGTCGAATAGAAAGAGCCTGAAAGAAATAGACGCGATAAGGCTCGTCAAGTACCTAAAAACAAAATACGAGTCTACGAAGAATTGATTGTCGCGTTCACCTGGGTTACCAAGTTTGATATGCTGACCGGCTTTCTGATAAAAGCCCTGACGTCCACTGTAGGGAACATCTTCTTGAACTCGTCGTAATAGATCTCAAACGCGGTCAGGAAGCAGACCTTGACGTTCTCGTCCCTCTTTTTCAATTCACGGTAGAGGTCAAAGCCGTTGAGCCTGGGCATCCTGATGTCGATTATCATTAGGTCGTAATGGCCCGGCTTGAAGCTGTCAAGCGCCGCCTGGGGGTCGTTAAAGCCGTCGACCGCAAAGCCGTGGTGTTCGAGCCCCTTCTTCAGGACTGTGGTGATGTCGGGCTCGTCGTCTACTACGGCGATCCTGTTCAATAGAGATAAAACTTGTACAGGACTATTTTAAGACAGTGGTTTCATTTTCCAGCTGGAAGCTATACTCTTAAATCGTTCTCAAGATTGCTCTAGATGCGTGAAGATCTACACCAAGACGGGCGACAAGGGCGAGACAGGGCTCATAGGGGGCAGGCGGGTGAGCAAGGCCGACCCGAGGATAGTCGCCTATGGCGCGGTCGACGAGCTGAACTCGAGCATCGGCATGGCCGTCTGCATGCTCAGATCGGAGGAGGTCTTTGCGGACCTTGTCGACGCCCTTACAAAGGTGCAGAACGACCTCTTTGTTGTAGGCTCGGACCTTGCGGACCCGGGCTATCCAGAGAGCAAGAGCAACACCCCGCGCGTCACCGAAGGCATGGCGTCCGCACTCGAGCCGAAAATCGACACGCTTGAAGAAGAGCTGTCTCCGATCGCGTTTTTCATCCTGCCGGGAGGGAGCACTCAGGCGTCGATGCTCCACATATGCAGGAACGTGGCAAGGCGCGCCGAAACCGCGGCAGTCGCGCTCGCAAGAAATGAAAAGATAAACCCCGCGATAATCGTCTATCTCAACAGGCTGTCGGACATGCTCTTTGTCTCCGCGCGGCTTGCCAACAAGAGGCTGGGCGTGCAAGATGTCGCATGGCGCAATCGGCAATAGTCGGTCAGCAATTGCAATTTATCCCAACATTAAAATCCCAAAAGCGCATCCGTGTTCGTGTAAGGCCTTGGGCCAAGTCTACAACGTGCTGATAATACTGGCCATCACCTTGCTGATGGCCGTGGTGACGGCATTGATCGCGTATTTTGCCGACGTGGTGCCGGCGGTGGTTGACAACGGGACCCACCTCGCTTCAAACACGTCCATAGGCTCGCAGGTATCCGGCGCTCGCTAGCTTTAAAGTTGGGTGCCGCACTCATTGCACCAGATGACCAGCAAAGAAGAAGGGGTGAGCTGCCCCTATTGCGCGTCCAAGTTCAAGGACAATGAAGAGCTTTCAAAGCACATTGACAGGATACACCACGGCTCCGGGCTGCTTGAAGGCGACAGCAGGAAATGGTAGGCAACCTGTCTCCTTTTTTTCATTCTGTACTTAAATTAAAGACAGTAAAACGCGCCGGCTGGGTCTCTAAGGTCAAGATCAAGGACGCCGAGTCGGTCGCCGACCACACGTTCTCGATGTGCGCGATGGCGATGCTGCTCGCAGACATGCTGGGTCTTGACACCCGGAGAGCCATGAAGATGGTGATCCTGCACGACCTTTCGGAATCGGTAGTGGGCGACTACATACCCGGCGACGTGTCCGCAAACCAAAAGCTGGCCAAGGAAAAAAATGCGATGAAGTCCATTCTGGCCGGCCTGCCCAGGAAAGCAAGGGGCGAGTACGAAAAGATCTGGCTCGAATATCTGCAGAATAAAACACAAGTCGCAAGATTCGTCCACAGGATCGACAAGCTGGAGATGGCGCTGCAGGCAAACCAGTACGCAAAGCAGGGTTATGCCGGCAAATTGCTTGCGCCTTTCTTTGAATCCGCAAAGACTGCGGTGGGCGACGAAGGCGACATCGTGAGCGGAATACTAAACTCTTTAAGGCCGGCCTCTACTAAAAAGTAGCGATGCAGTACTTCACGGCTCTCAAGATGGGGGAAAAGCGCGTCAAGGCGGCAAAAGAATTGCTGGAGCGCTATGCTGGACACGCCATGCCGGCGCTCGCGCTGAAGGACAACAAGGACAACAAGTGGGAGCCCGTAGGGGAAGAGAACCTCTACGCAATCGTGAAGGAAAACACAGGCTACATGATCGCCTTTTGCGACAGAAACGGAATTGCCAAGTCTATCGCGCAGTGGTTCTCCGAGGATACTAAAAACGAGATTGTGGCAAAGATAAAGGCCGAGCAGAACATGCAGGAATATTTCGGCAAGCTGTCGCTCCCGATATAGCTTTTATACCGAAATAGTCATACCGGCATATCTTGGCAGACAGGTTCGAGCAGGAAATCGAGGTGAGAGGACACCTTATCGACTCTATGATACTGACGAGAATATTCGACAGCATCATGGACCTTCAGGGCGACTTCCAGGTTCTCGAGTTCACTGTCGGCAAGAAAAAGGGCGACCCAAGCTACGCGCGCCTTCTGGTCAAGGGCAAGAGCCGGGCGCACCTTGGGAGCATACTCGAGCAGGTCTACCGCGAAGGCGCCCAGCCAGTTTCGGTGCAGGAGGTGAGGCTCGAGCCCGCATCGAGGGACATGGTCATGCCCGACGACTTTTACAGCACCACGAACAACGCGACGCAGGTCTACTACGGCGGCGAGTGGATAGACGTCCAGAACATGATGATGGACAAGTGCATCGTGGTGGACACTAGGCGCAAGACGGCTGAATGCAGGATGGTTCGCGACATAGTCAGGGGCGACATGGTGGTGGTGGGCGAGCAGGGTGTAAAGATAATCCCGCTCGAGCGCCCCCGCGAAGGAGTAGACATTTTCCAGTTCATGAGCAGCGCAAGCTCGAGCGAGCGGCCGACGCAGCACATCGCGCACAAGGTCGCGTACGACATTTACAATACTAAAAAGAGCGGCGGCAAGATCGTCGTTGTTTCCGGGCCGGTGCTGGTGCATTCCGGCGCGGCTGAAGCGCTCGCGTCGCTCATCAGAATGGGCTACATAGACGGCATGCTTGCCGGCAACGCCTTGGCAGTGCACGATGTTGAAAACGCGCTGCTTGGAACGTCGCTTGGCATGCGCGTCAAGGACGGCACGCTTGCAGTCAGGGGCCACCGAAACCACATGCAGGCCATAAACGAGGTCTTCAAGGCCGGCGGCCTGAAAGCGATGGTGGAGAAAAAGATCCTGAAGAGCGGCGTTATGTACGAGTGCATAAAGAACAACGTGCCCTATGTCCTCGCCGGATCTATAAGGGACGACGGGCCGCTGCCTGACGTTGTAACAGACGTGGTGGAAGCACAGCGGGAATACAAGCGCGTGATCAAAGGGGCCAAGATGGTGCTGATGTTCTCAACGATGCTTCATTCAATAGCGGTTGGAAACATGCTGCCCGCCTCCGTCAAGGTGGTGGCTGTCGACATCAGCCAGCCAGTCGTGACAAAGCTGATAGACAGGGGCACCGCGCAGGCGATAGGCATAGTGACAGACGTGGGCGCGTTCCTGCCGATAGTATCCGACCACCTGAAGCAGATAGCCGGCAGGCAAAAATAACTATATAGAAACACGTAGAATTGGTAATCAAACCCTTTATTCTGCATTCACTATATAGTACCCGAGGATGAGTGAGAACTGTCATCTCTGTTCAGCATATCGGAAAGAATAGTGAGCCAGAAAGGGTCAGGCGCGCACGTAGTGGCAGGACTGATAATCCTGATAGTGGGAGTGGCGTTCGGCCTCTCAATCGAGAGCGACGCGGTGGTGTATGCGGCAATCGTCATCGGGCTGGCCATAATAATCTCGGCCTTCCTGATGATAATCAAGCAGTACGAGCGGGCGATAATACTGAGGCTTGGCAGGTATCACAGGCAGGTGGGGCCTGGAGTCCAGACGAGGATACCGTTTGCGGACAGCGTCCTTGTGGTAGACGTAAGGGAAAAGGTGAGGGAGTTCAAGGCGGAGCGCATGCTCACAAAGGACAACGTCCCGGTCACGATAGAAGCGATCCTGCGCTACTTCATAATCAATGAGCGCACCAAGGACGCGGTGCTCAACGTGGAGAACTTTAACCAGATGATCCAGCAGGTCTCGCAGACGACGCTGCGCAACAACATCGGCTCGTCGCTGTTCCAGGACATCCTGTCGAAAAGGGAAGAAGTGAACCAGCATATCAAATCCGTGATCGCCGGCGAGGCAAGCAACTGGGGCATCGAAGTCACGGGCGTCGAGATCAGGCAGGTGATAATCCCGCAGGAGCTTGAAGCAGCGATGTCGATGCAGGCGCAGGCAGAGCGCGAAAAGAACGCGCGCGTGACGTACGGCGAGTCGGAAGTGCTCGTCGCAAAGCAGTTCGAACAGGCCGCCAAGGTTTACGAGAACAACCACGTCGCGTATGCGCTCAGGCAGTCCAACATGCTGTACGAGTCCATGAAGGTGCAGGGCAACACCATAGTCATGATCCCGTCAGAGACACTCAACTCGATGGGCTTTGGCAACCTAGGGATGACCCTGGCGTACCTGGAGAGCACGAAAAAGGCCGCTAAAACAAAGCCGGCTGACGAAACCAAGGGCAACGCCTAAAATAACCGGAAATGCAAAGGTAGCGCATGCCAGACTACAAGGAGCACCTGACCCCGGACCAGTACGAGGTGTGCTGGAACAAGGGCACCGAGCCCCCCTTCTCCGGCAAGTACTACAAGACCAAGGACAATGGCGTCTACAAGTGCGCCTGCTGCGGCAGCAGCCTGTTCAGCTCGGACACGAAATTCGACTCTGGCACGGGCTGGCCCAGCTTTTGGCAGCCTGTCAAAGACAGAAGCGTGAAGGAAGAGGTTGACAAGAGCCACGGGATGGTGAGGACGGAGGTCATGTGCAGCAAATGCGGCGCGCACCTGGGGCACGTGTTTGACGACGGGCCCAACCCGACCGGCTTGCGCTATTGCATCAACTCCCTATCGCTTTCGTTGGAAAAGAAGGATGCAGTTAATGAGCCATGATTGGTCGCAGTGGCTCGACTTTGACAGGGCTACAGTCGAAGCGGTACCAGAGTTGCCAGGCGTCTGCGTGATGCACGCCGGCATGAAGATACTGTACATCGGCGGCAGCCAGAACGTCCGACAGGACCTTCTTACCAAGCTATCGAACCCCTGCACGGCCAACGCCAAGCGCTTCAAGTACCTGGTTACATCGGCGTTTAAAGTGGTAAAGGAAGAGCAGGTGAAAGAGTACGTCAGTAAGCACGGCAGGCTGCCTCCCTGCATGGAGCAAAATGCACTATAACGGCGATCTGGAAATCTCAGGTGAGGAAAAGAGTTTGTCTGACTGCGACATAAATGGGAACTTAAAGATCGATGACAGTGAAGTAAGGGTTACGAATAGCGGAATTGATGGAAACATCGATTCTGCCGATTCTGACCTTATTGTACGTGGAACCGAAATAAGAGGAAATGTTCACGTCAGCGGAGGATCCATAGAACTCATTAACTCGATCATTACTGGGAACTTGCAGTGTGATGACGTGTCAGAACACTCCATTCGAGAAACCACTGTCAACGGAAATATCGAAGGATGCCAGTCAGACGATGAAGACGACTAACCTTCCTTCAACTTTTTCTGTATCATCTCTAGCGCGGCCTTCGGGTCGGCCCTCCCCTTTGTCGCCTGCATGACCTTGCCGAGCAAAAAGTTCGCCGCGTTGGGGTTGCGCCTTGCGTCCTCGACCGCGGCCTGCTCTGCCTTGAAGACGGACTCGACTGCCAGAGCAAGCGCGCCGATGTCGTTTATCTTGCCGGCCTGCGTCTTTTTGGCAACGTGAGAGGGCATCTCGCCCGTCCTGACTATCTGGCCAAGGATCTGTTTAGCGGTGGCCCTGTTTATCGTGTCCTGGTCGACCAGCCTTGCCAGATCCGCGATCTGCTCCGGCCCGATCTTCAGGCCCGCGAACAGCGATCGATCCTGCTCTTTCTGCCGCTCGTCCACAAAGCTCATCAGGTCGGTGACCATCCAGTTGGCTATCTCCCTTGGCGACGAGTACAGCCTGATGGCAGACTCGAAAAAATCTGCCAGCTCCTTGTTGTCGATAAGGACCTGCGCGACGTGGGCCGACAAGCTGTACTCTGTTATGAATCGCTCCTTCCGGGCGTCAGGAAGCTCGGGCATGGACTGCCTGGCGGAAGAAACAAAATCGCTTCCAAGCACCACCGCCGGAATGTCCGGCTCGGGGAAGTAACGGTAGTCCTGCTCTTCCTCCTTTGTCCTGGACTCCTTTGTCACCTTCCTTGCATCGTCCCAGTGGCGCGTTTCTGATTTTACTTCGATGTCGCGCGACGCCATCGTCCTCTGCCTGGTGATCTCGTACCGCATAGCCTTTTCCACGTCAGCAAACGAGCTGACGTTCTTGATCTCGACCCTGTTGCCGCCGCCCACCGACACGTTGGCATCGCAGCGCACCGAGCCTTCAAGCTTTGTGTCGCAAACTCCAAGGTGCTCTATTATCGATGTTATCTTGTCAAGGAACATCCTGACGTCCTTTGGATCGGAAAAGTCCGGCTCGGTCACTATCTCGACCAGCGGGACGCCGGCCCTGTTGTAGTCGATCAATGTATACACGCTCGTCTCCATGCTGCCGCCCTCGTAGACCAGTCTTCCGGGGTCCTCCTCCAGCTGAACGCGCCTTATCCTCGCGATCTTGCCGTCGCCGTACTCGAGCTTTCCTTCCGCGCCTATGCTCGTTATGCCGTACGCGTTGTACTGCGTCAGCTGGAAGTTCTTGGGCAGGTCGGGGTAAAAGTAGTTCTTCCTGTAGAACGCGATTTCGTCAGGCACCTTACAGCCAAGCACAAGCGAGATCATGCCGGCAAATTCTACCGCCTTCCTGTTCAGCAGCGGCAGCGTCCCCGGCAGCCCCGAGCACGTGGGGCACGTGTTTTCGTTCGGCCCCTTGCCGCGGTAGTCGCAGCTGCACCGGCAGAACAGCTTGCTCTTGGCGCCGGTCAGCTGGCAGTGGATTTCAAGCCCTATCTTGGTCTCCATCACAGCTCGGGGCTCCTTTGCACCCTGGCAGCCTGCTCGAACAGGTATCCCGCGTCCAGCATAGTCTGCTCCTGGAATTCGTCTGCCATCACCTGCAGGCCGACTGGAAGGCCGTCGGCAAATCCGGCAGGGACCGACACCGCCGGCATTCCGGTCAGATTTGCGACGACCGTGTCAATGTCTATAAGATACATCTTGAGCGGGTCGTCTATTTTTTCGCCAATCTTGAACGGCAGTATAGGCATCGTCGGGCCCACCAGGACGTCGTACTTTTTGAAGAGCGCCTTGAGCTCGCGCTTGAGAAGCGCGCGCACTTGCTGCGCCTTCAGGTAGTACTTGCCGTAATAGCCGGACGACAGCACGTACGAGCCCACGATTATCCTCCTCTTGACCTCTTCGCCAAAGTTGCTGCGCGCCTTTGCAAAGTAGCTGTTCCACTCGTACCCTTCAGGGATCATGTCAAAGCCGTAGCGGACGTTGTCATAGCGCGCAAGGTTGCTGCTTGCCTCCGCTGTTGCGATTGTGTAGTACGATGCCAGCGCGTACTGCACGGATGCAAGCGACGCCTCTTCGCACATGCACCCCTGAGCTGACAGAGTATCGACTGCATTGTGGATCACCTTTGCCACCGCCGGGTCGGCTCCTTCAATGAATTCCTTTATAAGGCCGACGCGCAGACTCTTTCTCTCCTTCAATGAATATGCTTGCATGCCGCCTGCCGTAGTGTGGTCGTTTTCGTCCGCGCCGGCGATCACGTTCAGCAGCGATACAACATCCGGGACCGTCCTGCCGATCGGACCTATCTGTTCCAGGCTGTTTGCATACGACACTAGCCCGTACCTGCTTATCAGGCCGTACGTCGGCTTTAACCCGACAACAGAGCAAAAGCTGGCCGGGCACCTGACCGAGCCCCCGGTGTCAGAGCCCAATGATAATGCGCACTCTAGCGCCGCCACGCTCGCGGCGCTCCCGCCAGAAGAGCCGCCCGGCACCCTGCCAATGTCCCATGGGTTCCTCGTGGTGCCGTGCCTGCTAAACTCGGTGGTAGACCCCATCGCAAACTCATCGAGGTTTGCCTTGCCAATTATTATTGCGTCGGCCTCCTGAAGCCTCTTGACGACAGTCGCGTCGTACGGCGGGACGTATGCCTCGAGCATCCTTGAGGCGCAGGTGGTCTTGATCCCTTTTGTGCAGATGTTGTCCTTGATGCTCACCGCGACTCCGGCAAGAGGTCCGGCCTGCCCGCCGTCCCTTGCCATCTTGTCGATCGCCCGCGCCCTTTCAATCGCTTCCTTGTTTACCGTCACAAACGCGTTCACCTTGGGCTCCACCTTTTCGATCCTTTCCAAGAGCTGGTGGACGTACTCTTCGGCCGAAAACTCCCTGCTAGCAATGCCGGCGGCCGCCTCTCCCGCGCCAAGGGTGTAGAGCGCCATTTCAGGTCATCCTCGGCCCTTTCACAAAGCCGTCCTTCCTGTACTTTGTGCCAAGCGCGTCGCCTTCAAAGTCCGCCGGCTCGTCAGGCCGCAGGTCTTCAAACTTTTTCCTTGAGACTATTGGCTTGACCTGCTCTAGCGGTATCGTGTCGAGCTTGTCAAGGTATTTTATGATCTCTTCGATCTGCGACGTATAGCGCGCAAGCTCTTCATCGGTAAGCTCGATCCTTGCAAGCCAGCCGAGGTGCTTCACTTCTTCCTTGGTGACCATTATGGAGCCAGCCTGTCTATGTCCCTTGGGTAGAGAGTCGCGTCGCGTATGTTTTCAATTTTCGTCAGCGCCATCATCAGCCGCTCAAGCCCGAGGCCAAAGCCGGCGTGCGGCGGGACGCCGTAGTCAAACACCCGCAGGTGGTAGTCGAACGCGTCGGGCTTCAATCCCTGCTTGCTCATGCGCTCCACCAGCTGGTCCTTGCGGTTGATCCTCGTGCTGCCGGACGCCATCTCGAGCGCGCCGAACATCAGGTCGAACGACTCGCACACCCTGCCGCCGTCGGCCGCGGTGGGCTTGACGTAGAACGGCTTGGTCGAGGTGGGCCAGTCTATGATAAAGTAAAAGCCGTTGAGGCGGTCGTCCTGCAGGCTCTTCATCACCTGGGGCGAGATGTCGTCCCCCCACTGGATGCGCTCGCCGGCCTCCTGCAACTTGTCAATGAGATCGGAATAGGTGTACTTGGGGAATGGCAGTTCTACCGCAGGCAGCTGGAGTTCCAGAAACTTCAGGTCTTCGGCGTTCCTCTCCTTTATAGTCTCGACTATGCTTATTATCATGCGCTCAAGCAGCGACATCACGTCGTTGTAGTCGACGAATGCCCGTTCGACGTCTATTGATATCGCCTCGGATAGATGCCTGTTCGTCCGCGACGGCTCTGCGCGAAAGATGGGCCCGATCTCAAAGACGCTTTCAAACGCCATCGTCAATTGTTCTTTATACAACTGGGGGCTCTGCGCCAGAAACGCCTCTCTGTCGTAGTAGAATATCGGAAAGAGCGCCGCCCCGCCTTCTGTAGCAGTAGCTATCATCTTTGGCGTGTTTACTTCTATGAAGCTCTGCCTTGCAAGGAACTCCCTGACAGAGTGGAGCACGGTCTGGCGAATGCGAAATATCGATCCAAGGTAGCTTCGCCGCAGGTCGACTGCGCGAAGATCCAGCCTTGTGTCGATTCCGACGGTCGCCGTCTTGCCCTGCGTCATGAACGGCGCCGCCTTTTTTGCGATCGAAAACGCCCTGATCTCGGCAGGGACTATTTCCGCGCCGTTTGGCGCCTTTTCCTGCGGCCTGACTTTGCCGCGCACGCCTATAGTGCTATGCTCCTTCACCTCCTTGGCCATTTCAAAAAGCGAGTCGCTGCACTCGCCCTTTTTAGCTGTGACCTGCATCTCGCCGTACATGTCCTTCAAAATGATAAACTGGATGTTGCCGTGATCCCTCACGCTGGAGACCCAGCCCATTACGACGACTTCCTTATCTCCGACAGAGGGGCTTACCTCGGAGGAATAGTGGGTCCTCCTCCATTGCCCGAGATCCTGTTCTTCAAGCAAGTCTCCCAATCTGACTAGATGCCTTGGGAGGTTAATTTAACCTTACCAGCATCAGTGCTGCTCGGTGATGCCGACGTACTTTCTGACGAACCCGAGAAGCTGCGCGTTTGAAAATGGCTTTCTTAGCAGCTCCGCCGCAACTGTGGGCGGCAGCAATGAAGAAAATTCGAAATCGCTGATCTCGTTTGCGGTCATGAGCACAACAGGCATGTCGCCCCTCGTTTCCTTGACGTTTCTGGCAAACTCAAAGCCGTCCATGCCGGGCATCTTGATGTCCGAGATGACAAGGGCATAGTCCCGGCTGTTGATTTTGAACTCCTCAATCGCCTGCAGCGGGTCGGTGAAGCAGCCCAGCTTGTAGCCATAGCCTTCAAGCGCGGCCTCAAGCGCACCGACTATATCCTGCTCATCGTCCACTATCATCACCTTTTTGGGAGTTGTCATGACCTTTTTGGCTAGAATGAGAGCACTCACGAAGGCTATTAAAACTTGCAGTAGGTGCTAGCGCAGGACCTCGCCTGCAATCCTCTCAAGCACGCTCCCCACCGCTCTCTTATTGACGATTCCCATGACAAAATTGGGCTTGCCCCCTCCTCGACCGTCCGGCCCGGCCAGCTGCTTGAAGAGCCTGTTGCAGTCGATCTCTGTCTTTTCGTTCCGCGCAAATACGATGCTTGCCGTTTCGCTGCCAACATTTGCGAGCAAGACCACCGTGTTTGCATCGGCGATCTTTCTGCCCGCAAAGTCCTGAAGCAGGTCGTCTGGCAGGTTTTCAAATATCCCCTTCAGCAGCGTTATCCTGCCGTTCGTGGCCGGCTTGATGCCTGCAAGTTTTTCCCTGCCAAGGGCGCGCAGCTTGCCGATGTTACTTTCATTTTCTGCTCTTAATTTTCTTGCAGTATTTTCTACGGTGTTGATGTTGGCCCCAAGCTCGCCGCAGACCTTCAGCAGCTTGGCAGACAATGCAACCGCGGTCTCCTTGGCCTGCGGGCCGACCACGAAATCAACTTCATATTCATTCCCGCTTTTTGACAGCCGCGTGACCAGAAAAAAATCACATTCCCACAGGCTGCCGGCGTGATCCCTGGCGCATGCAGCTACGTCGTGGTTTTCGATTTCTACGACCCTGACCTCTCCCTCTATCCTTTCCTCGTTTGCCCGCAGTTTCGGGATCTGGCGCCTTGCTTTTTCAAGCGACGGAAATGTGCGCTCTGATATCTTGCGGCCTTGTTCAATGAGCGCGTTGACTTCATTCTCCGCCTTCACAACTGAGTCAAGGTCCAGCTGCGGGATCACAATAAACGCGGTGTTGCTCGAGCCCTTGTGCTCCACCTTCCTGACCTTCAGGGTCTGGCCCAGCAGCTTTTGAAGCGAGCCTATGAACGCGTGCTCAGCCGTGTGCGCAACCTTGTCGTGCACGGCAACTTGTTCTCGTGCCAGCTATAAATGCCATCAAGAAGGATTTTAACCTCCTTGCGGACAACCAACAGCTGTTGGCTAGAAAGGCTGGCAAAGTCACGATAGCAACCCTTGGTTCTCACTGCGCGCTCCAGGTGCTCAAGGGCGCCAAGGATGAGGGCTTTCGCACCCTCCTCGTGTGCGAGAGACGCAGACTCGGGCTCTACCGGCGCTTTCCGTTCATCGACAAGATAATAGAGGTTGACAGCTTTTCAGAAATCATAAGCGACAAGTGCAGAAAACGCCTAAAGCAGGCAAATTCAGTTTTGATACCGCATGGCACCCTCATATCTCAGATGAGAAGCGACGAAATTGAAAAAATAGATACGCCGGTATTTGGCAACAAGTGGATTTTGAGGTGGGAGGCCGACAGGGAGCTGAAGGAGAAGCTGATGAAAGAGGCCGGACTGAGGACGCCGCGGGTGGTAAGATCGAAGGACGAGATCAGCGGCCTATGCATAGTAAAGCTACACGGTGCTGCTGGCGGCCGCGGCTACTACCTTGCATGGAACCGGGAGAGCTTTGAAGAGGGCGCAAGGCGACTGATCGATCAGAAGGCGATCAGAAGCGAAAGCGATCTTTACATTCAGGAGTTCGTCAGGGGCGTGCCCGTTTATCTCCAGTATTTCTATTCGCCGATTACAGATCAAGTTGAGCTGCTCGGGATCGACAGGCGCTACGAGTCAGACATCGACGGCCTTGGCCGGATCCCGGCAAAGCAGCAGCTTGGCGCAGGAGCAGAACCATCGTACAACGTCATAGGCAACATCCCGCTCGTGCTACGCGAGTCGCTTTTGGACGAAGTCTATAGGATGGGGGAGAGCTTTGCGCGCGCTGCAGAGCGGCTCGTGCCTCCGGGCATGACCGGCCCGTTCTGCCTCGAAGGCGTGTACGACAGCGAAGGCAGGTTCACCACCTTCGAGTTCTCGGCAAGGATCGTCGCCGGGACGAACCTCTACCTCGCCGGCTCGCCGTACTCGGACCTGCTCTACGACGACCCGATGAGCATGGGCCGGAGGATTGCGCGGGAAGTAAAGACTGCCAGCGAGAAGAACAAGCTGGGAAAAGTCGTAACCTAGCGTCTTACTATCTTGCGAATTGCCTTTGCCGCAGCTATTGCCGATGTTCCTGCAGCAGCAATTACAAATGCAGAAGTGCTTAGCGGCAGCAGCGCCGGCAACGCAAGCAGCGTAATTATCAGAGTTGCAGCCGAAGCTCCGACAACAACGACAAGCAACCTGCTGTTTATCTTTTTGCTCGCGACATAGCCCGCAGGAACCAGGTAGACTGCGCCTATCATCGAGCTTGCAGTCGTGCCAGCTACTATCGCTCCGGCTTCGCCACCAACTAGCGCGTGGGTTCGCTCTGCTGCGGTCAATATCCCAAACAATGGATATACCGCAGCCTTGACCGTAGCTTGCAGCCAAGGCTGCTCCCTCTCATAGTCGGCGACCTGCGGGCTGAAAGAATAGTAGATTGAATTAAAGGTGTTCATGAAAGCCGACCCTGACGCGGTTGAAAGGATATAGTTGTCGCGGAAGTTTCGCAGGTACTGCACCTGTGGCGTTAGTTCAGATCCAAACGCCGCGGTGGCGATAAGGCAGCCGGACGGCAGCTGCGGCTCTGGCTGCGTTGCATTGCCGGTTCCCTGCAGCACTACAAGGTCAATGCTGGAGCTTTCGCCTTGGTCGTTGATGTTGCTTGCAGAAAGCGTGACCGTCCCGGCCTTTGCAAACGTGTATTTGTGCGAATACGTCCCAAAGTCTTCTGAAAGGTGCTGCCTGTGGATATCGCGCCCGTTCTGCATCAGCACAAAGTCAAACGACGAGCCCCTGACAAGATCGCCAGTAGCCGGGTCCTGTATGTTCATGACAAACGTTATCGGCACCCCTGTCTCGATCAGGTCCGGGCCCCACGAAAGCTGGAAGAGGAATTTCTCTGTTGGGAGCGACATTATGTCGAGTGGGAACTTTGGTTTTTCAGTCGGTTTTAACGTGAAAGCCGCAACGTCGGTGTCCTGCATCGTCTCTGCAAACCTCCTGAGCATGGCGTTGTTGACCACAAAGTGGACGATACGGTTCTCCTGCGAAGAGTAGTCGTCGATAACCACCGCCTGCGCCTCGAGATCCCTTCCGTTAATTATCCCACGGTAGCTGTTAGTCTGGAGCTCCTCGATTGTTTTCGGGAACTGGACCTCCATGTGGAGCACGGGCACCTGATCGACGTACGCGGCGTCCCATGTGAACGGAGTCTCAAAGGAGATCGTGCCGTTGGAGTAATCGAAATTTTCGACGTCGTCGTAGTAGGTCTTGACAATCATCTGGCCATCATCCACGTCGTAAGTGTACGCCCTGCCGATACTGACATACAGGTCGAACTTTTTGTCCGCCTCTACCGCAAGGCCGGGGCTGCTGCTTTCAATAGTCGCGGCGATGTGGTACAGCCCGCCGGCCGACAAAATGCCGCTCCTCAATTCAACCGGGCTACTCTGGCTCACCTGTACCTGCTCCATCGGCCGGTTGCCGTTTATCTGCCAGCCACCTATTTCGGCGTCGGGGATCAGGTTGGCAACAATCATGCCGTCTGACGACCTAAAGCGCTGGTCGAGCAGCGTCTCGTTGCGCAGCTCGACAACGATCCTGTAGTCGATGCCCCCTAAGGTGACATCGCTGTTTTCGTCATGCGCTCTTATTACAAATGTTGGCTGGACAGAGGGCTGGATTGGAACAAAGGTTGGACTCATGATCCCTTCTACAGTTACCTGCTTTTCAGAAATGACTACGGGCAGCGCCTGATCCCTGCCAAGGCCGTGGCCGTATGCGGCGGTAATAGAAGAAGCAGCAACAATGAGCAGCAGGATCAGCGAAGCACAGTAGCGCTTCAGCACGCTGAACGTGAGGGGGCGCATACTCAAAATAAAGATTTACTTTCGCCTTAACGTGCTGATCCTAGTTGCGGCTATAATTACACCGATCGCAGGAATGATAAGCAGCATCGGCAGCGGGAACTCGGGGATCACCTGCAGGTTGAAGGCTCTCTGGAGGCCGGGATGCACTTCGCTGTGAACAATGACTTCCACGTGCGGAAATGACTCCTTGTCGTCTATAGCCTGCTTCAGGTGTATTAGGCTGCCTTCAAACTCGGTAACCGCCTCTTCCGAGTCGGCCGGAGCCAGCTTCTTTACCTGGTCCGCGAATAATTCCTGCATTCTCACAACCATTCCCTGCGCGCTCTGGTAGTGCACCATGCTCACGATGGTGCCGTTTCCTTCGTCCATGGTCATGTTTTCATCCATTTCCATACCGTTTGTCATGCTCCCTTCAGTTGACGATGTTTCTGTCATATTCATCTCGTCGTTAGACTCTTCATCATGACCGTGTCCCTGACCTTCGTCGGTCGCATTTCCATACGCTGCGCTGTAGTGTTCCAGCACGCCGTCAGCCATGTATACAAGGACAAGCGCCCACACCGTCGAGTTGCCCATCAGCTCGTCGTTGATGTGGACCGATATCGTTTCGCCCAGCAAGCCGTCGATCTCCTCTATCTTTGTCTGGATCTCTTGCGCGCTGCTGCTTCCGACAGAGTCGCGCAGGTCTTCCAGCGCGGCGGGAAGGTCGCTTGCAAGTATCTCGTTTCTCTCGGCAATTTCCTCTAATACGTCTTCATCAAGATGTTCGTGGGCATGCTCCGCGTGCTCTGCAGCCAGCTCTACGTCTGAAGCAAGGTTGCTCTGCACCAGTGCAAGCTCGACCCTTAGCGACTCGACAAGCGCTAGAAATGAGGCGCTCTCGTCTCCGGTGAATTCGTGCGCAAAAGCCAGTTGAGCCGGAACGACGTAAATCGCGGAGCTAATGATGGCTGCCAATAACAGCGCAAAAGTCTTGGTCATCCAAGCAACATATAGCATACACCGTTAATTAGGTTTCCAGTTCAAGCGCCGAATCCCTAGAGCATTTTCTTGGAATGAAGATATACCACAATGGCTGCGATCGCCACCGCCGCCGGCGTGACGTAGAACAGCATCAGCTCGTCAAACGGCAGCTGGCCAACGGAAATGTCGAAACTTGCTTCAAGCGGGCTTGCCTGGTACTTTTCGTCGCCTATTATCCTTGCCTGGAGTTTCACCACATAGTCGCCGGCTTCCTCGAACGTATATGGGACGGTGATGTCGCTGAACTCGTACGGCTTGTAGGGGATCTGATCAACTACGTCACCTGACTTTTCGGCTATCACCACCGCGGCATGAATGTTGTAGATGTTGGAGTTGTTCTCAAGGATGCTGAAGTTGAGGGTTGAATTGCCGCCTGGCTCGGGATTTTGGGGGAACGGCGCAAACACCACCTGGAACCTGTCGATATCCTTGGTGTCGACGAAAAAGTGGCCGTACGCAAGATTTGCCTGCACTAATGCAGCAAACATCAGAATAAGAAACGCACGGATCATATTCATGGGTTTAACCTGCTGGCTTGCCTTTTTCTCATGAAGATTATGGCCCAGGCTATCGCCGCTGCAGCAACTGCGGCGGACGGCGCTACAAAATAGAGGTAGTCAAGCGGACCAGCCACGTTTACAAAAAAAGTGAACGTCAGGATCTCGCCGCTGTAGCTGTAGTCATTGAGATCAACGTACAGCACATGCCTGCCCGGTTCGGAAAAGGTGTATTCGTGCGTGTACTGGCCGTATGGCACGATTATCGGGTTGGTCCTCTGCAGCTCCTCTCCGTCCCTGGCCAGCCTCATTGTTATCTGGGTGTCAACAAGGTCGTCGCCGTTGACGCCGGCTATCCTTACCAAGATGTCTGTCATGCTGCCGGCCACGGGACTTGCCGGCTTTGTTGTCATCTCTAAGTCATAGTTGCCTATCCTCTGCCGGTAGGCGTTTGCAAGCGGGTCGGCAAAAGCCTGCGCGCCTGCAGCCGGCAATACAGCAATCAGCGCAATGAACAGAAAGTGCTTTAAGCCTGGCTCAAACATGTGCAATCCGGCTTATAGTTCTTCGATCATTTCAGCGTAGTTGTCGACGACCCTGTCTGCAAAGCTCGCCCTGTACTTTGACAGGACGTCGGCTACAAGCTCTCTATCGGCCAGCCGGTAGAGCTGGTACTCCCCATATCTTACTGTGACTATGCCGGCCTCATTCAGCCGCTTGAGATGGGACGACACCGTGGAAGGCGCCTTTTTCGTGTGGTCGACAATCTCGTTGAACATGCAGAGGTCGTGATCCAGTATTAAAAGAATGATCTGCCTGACCGGCTCGTGCCTGACAAATTTCAGAATTACAGATTCGCTGTCAGAAATGCTGATGGGGTAGTACCTCGTCATCCTTGGCTGCCTGTCCACCTTTATCATGTCTGCCTTTTCAAGCGCAGCCAGGTGGTACGTAAGCACGCCATTGGCCAAGCCCATCATCCGCAAGAGCTCCCTGTAGCGTATGCCCGGATTTTCTTCTATATGCTGAAGAAGTATCGTCCTTGTTTCTACTTCTATTGCCTGCATCACTTGTTCACCTTCAACACTCCCAGGCCTAACATGGCCAGCATTGCAAGAAGTATGACATGTGGAAGCTCTATGCCAAGAGTAGCCATGTACAACACGCTCACAACTCCTGTGGCGTCAAGCAGGTAAAGGAATTCCACGGTGGCAAGAGCCATGAATCCAAGCGTCATGAAAAGCAATCTCGCGCCGGCGCTCCTCCCGTACGCAAGGACCGACACTATGCTGAGGAAGACCGCGATCGTCAGGCTGGCGATGTGCAGGACAATGTGATAGATCATTGTTGGGTGGGTGACGTGGGGCATGACGAGCGGCGCGACTACCCCGACAACAAGCGCTGTAATCAGCCCGAGCAGTATCGGCTTGTTTACAGATTCCTGTAAAGGCTCGCCCCGGCTGCCCTTTTGCATCCTGTTCTCTATGGTCGTGTACCACTAATAAGCCAACTGGTACAACTGCCGAACACACTAGCGTCTGTCCATCTTTGAAGCTGCGCGCACGTTGCGCCTGAGGTCCACCGCGCTCTTGCTGTATGCAAGAGCGCTTAACACGATGCCGACCGCTATTGCCGGTCCTGCAGCATTCGTGAATGAAAATGGAAGCTGCGGCACTCCGGTCTGGCCGTCTTGGCCGCCATCCTGCGGGCCGGTCGACGGCCGTGCCGTTATCGTGATGCTGCCGAGCGCGGACCCGCGCTGTGCAGCAAACCAGATCTTGCCCGCATCGTCCGCGGTTATCCACTGGATCGTCGAACCTGCAATCGGGATCTTGGCCTCAGAGCCCTCACCTGTCCTCGGATCTATCACCCCCACCCTGTCAATCGTGTGCTCTGCAAACCACAGGTTGCCATAGATGTCAAACGCCATACCAAACGGCAGGCCATCCTTGTTGACCGATGGGTATTCGCGGAAAGAACCAAGGAGCGTGTTGAACACCGATATTTTGTGGCCCTTGTGTTCCGCGATGTAAATGTTCAAGCTTTTCGGGTCGGGGAACACTGCAGTCGGCTCTTCAAGCGTCTGGAGCTTGCTGTTTGGCGCGTATTCGGTTATCTCGCCGGTGGCAGGGTCTATTCTGGCGATCTTGCCTACACCTGCTTCGGCAAACCATATGTTGCCCGAGCTGTCGGCAGCGATCCCGGCCGGCTGCGCCGTCCGCGTCGGTATGTCATACAATGTGAATTCTTCGGTTGCAGGGTCGAACTTGGCTACCTTGTTAGCTTGGACTATGGGCATCCAGAGACCGCCGTTTCCGTCCATCGCTATACCCGACGGGACGCCAGCTTCCGGCATCACAAACCGGCCCATGCTACCATTTTCTGGATTGAAAAAGCCAATCGCGCCCTTGCCGGACCCGCCGCCGATAGGATCGACGTACCAAAGCCTGCCGTCAAGGGCAAGCACCGTCATAGTGATGAGGTTCGCGCCTTCTATTCCGTGCATCGTGTAGTTGCCCGTTGCAATATTGAGCTGCCATATCCTGCCGCTTCCCGGCTGCGAGTCGCCAACCCATATCGACTGCCTCGTCTGATCAAATACGGGATACAGAGGTAGGCTGCTCTCCGGCGTCTGGTACTGGTCCACATTGAACTCCAGATTCGAAACGAGCGGCTTGACGTTTTCGTCAAGGGAGCCGAGCATGTTGCCTCCCTGAGAGCTCAAGCCCTCGATCTCGATGTGCCAGGTGCCCGGCAGGCTGAACGCCGCGTCTGCAGAAAACACGCCGTCCGACACCTTTTTGGTTTCAACTGCTATGGGGCCTATGCCCCTTTCGATCTGTGTGAGCTTTATCGTGGCGGACTCTATCCCTGCGGCGGTGCTTTCGTCTTGGTTGAGGAAAGACACCTTGAAGTTGTTCTGGCCCACTGCAAACGGCGTCACAACAAGCTGTATCTTGCCATCGGTGGCGTACAGTGTACGCACGAGCTCGGCCTCGGGCTCTGCTGCAAATGCTGACTGGCCGTCTGACTGCTGGCGCGCGTACATCGGGTACTGACCCGATGGCAGCGCCCCGTTGGCCATAAGGGAAACTGCCAGCAAAAGCGCTATCCCGAGGCCGGCCTCTACCTTGAGCATCTTGCCACAGTGCCTGAGGCTCGGTTCCTGCATGCTCGACCCACCCCCGGCCATCACAGCAACAGCCCTCTTCTGGACAACGAACTGCGAGTACGCGCCCATCCCGAGCATCGCGCCGGCAAGCCCCAGTTTTGCCGCCAGAATCTGGCCATAGACGGAAGCGAGGGTAAGCGAAAGGTCGCTCTCAAGCGAAAACAACAGGACCGGCCCAGTTATCACCGCTATGCCAAGCAGCGTGACCACCATCGT
Organism: Nitrososphaera sp.; assembly: GCA_035620415.1. GTDB lineage: Archaea > Thermoproteota > Nitrososphaeria > Nitrososphaerales > Nitrososphaeraceae > Nitrososphaera. The sequence goes on from DASPGV010000084.1 coordinate 24,422, forward strand.
CGAAAACCGCGGAATCAGGATCGCAAGGGTAGAAGCCCTGATCCTTTCGTCGGCGATGGAAAGGATCTTGGGGACTGCTGCAAATCCAAGCAGTATCAGGCCGCCTATCCATATCGATGCAGCGGCGTTGTGGAAAAAGTCAAGAACCATAGTTGGGAGCTGGCTGGTTGCAGCCGCGTGGGCTATCAGGCTCGACGTGACCAGCACCGCGAGCCCAAGGATCAAAATAGCATACATCTCCGCCCTGCTCGGGCTGGAGTTGTTCTTTGCAGCCTTGCGGTAGACCGCAAGCACGATGCCCATCAGGATAGAGGACTGGAGCATCCTAGCGACCCACACGTTGCCAAACTTTGTCGCTATAGCTTCCGGTATCCCTGCATTGATCGAGATCGCCTGGACAACTATCATGGCCACGCCGGACGCAAGGACGAGGACGACTCCGATTATCATGATGCGAAGCATGCGTCTGTCTATCGCGGCGCGCGTCTGCGATATCGCGCCTGAAAGCCACGGCACCCTTGAAACTGGCTTCCATAGCCACAGCGTGCCAAAGGCCGCGCCTACGACCATCACCTGACCGACCATCCCGGGGAACCTTGCCGCGGAATTGCCCGGCGACAGTATGTCCTGCTGCTGACCGTCAGGTACAGCCTGCGGTCTTGTGCCTATGCCAAAGACAAAAGTGCCGTGGACCACATGCCCGTCAACGGCGGAAAGCACAGTCGTTGATACGGTGTACTCCCCGTCGGGCAGATCCGACTTCAGGGTGACGGCTATCGAGGCCGTGTCGCCCTCTGCGTTATGCGGGTCGTTGTTGTCGACCTTGGCGCCGTCCGGGCCTATGACCGATATCTTGCTGTACCCGAGCTCTATCGGCTCGCTGAAGAACACGCTGACCTCTCTGGGCTGCGAGCGCACGCCTTCAAACGCCCCCGGGGTAGAATCAACATAAACGGGGTGGGCAAACGACTGCTGGAATCCTGATGCAAGCGTGAAAACGACGACCGCGATCAGGCCGCAGAGCCAGTACCTGTCCAGCATGCGTAAAATGCGCCGTGCACCATATTTGACTCTTGCTTGTTTTGTGGTACAAAGCCCGAAATACGCCTAAAGATTATAAACATTGCAAGAGAAATTCACATTGAATGAAGATCGCCCTACTACTGGTGGCAAGCTTACTTGTTCTTTCATTTCTCGTATTCATCCCTTGCCCGGCGCTGGCACACGAAGAAGTAGAGTACGGCGACATCAGGATCAGTGCGGGTTGGCTTCAAGAGCCTCCACTTGTCGGCCAGCTCAACGAGGTGGTTCTGGAAGTGACCCGGGTATCAGATGATCAACCGATCACAAACGCGCTTGCCCAAATGGACATCAGCATAAAGAAGGGCGCGCCCACCAAGTCACTTGACTACGAGCCGCAGGAGGAGCCGGGCGTCTACGCCGCAGAGATACTTCCCACGCAGACAGGCCAGTACGTGGTGGTCCTGAAGGGGACGATAGCTGGACAGGCCATCGACGACCAGATCCAGATAGAAGATGTCGAAGACACCGCGCGCTTTGCGTTCCCTGCTGAAAGCGGCGGAATATCTGACGAAGCCATAAGGCAGCTCCAGACTGTGATAACCGATCTGACCGAGCAGGTTGACGAAGCCAACATTGCAGCACAAGAAGCAAAGGATGCAGCTCAATCTGCAACAGAGCTAAAGAACACGGTCGACAGCGCCTTCTTGTTTGGCATGATAGGCATAGGGGTCGGGGTCGCCGGCATTGCCATTGGAGTCGCCGCAATGCGCAGGGAAAAAGTTTAGAAGAGCTTGCGGTAGCGCGCAAGGACGATTGTAGTTGTCATAACTGCAGCCATCATCCCGGCGATCACTGCCGGTGGGAACTCGGGCGTCACTGCTAAACTGAATGTGACAGTCTCTCTATTAATGGGGACAAAGTTGATCCCTTCCACTAACACCTCTATTGTGTAGTCGCCGTTGGCCGGGAACTTGAATGGTGGTTGGTCTGATTGTGGGATCGTTACGACTCCTTCCGCGGTGTGGAGCAGCGGCTGTCCTTGCAACGCGGCGTTGAATACCTCCTGGTCTCCCTGCTTTATTACAAAACCATAGTCGATGTGTACTTGAACCGTGTCTGTGTCATGTTTCAAAAAGCTTACCATGAATCTAGCTTGACCTCCATCGCTCCATGTAGGCTCTATAAGGACATCGAGCGAGTTGCCGCTCAAAGGGTCCCTCATTCCTTCCTGAGCATGGGCGACAGCCGGAACGCTGGCAACAACCGCCGCCACCAATGTTGCAACCAATATGCCGCTTGCCATTGCAATTAAATGGCCGACTATCTAAATAAACTGTTGCTATTCCACCTTGCGATGAGCAAGGCCACGCCAAACCCAACAGCGATCAGTGCAAGCGCGCCAAGCGGGAACTCGGGCGTCACTTGGATCGGGATCACGACCCGCTCGCCTAGGCCCTCGATGTCGTCTATCTTTATGGTGTATGACCCCTGCTCTTCAAACGTGAACTCTTGCCGGGTATACGTCTGGTCGCGCCGCAGCACTTCTCTTCTGCCGTCGTTGTAGATTGAAAAGTCGTATATCACTTCCTCGATCTCCTCGCCGGTCTCCGGCTCGATGAAACGTATGTTAAAGGAATGTGCGCTGCCAATGTCGTCCGGCGTCCACGTTATTTCGACCGTGAAAGTACCCTGGTCACTTGGCGCTTGGAGCGTGATCTGCTCCTGCGCCATAGCCTGGCTGCCTGCTAGGAGAATCGATACTATCGCAAAAGCTGGAATTGCGCCGCGCAATCAGCCTGATGAAAATGCGCGCCGGATAATAACCTATTCTGATAATAAAAAGAAAGAAGAAAGGGAAGGCTGTTAAGCTCTTCCAAAGAACCCTGTTCCGCTTCTTGCGAGCCTTGTGTAGCCTATGATTCCTGCGATCGCTGCTGCCAGTATTGCCGCAATGACCGGGAATTCAGGAACTACAAATTCGCCCTGGATCGTTACTGTGGTCTCACCTTCCGGTACCTCGAATGAGATGGTGGTTGATGCGTCGTCTTCGCTTACTATTGTTGCCTGCTCTCCGTTAACCAAGGTAACGCCGTCGATCATTGCCTTTGGCAGTGTTACTTCTACCGCTCCTGCGCCGTCAAATTCGATTTCTACTGATTCTCCCGGATTGATCGTTGCTGCTGTTGCCGATGCATCTCCAGTTCCAGTTATTTCATAGTCGGTCCCGTCAGCCGTTGCAGTAACAGAAAACGGTGTTGGTTCGCCGTTACCGTTGCCTGTTCCGGATGCTACTACCACTGTGCCAACCATGTTTGGATGGAGGCCGCAGTAGTACGGGAACTCGCCTGCTGTTTCAAATGTGTGGCTGAATACCCCTCCCGGAGGCATTATCGGGTTAAAGTTTGGCGAAGAGTCAAACTCTTGACCCTTGTTTGGATCGTTTGTTCCTGTGCCTGAAGTGACAGTGTGTGCCGTCGAGTCTTTGTTGGTCCATGTCACCGTATCGCCAACGTTGATGTTTAGAGGGTTGGGCGCATAAGCATCGGTGGTCTTGCTTGATGAACCCGATGTAATATCAGCGGGTACTTCAGCTGCAAAGGCCGGCGTGAGTGTCGATATTGGTGCTAGCACGGCAGCGAGGACTGCCGCCAGTCCGACAGCGACTGCAATTCTAGAGTCCATTGATTTTTGACAATATTTATTGCAATAAAATGGTTTTGGTTGGCAGACTAGCATAGAAACCTACATAACAATTCTATGTTAGGCAGGTTTTTAAGAATGCAAATTTTACAGCTTTTCCGTGCGGATCGTCTCATTCCTTCCAAGCGCCACGGAAACCCTCTACGAGCTCGGCGCAGGCGGCCTGCTGGTGGGCGTGACACACGAATGCAAGTTCCCCGCGCAGGCAAGGAAAAAGCCCCGCGTAATACGACCTTCCTTTGACCCCGGCCGGATGACAGGTCGGCAGATCGACTCTAAGATAGTGGAGCTAATGCGATCCGGAAGCGACATCTACATCGTTGACGACAAGGCCCTGAAAAAGGTAAAGCCCGACCTGATAGTCGCGCAGGGGCTGTGCGAAGTCTGCTCGCCATTTACCAAGGAAATCAGCCGTGCTATCAGCGTACTTGGCGGCAGTCCGGACGTGCTGGTGCTCGACCCGCACGACCTTGACGACATACTCGTCAGCATAATGGACGTTGCAGAAAAGGTTGGCAAAGTGAGAGAAGGCGCAAGGCTAATCGCGTCGCTGCAAAGGCGAATCGGCGCGGTGCGAAGCATAAAAATAGATAGCAGGCCACGCGTTCTGTGCATAGAGTGGCTCGACCCGCTGTTCACCGCGGGCCACTGGGTGCCGCAGATGGTCGAGATGGCCGGGGGCGTAAACGGGATCAGCGCCGCAGGCGAACCTTCGCGCAGGATGGACATCGAAGAGGCCGCGAAATTCGACCCCGACATTATTGTCCTGATGCCGTGCGGCTTTGAAATCTCGCGCACGTTGAAAGAGCTGCCGGCGCTTGCGCGCAGTGAAAAGTGGAAGTCGCTCCGGGCTGTCAGGAATGGCAGCGTCTTTGTTGTTAATGCAAACGCGTATTTCAGCAAGCCCGGTCCGCGCACCGTCACGGGGCTAGAGATTCTTGCAAAAATCCTACACCCCGGGGCATCGAGTCGCATCAGGATCCAGAAAGGCTCGTACAAAAAATTACTGCGTAAGTGAGACTTCGATGTAGACGTCGTCAGGGATTTTCAGCCGCATCAATTGCCTGATGGCCCTGTCGTCTGCCCCGACATCTATGACGCGCCGGTGAATCCTCATCTCGTACTTGTCATAGGTGTTTGTGCCCTGACCGCATGGGGACTTTCGCGTAACTACCTTGAGCCTCTTGGTAGGCAGGGGGTGAGGTCCCTTGAGCTTTATCCCCGACTTTTCAGTCATCCCCTTTATCTCCGTGCAGACGCCTTCCAGCGTCGCGAGGTTCGTGCTTGTAAGCTTTATTCTTGCAGCCTGCGGCATCTATTTCACTTACTTTTTGTTGGGGTCGTACTTTTCAGTGACGGCCAGAACAACGCCGGCGCCGATTGTCGTTCCCATGTCGCGGAGTGCGAACCTTCCAATCTCCGGAAAGTCCTTGAACGTCTCTATCGGAAGCGGCCTCACCGGCTTGATCCTGACGATGGCAGCGTCGCCTGTCTTCAGGAACTTCGGGTTCTCCTCGGTCGTCGCGCCGGTCCTCGGGTCAATCTTGGAGATGAACGCCGAGATTGTCGCGGCCACCTGAGCAGTGTGGGCGTGGAGGACTGGCGTGTATCCCGGTGCGATTGCCGTCGGGTGGTGGATAACGATGAGCCTTGCCTCGAATTCCTTTGCAACGGTTGGCGGGTTGTCCGCCGGGCCGATAATGTCGCCGCGCTTTATCTGCTTCTTGTCCACTCCCCTCAGGTTAAAGCCGACGTTGTCGCCTGCCTCTGCAGATTCCATCTGGGTGTGGTGGGTCTCTATGGACTTGATTTCGCCGACTGCGCCGGAAGGCATGACGACCACCTTGTCGTTTGGCTTCATCTTGCCCGTCTCGACCCTGCCCACCGGCACGGTGCCGACGCCAGTTATAGAATACACGTCCTGAATCGGAACGCGGAGCGGCTTGCCGATCGGCTTCTCTGGCGGCTCTAGCAGGTCGAGCGACTCTGAAAGGGTCGGGCCCTTGTACCATACCATGTTCGTTGATTTCTTCACCAAGTTGTCTCCCTTCCATCCGGATATCGGGATAAAGTTGATCTTGGCGGTGTTGAAGCCGACAAGCTTTAGCATCTTTTCCGCGGCCTCCTTTGCCTCTTTGTAGCGCGCTTCGCTATAGCCGGCATCGTCCATCTTGTTGAGCGCGACAATGAGCTGGTTGACGCCAAGAGTCTTGGCGAGGAACGCGTGCTCCCTTCCCTGTCCCCCAGCCTCAAGCGCCGCTTCCATTTCGCCGGGCTTGACCGAGATGACCAAAATTGCGGCGTCTGCTTCGGACGCTCCTGTGATCATGTTCTTGATAAAGTCTCTGTGTCCCGGAGCGTCGATCAGCGTGTAGAAATACTTGGGCGTTTCAAACTTTTGAAAAGCGAGATCGATGGTGATGCCCCTGTCGCGCTCGTCCTTGATGCTGTCCAGCACCCACGCGTACTTGAACGTATCACCCTTGCCTGTCGCCTCTGATTCCTTTGCATATGCGTCAATTGTCCTCTGGTCAATGGCACCCAGATCAACGAGCAAATGACCTACAGTAGTTGATTTACCATTATCGACGTGACCTACAACCACCAGGTTCATGTGTGGCTTTTTGCTAGCGCTCATAGAGCAAGAACGCTTCATGGGCTTTATTTGTATTTCGCCCGTGATTAGGTCAAAAATTGTACGCTCTCAATACACATTTTCGGTTCTATCTAACAAGTTATCGGAAAAGTTTTAAGCCAATAGGCGTGAGCTTGTCTCGGTCTGAGAATTACTGTCAGCGCCATCAAGGCAGACATTGGAGGAATCGGGGGCCACACATGCCCAAGCGAAAAACTTCTCGAAACCGTAAAGAATTTTGTTGCCAAGAACGCAAAAGGGCTGCTTATTGATTATTATGTAGGATATACTGGCGACGACATTCACATTATAATGACGCACACACGCGGAGTGGACAATGAAAAGATCCACAAGCTGGCATGGGACGCATTCACCGAAGGAACCAAGACTGCAAAGGAACAGGGGCTTTATGGCGCCGGACAGGACCTGCTGAAGGATTCTTTCTCCGGCAACGTCAAGGGCATGGGGCCTGGCGTCGCAGAAATCGAAATGGAGGAGCGCCCGAGCGAAGTCTTTTGCATATTTGCAGCCGACAAGACA
>DASPGV010000085.1:0-19479 GCA_035620415.1 Nitrososphaera sp.
ATAGCCCTTGACTGGACTACGGTTCCATAAATGGGATCTGTTCCAAAGTGACCGTCGACCCCTTCCGGCCCGATCCAGAACGCTATAGCGGCGTTGTTCATCACGCTGATCGTGAGCGGCACGTCCTGAACGGTTCCGCTCGACATGATGACATTCGCTGTGCCCTCAATGCTGTGTGTCGACCGTTCTGTGGACTGCTCTGTCACCGACAGGCCGGTTATCGTGTGGGTGTGAAGCGACATTCCATCAGGCTTGACCATCGTTATCCTCGCTACAATGCTTGCAGAATCGCCGCGGGTCTTCAGGACCCAGAACCCGGACTGGATCCAATTAGGCTCGTTGCTTGAGTCGAGCTGCACGTTGGAGATCGAACCCTTGAGCGTCAGGTTCTCTGACTTTTCCATCATCGCCTCTTCGTCCTCCATCATGCTGTCGTCGCTTTGAGCATACAGCGACGCGGGCGCGGTAACCACAAAGGCCATCACCAAAAGAGCGGCCATCGTGCCTGCCGGCCCGACCAGTTTTGTCTTTTTACCAGTTTTCATTGATGTAACGTTCGCTCATGATATAAAATGCATTTTTCCAGATAATGTCCAAATTCATTCCACATCTGTCCGGCAGATTCAATCCGTTTATTAGGAGAGAAGGGCATGGGTATGTATGGTTGACCTGATCTATGGCCGCGGCATAACTGACATTTTGAGAGAGATGCCGTTTTACATTAGCATATTCAAAAAGATGGCGGCGTACAAGCTGTTCCACACGAAAAAGCCGATGTACGGCTCTGTCGATGTCAACAACGTCTGCAACCTCCACTGCACCCACTGCTACTGGTGGCTCAACCGCAAGGAGGAGCGGGACATGACGGTGGAGGACTGGAGCAAGATAATCAGGGAAAAGTTCAACAAACAGCGCATCTTTGTCACTACGCTTGTGGGGGGCGAACCGACGATGCGGCCGGACATCATCGAGCTATTTTGCAAGGAGATGCCAAAGCGCGTCTGCGTGGTCACGAACGGCACGTACCCGCTAAAGCAGTACGACGGCCTGTATTTCTACTGGGTGTCGATGGACGGCACCGAAGAGGTGCACGACAAGATACGCGGCAAGGGCTCGTACGCAAAGACAAAGAAGAACATCATGGACTACATCGCCGGGCCGGGCAGGCACGGCAAGCCGGCCTGGAAGGACATCTGGGTCACGATGACGATAAACTCGCAGAACTACATGACCGTTGAAGACCTGGCCGAAGAGTGGCACGGCACGGTGAACAAGATGGGGGTCCAGTTCCACACGCCGTTTGCCAAGGGCGACCCGCTCATGATGCCGTTTGGCGAGCTGCGCAACTCTGTTGTAGACAAGCTGATCGAGCTTAAGAAAAAGTACCCGGACTATATTGTCAACCCTGTCAGCCAGATGTCTCTGATGAGGGGCAACTGGGGCGGAGTCGGGACCACGCCAGTGGACTGCCCGTCGTGGGCCATATTGTCATTAGACCACATGGGGAGGGTCAAGCAGCCCTGCTGCATCGGAAGCGCGGACGCAAAGGGCATGAAGCCAATATGCGAAGAGTGCGGCCTCGGCTGCTACTCGATTCTGGTCGCGCAGGGAATCAGGGGCAACTAGTGCCCCTTGACCGACATAGTTTCCCTAGTGTACAGCGCAAGCAGCATTCCAAAGCCTGCTATGGCGAGGGCTATCATCGTAAAGACCGCGTACGTCTGGACCAGATCCGAGCCGTAGAATCCTCTTGCCTCTGCCTGATCGAGCTGGCCGAACAACAGCAGGCCGGCGATGATGCCTAGCGCCATAACAACCTTATTCACGGATGATGTGCATCGCCGCGAATAGAAAAGGTTCCCTGTCCGGGTCGGGTGTTTTACCACCAGAACACTCGCGGGCTGTTTAGCAGTCTTATATATACCCGATTTGGCGAGCCAAGAACGCTTATAAAAAAGGACATTTCCTATACGTAGGAAGAAATAGCTTGGCAAACACCTCCTTCAGGGTGCAGACACACAAGTTCAGCCAGGACAACATCCAGACAACGCTTGTATGCAGCAAATGCGACGAAGTCTTTTCCAAAGAGTTCCCCCTAGACCTTGAAGGGCAGACGATAGAGTTCAAGTGCCCTGTCTGCGGCGCGCCCGGCGAGGCCGACCTTCCATACAAGAGCGCCGAAGAGCGGGAGGAGCTCGAAGAGGACTTTGAAGAAGCTGAGGAAGAGGAAGGCGGCGAAGAGTTCGAGGAAGAATACTAGCCTGTATGTATGGTTCGTGACTCTCAAATCCTTATCATGCATAAAATCGTAAAAACATTCATGTCGTGCGATTCCTGCGGCCACCCGAGGATGGCTCACAAGGAGACGACCCTGTCGGTTTATTTCTGCAGCCAGTGTCAGAAGGTAGAGTCGCATGTCACCTTCATCCCGGATAGAAAGGCCGAAAAATCGGACGGGGACGAAGACATGCTGAGCGAGCTGTACTGGAACTACAAAGCGTTTAGGCGCTCAAACATTCCCGCTACTTCTTAGCAAGTTTTCCCAGCTGGGCAAGCAGCGCCGACAGTTGAATCTCCGGGTGCGCGCCAGCCGCAAGCCTGTAGTCGTATTCCGCCATTATCGCGGCAAACTCGTCCGGCTTGTCCAACTTCATTTCGTACGCTTCCTGGTTCGCGTATTTCATAAAGTCAGTCTCGGACATGCCATACACCTGAGTTAATTCAAGCAACTTTGTCCGGGACTCGTTGAACTTGCCTGCCAGCGCGAGCTTCAACACTTCGCCAACCTTTGTCCTTCCGGAGAGCCCCATGGTGGCGGTGACATTGGCAGAAGAAACCGAGCCCATGCCGGCCGCAGCCTGCATGATGTTGATAGAATGGCGCATGTCTCCGCCGGTCGCATCAAATATCTGAGCAAGTGCCTTTTCTTCAAACTTGACCTTTTCTTCTTTGCAGATCATCTCCAGATGCTTGACGACGACTTCCTTTGACAGGCGCGTGAATCTGAACACAACGCACCTGCTCTGTATCGGCTCGATTATCTGCGACAGGTAGTTGCATATGATGATAAAGCGCGTGGTCCTCGCGCTGTCCTCGATTATGCGCCTCAACGCCGTCTGCGCTTCAGGCGTCATCTCGTCCGCCTCGTCGAGTATGATTATCTTGGGTCTGCCAAACTCCTTGTCGCTGGCAAGCTTTATCGAAGCGGCAAACTCCTTCACCCTCTCGCGCACCATCTTTATCCCGCGCTCGTCAGACGCGTTGAGCTCGAGAGTATTCTTTTTCCACTCTTCGCCGAGAAGTTCCATCGCGATGCAGAGAGCCGTGGTGGTCTTGCCCACGCCGGCCGGCCCCGAGAAGAGCATGTGAGGTATGTCGGGGCTTTTTATCATATTGCTTATGCCCTTGATTATCTCTTTCTGGTCAACCACGTCGGCAAGCTTTTTCGGCCTGTACTTTTCAGACCACATCAGGTTTGCCAGATCGGTTTTCTTGGCCGACATCGTGAAAGCGATTTTCACTCAAGTAATTAAATAGGTTGCTGCCTTGCCTACTACTTTTCTATGGCAACAGCTGGAGCTAGCTTGAAGCTTAACAAAAGCTCTTCCGGCACGACATATAATAGGTACCTCTTTGTTAGCAGCTCCCCACATGTCAGCGGATGCTCGGGTTGAGCCCAGAATAGAGGCTATGCAGCACGCCTACCAGCTGGGCTACATGGCAGAGGAAGTTAGAGTCACCTACAAGAAAGACATCAAGATGACTGTGGGCAACATCGCTATTGACGCAAAGGAAGGCGACATGTCTTCGCTCCAACGCTGGGTCGCCAAGATCCTTGCAGAGCATGGCGCGGTCGAAATGCAGCCAAGCGACTCTGCCGGATATATTTCGCGTGCGATGAACCGCGAGCGGATAGCCAAGCCGCACGACCTATCCGGCATAGACATCGATTTTTACGTCCGTGTGAACGACTACCTTGAAGGCCTCAGGGACCGCGAGAGGGAGAACCTGCTCGTCTCGCTCAACACATTTGTTGCCACCCGGCTTGAAAAAATCGTGAAACTTGCCGCAGCTTCGCCGCTTTCGCCGGAGCTTGAAGCAAAGCTGTCGGCGGAGGAAAAGGAGCTTTACAGGCTGATAAATAGCGCTTCGGCGAAGTTCAAGAAAGGAGTGCTGAAAAAGTTTGGCTGAGCAGCAGACAGCGGCCGCGCTTGCAAACGACCTGGAGAAGTTCCTAAAGGCGTTCAAGGACAGGGACGGCAACTACAGGTATTTCGACAGGATAAACAACATGATGGCGCTGGGCTCCCAGTCGCTTACAATCGATTACATAGACTTTGACTCTTTCAACCCCTCGCTTGCGCAGGCGATAACTAGGGACCCTGACGAGATGCTCGCCGCGTTCAATGAGGCTGTGCTCTCGATCCTGCGCGAGATCCACCCCGACTACGAGCAGGAGATCCGCGACAAGATCAAGGTCAGGATAGGCAACTATACCGTGCAGAAGGGGCTGCGCGAAATAAACGCGGACCTGATAGACAAGCTGGTGAGCGTCTCCGGCATGGTCGTGCGATCATCGGAGGTCAAGCCCCTTGCGAAAAAGGTCGCCTACCGCTGCACGAGCTGCGCCGAGCTCTTTGATGCCCAGCTCAAGGGACTGCTCCTGAAAAGGCCCACAAAGTGTCCGAAATGCGGCGAAAGGGAGTTTGATATGGACCCGGAAAGCAGCATATTTATCGACTTTCAGATGGTCCGGCTGCAGGAGCTGCCGGAGGACCTGCCGGCGGGCCAGCTGCCGCACTACGTCGAAGTAACGGTCATGGGAGACCTTGTGGACCAGTGCCGCCCCGGCGACAGGATAATTCTCACCGGCATCGTGAGGATCGAGCAGGAGCAGCTCGCGCCGCAGGTCAAGACCAGCCTGTTCCGCCTTCGCATGGAGGGGAACAACATCGAGTACCTCGGCGGGCGCGCGGGCAGCAAGGACACGAGGACCGTCGAGCGGATAGCGATAAGCGCGGAGGACGAGCGCCAGATCAAGGCGATCGCAAGCAAGGCTGACGCATATGAAAAACTGATCGCTTCTTTTGCGCCCCATATCTACGGCCACGAAGTGATCAAGGAGGCTATACTGATGCTCATTGTCGGCTCGGTGACCAAAAAGTTGCAGGACGGATCCACAAGAAGAGGAGACATCAACGTGCTCTTGGTCGGAGATCCCGGAACTGCAAAATCAGAAATGTTGAAGTTTGCAGCGAAGATCGCGCCAAGAGGTCTCTACACCTCTGGCAGGGGCACAACAGCAGCGGGTCTCACTGCGGCGGTGATACGAGACAAATCGGGAATTTACATGCTCGAGGCCGGCGCCGTGGTTCTGGGCGATCAGGGACTGGTCTGCATCGACGAGTTTGACAAGATAAAGCCGGAAGATAGATCAGCGCTCCACGAAGTCATGGAGCAGCAGACATGCTCCGTTGCAAAGGGAGGCATCGTCGCCACGCTGAACGCAAGGACGTCTATCCTGTCGGCTGCAAACCCGATGTACGGCAAGTACGATCCATACAAGAACATCACCGAAAACGTGAACCTGCCCGTTCCGCTCCTAACAAGATTCGACCTGATATTCATCGTTAGGGACATGCCGGAGAAGGAGAAGGACAGCCTGATCGCAAGCCACATCCTGGAGATACACAAGGACGCCGAGCACGCGGCCAAGCCGGCGATCGACATCGACCTCTTCAGCAAGTACCTTTCATACTCAAAGCAGGTCGAGCCGGCGCTCACGACGGAGGCCATCGACATCGTGCGCGGCTACTACATGGACATGAGGAAGGTAGAGTCGGAGGGCATGATAACTGTGACTCCCAGGCAGCTCGAGGGTCTGGTGAGGCTTGCCACCGCCCGCGCACGCTTGCTGCTGAAGGACAGGGTGGACGAGGATGACGCCAAGCGTGCGATCTACCTTGTCGACCAGATGATGAGGACTGCCGGAGTCGACGTCAACACAGGCAAGACAGACCTTGGCGTGCTGTACGGCAAGCCCCAGAGCGTCGTTTCAAAGGAAAAGACGTTCATGGAGGTGTTCAGGGGCCTGACCGGCACCGAGAACAACGACGTGGAGGACAAGGTCCTTGTTGACGAGCTGGTCAAGACCGGCAAGTTCAACGACGAGGAGGCAAAGAAGTACATCCAAAAGTTCAACCGCGAAGGACAGATATTCGAAAGAAAGCCGGGATTCTGGGCCAAAGCATAAGTGCATTTTTAAAATAGCCGGCCCGCCTTTATGCTGCAAGTGTCGTCTGCCATAACCGACGGAGCCATCAAGGCGCTCCTTTCACAACTTGGATATTCTTCGCTCTACCCTCCGCAGGAGGCGGCGCTTGCGGGCGGCATTCTGGACGGCAAAATGATGCTCGTCACAACCCCCACCGCGAGCGGCAAGACGCTCATTGCAATGATGGCGATCCTCAAGGCGGTGGAGAAGGGTAGCAAGGCCGTCTACCTAACGCCGCTCCGCGCCCTTGCAAGCGAGAAATATGACGACCTGAAGGTCCTTGAAAAGCTCGATCTTGGCAGAAAGATCAGGGTGACAGTCGCCACCAGCGACTACGACTCGGCCGGAAAAGAGCTCGCCGGCGCCGACGTAATCGTGCTGACTAACGAAAAGATGGACACGCTCTTCCGGCACAACGCAGAGTGGCTGGGCGACGTGAGGCTGTTCGTTTCAGACGAAGTGCACCTGATCGGCGACAGGGAGCGGGGCCCGACGCTTGAAATGATGCTTACAAAGATACGCAGGCACTACCCGCAGTCGCAGGTGATCGCGCTCTCAGCTACGGTGGCAAACTCAGACGAAATAGCCGACTGGCTAGGCTGCGAGCTGGTGGAAAGCGACTGGCGTCCCACGAATCTGGTGGAGGGCGTGTTTGAGTACGGATCGACTAGGATGAGCGACGGAAGCAAGTTCAAGGTCGACAGCTCAGGCGTCTCGTCCGCGGTCGACCTCGCTATCGATTCGCTGGACAACGGCGGCCAGGCGCTCATTTTCGCAGAAACCAGAAAGCGCGCGGCTTCACTTGCGGCAAAGGCTGTGGAAGGTGTCTACAGGCGCCTCGACAAAACAGCAAAGAAGCTGGCCGCCGGCGCGTCTTCCGAAATCCTTGACAGGGGCGACGACAGCGAGCTCACAAAGACGCTGGCGCAGCTCGTGGCAAAGGGAGTCGCGTTCCACCACGCCGGCCTCGGGCCGTCCAGCAGGAAGATAGTGGAGGACTCGTTCAAAAGGGGCGTCATAAAATTGCTGACGGCCACCCCGACGCTTGCCGCCGGGGTCAACCTGCCTGCAAGGAGGGTGGTGATAGCGAGCATCCTGCGCTACGATTCCGACTATGGCGGGAGCGTCCCCATCAGCGTGCTCGAGTACAAGCAACTGTGCGGCAGGGCCGGCAGGCCGAAGTACGACACCTCCGGCGAGGCGATAATCGTCAGCGAGTCGGGCGTGAACGCCGAGGAGCTCTACGACCACTACGTTCTTGGCAGTCCCGAGCCGCTGCGGTCGCAGCTGTCAAGCGACAGCGCGGTCAGGTTCCACCTGCTATCGACGATTGCAACAGTGCCGGGCATGAAAAAGCCCGAGATCCACGAACTGTTTGGAGGCACGCTCTTTGCCCGGCAGTACCGCAGCGCGACAGTCGAGTTCAAGGTCGAGTCGGCGCTCGACTACTTGGAGCAGGAGGAGCTGATCAAATCAAAGAACGACCGGTACATCGCGACAGAGTTTGGAAGGCGCACGTCGCTTCTCTACATCGACCCCGTCACCGCAGTCGCGTTCCGCGACGCGCTGGAGCGGGTCGAGCGGGCGGAAGGCAGGCACACGCTCGGGTTCCTGTACATGATATCAACAAGCCCAGATTTTTATCCGAAGCTGTCGCTCCGCAAAAAGGACTATGACGAGCTGAGCCTGCTGATACAGGACCGCGGAAGCGAGCTGCTCTACCAGATAAGCGAATACGACTGCACCCGCAGCTTCTGGGCGCTCTGCGAGTGGACGGAGGAAACTAGCGACAAGGCGCTTAGCGACAGGGTGGGGGTCGAGCCGGGCGACATGCACAGGATAGTGGAGATGGGCGAGTGGCTCGCCTACTCGCTCTACGAGGTGGCCAAGCTCATGAGGCGGGACGACCTTTTAGCAGAACTTTATAACCTCCGTACCAGGATTAGGTACGGCGTGAAGGGGGAGCTGCTGCCGCTTGTTGCCCTCGAGGGCATTGGCCGGGTGAGGGCAAGGGCGCTCTATTCTGCCGGCCTGACCGACGCCGGCAAGGTGGCATCTGCGCCCCAGAGCAAGCTTGCAGGTATCCCAAAGATAGGGCCGGCGGTCGCGGAAAAGCTGAAGGATCAATTAAAGAAGAGGCTGGGGCAGCAATAGCAAATGCTGGATGTCGCTAACCTTGTAATCTACGGCGCGGCTGTGTCGGCAATTTCCTTCTTTGTCATCTTGCTCCTGATGCCCGCCGCGATAAAGTCGCTTGCTGCAAGGGGCAGGGTCGTCCCCGACGCGCACAAGCGCGACAAGCCAATGATCCCCCGGCCGGCCGGGCCGGTCATAATGGCCGGCATAGCGGTGGCAGAGATCGCGCTCTATCTGCTCACAATGAACACAGCCGTGCTGGCCGTCCTGCTTTTGACAGGTATAGCGTTTGCCGTGGGCTACATAGACGACATCAGGGTGATGCCCGGCTGGTTCAAGCCGGCGGCGCTCGGCCGCAGCGCTGCCGATCATTCTGCTGAACCTCTACGATGTCGGCGAAGTGCACAGCAACTTTCTCAACTTGGTGTTTGGCAGCGCGTTCATTCCGCTGCTCTACATCCCGCTTGTGCTGGTCATAATCCCTGTTGTGGGCAACACCATCAATTCGATAGAAGTTTTAAACGGCGTGGCAAGCGGCTTTATCATAATCGCGTCGATCCCGCTCCTTGCAAGCATTGCCATCTTTGGCACCCACGAAGCGTTCCTTGCAGCCCTCCCGCTGCTGTTCGCGTCAGTCGCGTTTTACAGGTACAACCGGTTCCCAAGCCGGATATTCCCCGGCGATTCCGGCACGCTCTTGCTCGGCACGATGTACGGCGCAGTAGCAATCGCCGGCGCCTCCGAAATAATAGGGGTCATCGCGCTGCTGCCGGCCGTCATGAACTCATTCCTTTTCCTTGCAAGTGTCAAGCGCATAGTGGAGCACCGGAAGGTCAAGGCGCGGCCCACGATCCTCATGGACGACTTTAGGCTCGCCGCGTCTAAAGATAAGGCCGCCCCGGCGACGCTTGTCCGGCTCATAGTGGCGGACGGGCCGCTCGGCGAAAAAGAGGTGGGCTACAAGACATTCAAGCTCGCGGCGTTCACCGCGCTACTTGCATTTGCATCGATCGCGATCCAGTACATTTTGAGGATGTTGTGAAATGGGGCTTGGTGGGCTTGCGCTTTTCATGACCGGGATGTGGGCGATGATTCTTGCGGTCGCGGCGTTTCTTGTGATCTTTGTCGCGCCGATAGAAACCATCATCTTTGACGGGCAGGCGGAGCGGCTGACCGTGTCTTTGGTGCAGGCAGCAATTGCCATAATAGTCGTGATCGCGCTCGTCTTCGGGCTGAGCAGGATGAGGCGGATCTACATGCAAAAAAAGCTCAGGTTGTAATAACTACTCTAGAGATAGACTTCATAACCGTTATTATTTTCCAGAGCGTATGATTAGTGAGAAAGGGTAGTGACATTGCCGACCAGACTGTGGGTGTTTTTGGTACTGTTGCTAGCCGCAGGCATGCCCCTGGTAGGTTCCGGCAGCGCCCAGAGCAGCAACATGACTGCAAGCGAAATAATCGACCTTGTACGCAATTCCACCGACGCCGGCAACACGACCGATCTCGACAACGCTACCGGCATTCTGAAAGATTCCCCATTTGTGAACGACACGGAATCGTCAGATCCCGGTGCGACCAATATTGTGATAAACGAAGTGGAGCTCAACCCACAGGGAAGCGACATTGGAAGGCAATGGATCGAACTGTACAATCCTGCCGGCGTAGAGGTCAACATCAGCGACTTTGAGATAAGGACGTCGTTCAAGTCGGCAACCATACGTCTGCCTCCAGACGCGGCGATAGATGCGAACGGAACGTACATCGTCGAGCTTGATGGGAAGATGCTATCAAACACCGCGGAAAGCCTCGTCCTTGTAAATGCGTCAGGCGAGATCATAGACAGGACGCCTTCGCTCGTGGACAGGAGCGACGACGGCCGGACCTGGCAGAGGATCCCCGACGGCAACAGCGAGTGGCAGTTTGCTGAAGGCACGCGCGACGAGCTCAACGACCCCGATGAGCAGGTCAGCTCGACGTACACTGCGCGCGCCGGCTCAGCGGCGCAGTGCCTTGGAACGGCAGGATGCGCCGAGGGCATAGTGACAAGGATAGTGGACAGCGATACGTTCTATGTGAATGTGAACAACACAGTCTACAAGATCGACCTTGCGCTCACAAGCGCGCCTTCAAGCGCGGAAAAAGGGTTCTCTGAGTCCAGATTGTTTACCCGGAACCTGTGCTTTGGAAGCAGCGTGCTGATAGATCAGGACGACAGACTGCTGACGTCTGAAAGCAGCGTGATAGCGGTCGTCTACTGCGGGTCTACAAACCTCAACAGCGAGCTTTTGAGCGGCGGCTACGCCACACAGAACACTAGCCAATGCCAAACAAGCGAGTTTGCCAGCCAGCCCTGGGCCCGGCAGCACGGGTGCTAGCTACAGGAAGAGCAGGTCGCCCTGCATCCTGACCTTCATCATAGGCGCAATTAGCGATTTTATCTGGGCGCAGCAGTGGAGGAACCTGACCCCCTTTTGCGTCGTCCGGTAGACAAAGTTGTTGTCAGGGTCCTTCTCCGCGTCAAGGAGGCTGTGGTGCAAGAGTGTGTTAAAGTAAAAGTTCATCTGCTCAGAGCTCAGGTTTGCCCGGGACATGATGTGCGTCTTTTTGACCCCGCCTGTCGCCGAAACCAAGATGTCATAAATAATGTCAAGTTTGCTTCGATTCTTGATCCTGTCTTGATCCTGCAATTCAATTCGCCTGATATCTCGGAGGGTTTATGAGTAATGCGGTGAAAAGTTCGGAATTCAGTCTCCAGATTCATATTATTTTTTCCAATTTTATGATATTTGCACTGCAATCGCTGCTTATGGTTATATTCAACTCTGGCAGACTTATTATTTGAAAACCTTATATTGCAACTTTATTTACATCGTGCCATGAAGCGTATAGAGGCAATTGTAGCTGCCGAGAAGGTTAGCGCTGTTAATGAGGCTATGAAGAAGGCTGGAGTGGGCGGGGCGACGATCCTTGACGCAAAGGGAAGAGGAAAGGGCGAAAAGCCGCAGGTCCAGACTGGCAGGGGAACAAAGAGGCTCGCCGCTGAATTTTCAGTTAGGGCTAACATCATGACCGTGGTCGAGGACTCGGAGGTCGAGAAGGTGATCAAGGCCATACTCGACACCGCAAGCACCGGCTCGTCAGGCGACGGCAAGATATTCGTCTCCAGCGTCAGCGAAGCAGTGGACATTGGGACGAAAAAGCGCGGCCAGACGGCCGTCGTATAAGCTATTTTTTAAAAAATTTTTTAGTTTCTCCAAGCGTCAGCACTTCTGCTGCCGCCACCCTTACCACCACCGGCAGATCGCAGACTGCCCTGCCTATCGCAAGGCAGTGCCTCTGCGGCAGCGTCCTGACTATCGATCGTATTGTGTCGTTGTCAGCCAGTGAAACTTTTGATATCTTGTCAAGGTCGCCGTCGTTTGTAAAGTTGAACAGGAAAATGTTGTCGACCTGCCTGTAGATGCCGTCGCTTATCGCGTCGGGCTGGTTCGTGATGAAAGTGGTGTAGATGCCAAAGTGCCTCATGCGGGTGATGATGTCCTCCCAGTACGTGTCGCGGATGTAGAGGTGGGCCTCTTCCGCGAACAGGAAAATTGGCGGTATGGCCTGCCGCTCCAGAAGATCTACAAGCTTGCTCAGCACCAGTTCGACGATCATCCTGCGAACGGTCGGCGAAACTTCGCCCATGTTGATAACAAGGGCCGCGCCGCCGGTCCCTGCAATCACGTTTTCAAACTGAAACCCGCTGTCGGCAAACAGGCGCGACGACTGGATGACGTGGTACCTTGATACGAGCGCGTCGCGCACCAGCTCGTTGATGTTCCATGTGTTGAGCGCATTTCCTATGGCGTCTATCGAAAGTGACTGTTTGTTCTCAAGCCAGTCCCATATGCGGAAGAATTCCCGCAATGATGCTGCGGGCATGTCGAGAGCGTTCTTCAACATCCCCGAGACCGCGCCCTTGCCGCAGTAGTCGAGTGAAAACCTCAGTGATTTGCCCGGCTCGAGCACCTTTACCTGCCTGTGGATGGACGATGGCGTGCCGTCGCGGTTCCACCCGAGGCCGCTGTACTCGTTGTTCAGGTCAAACACGACTACAAAGGCGCCGTGCTGCACAAGCGTCTTTACAAGCATCTTTGACAGGTGCGACTTGCCGGATTCCTTCTTGCCCGTGATTATCGTGAGCTTGCCGTCAAGGTCCTCTGCATAGATCTCAAATTCTTCGCTGTCGTCGGTACGGCCGAGCGGGATCGGGAATATCCCGCGCCTGCCAAGGAGCGAGTCGAGCTCTTTCATTGCAAGCCGCCTTATCTTTGACTCGACCCTTGACGGGAGCCATGTGACGTCGCTTGAAAGCCTCCCGTCGCTGACTGAAGCCCTTATCTTGGCCCGGAATATCCTCGCATCCCTTACTAGGCGCGACAGGCTGCCTATGTTCAGCGGGTCGTGGAGGTTCTCCACGCTCGACGCGTTGACAACCTCCTCCTTGACGATGTCCTCTATGAGTGCTTGCGAAGACAGGTATTCTTCGTCGTAAACCTGCACCACCATGCTCCTGCTCCTGTCCTCGATGAGCATATAGTCGCCCTTTGCGGCCGAGTCCTCCTTCATCGCCAGAAGCAACAATTCGTTGCCGTTCTTTGACAGGATCTTCATACCGGGATCGACCCCAGCAGGATGCTGCGGATGTCGTCCGCGGCCAGCTCGGTCACGTCGTAGCTGTTCAGAACGTGACTTCTAAGGCACGTCATCTCGGTGCTCGTGAAGGTGGAGATGTGGTGGGCAAGCCTCAGCGTCTCGGGGTAGCCGCTGGCCACCGGGTCGTTTCCAAGCAGCATGCCAAGCGACTCGCCCCTGTCGCCAACAATGTCGGCGCGCAAGACAGGGCTGCTCTTCTCCAGTTTCACCATCGAGTTGCTGCCGACGGTGTTCCTGATCAGGCTCTTGATTATCATGTCGACTTCGATGTAGGCCGGTCCCGGAACCTTTGTCAGGGGCGCAGCAGCCCTTTCGAGCACCTTCAGCTTCGTTCCCTTGCTGATCCCGATCATCATGTTCTTGCGGAGCACGCAGCTTTCGGCGATCTTGCTTATGCTCCGCTCCCTGTGCTCAAACACCGAGGCCTTGAGCGAGCCGTCGACAAGGATTATCGAGTTCGTAAAGTGACTCGCAAGCTCTTTCTGCACGGCCCTCTCCGCGCGCACCCTCACCAGCCTTTTTGCATAGTCGTCGTCCAGAAGCACGAGCCTTGACAGCCTATCTTCAAGATCGGAATCCTGGATCGTGCTTTCGCTCAGGTAGAAAAGCACAGGCCCGATCTTGAAGTGCATGAGTGCCCGGCCCGCATAGGCCATCACTATTCCGCACTTGATCGCGTACAGGCTGCCCTCCTCCGTTTCGGCTATCTTGACGCTGCTAGAGTCGATCGCCGCGACAAGCACATTCTCTTTTATCGGGCGTATGGTCGTCACGGTCGCGGCGGCGGAGTTGGACCTCAGCCCCCACCCGTCGACTGGTATCATTTTCTTGTCGTCGCGGCTGAACACTATTTTCTTGCCCTTCAGCCCCTCAAGCTTGGGCTCCAGGCACATACTCACAGACTCTGCTATTCCGAGGCCGCCGAGACTCAGGCTGGCGTGAAAAGGCGGATTTAATTGCGTGACCATGTTGCTCAACAATAACTGCGGGCACAAATATATTAATATTGCGCAACATGGTCAATATGGCCAGCAACAGGTTTATCAATAGCATGCTGAGGGGTATATTTAAGCATGAGTGAGCCGCCCGGTGAGGAAGTCAAGATAAGGCTAAAGCACGGCGAGTGGGAGGTCGAGATAACCTGCCTTGAGAGCCGGGTCAAGCAGGTCGTGGAAAACGTGCTCTCTAGCCTCGACACCGCCAAGATAGTGGGGCCGGCGGTGCAGGGGCAGTTTGACGAACTGCGGCGGGAGATCGAGTCGCTCAAGCTGCGGCCCGCAGAACCGAGGTCGGACGAACAAAAGGCCGCGACCAAGGGCGGCATGACCTGCCGCGGCCTGCTTGAAAGCCTCTGGGTCGAAGGCTATTTCGGATCAGAGCGGTCGCTGGGCGAAGTGCATGAAGAGCTGTCGAGGAAGGGATACAACTACGACAGGACGGCCGTGTCGCATTCGCTCACAGACATGGTGCGAGAAAACATCCTGACAAGGATCGGCACGATGCGCAACTACCGCTACATCCAGAAGAGGCCGCCGTCCGACGCTACTGCCTGACCTTTTTTGCGATCGTAGAATTTAGCCAGTGGATTCCAGCAGTAGTTATCCTGTACTTGCCCGGCTCCTTTTCGTCGCGGGCAATGTGGCCGGCCTTGACCATTTCAGAAATCCTGGAGCTTATCGATTTCGGGTTGAGCGCGGTGGCGGCGTGCATATCTGATACCTGCATCGCGTCGTCCGGCGATTTTCCAAGATCTTTTGCTATTCGGGCAGCTATCAATTGCAGGGCGACCATGTCCTTGTCCGACAACCTTGCGTCTGAATCCGGGATGACGCGAGGGCCCTCCTGCGTTATCTTGACGAGGTGAGAGTACGCTTCTATGAGCTCCTGCGCTGAATAGTTGAGCGAGATCTTTTTTGCCAGATCCATCGAAGGCACCTGCTTTGACAGAAAGCTCATGACCGAAGACATGACCGAATCAGCCGAGCCGCTGAACTGGACCTTGACGTCGCCTACTATCACGGTGACGTTCACGCTGTCAGAGCTCATGTTTCGTTTAAGCAATTGCCGGCCTATATATTGAATTCGTTAGGCTGCAAGCCGCTGTCGCTCTTTGCTCTCTCTTCTTTTGTATAGCACGTACGGTGCGGCTATCAGGCCGGCCGACAGCGCGACAGATATCACGGTCGCGCTGATGTCGGCGTCAACCGCGGTGCACTCGAATTCGCCGGCAGCACATCCTGCTGCAAAAAAGACGCCGTTCCACGCCGAATGCGTAGCAACTGAAAACCAGCCCTTGCCGCTGACCCACGTCCGCAGGCTGAAGAAAAGCGACGGCAGGACAAAAAGCAGGTTGCCAAACGCGAGGCTGTTGACCGAGAGCGTGTCGGTGTTGAGAAGGTGTATCCCGACCCAGACTGCGCCGGTTACCAGCACAGAGTAGGCGTTGCCGAAAACGTAGAACGGGATGCCGAAAAATATCGTCTCCTCGATCGGACCTGCTGCAAGCACGCCGGAGAGCGACCGGGGTATACTCGGCTCCTCGTGCTCTGGCAGGACCTGCTCTATTATAGCCGAGCCGGCGAGTAGCAGACCGATGCCTATGCCGTGGTAAAAGAACAGCATTTTTGTAAGGTAGCCGATTGAGGTGCGCCTGTATTTTGACAGCCACGACCTCGGATGGAAATCGGCCTTTTCGTCGGCGAAGTTGTCTGCCAACCGGCGTTACAATGCTGGAACATCTAAAGAACGTTTCTGGCTTACATCCAGTCTTCCCACGCCGACGTGTAGCGCTCGATCAGCGCGCGGGATTGTTCTGATAAGTTCATTGATTTCTGCGCATCTGCAAGGCAGTCGATGAAAAGCTTGAGTGGGCTTGGGACGCGCTCTAGCGCAGTGACCTCCCTGTCGGACTCTTTCACTATCCTGTCGACGTTTTCATTGTACGCCCTGCTTACTGCAGCCATAATACTCTTGATCTCGCGCGGCGGCACCGATTGTTCCGCAAGCTGCTTTTCAAGGCTTGTCGAATTTACTGAAAGGGATTCAACGTAGATGTCCCTTGTAGATTTGGGCCTGTACATTATTTGACCCGCTTTTGCAACTTGTCTTTTAGCATCGCGTTTATCTTTGCGCCGTCGGCCTTGCCCCTGTACTCTACCATCGCCCTTCCCATGAGGGTGCTCAGCGCGCCCATGCCTTTTTCCTTCACGACTGCCATGTTATCGCTGATTATCCTATCAAGTCCTTTGCTCAATTCTTCGTCATTTATTGCAGAGATGCCGGCGGCCTTGATCGCTTCGTCTACGGTCTTAGCTTCTTTTTTCATCAGCCTTTCGAAAATGATGCTCACCGACTCTTTGGCTATTGCCCCGGCGTCAAGCCTCTTGAAAATGTCATTGATCATGCCGTCTGTCAGCGCCGACGCGTCAAGCCCCTGCCTCTGCAGGCTGGTAAGGTCTTCGGTCAATTTCGAAGCGACAAAGGTGGGCTGAACCTTTGTGCTGCCTGCAATCTCTTCGAACACTCCAAGGTAATCAGAGTCAAAGGTCTCCCTTGCCAGCTTTTCGTTAAGGTTGTATTTTTTCATGAGCGATTTTATTACCTCGTCCCACGACCTAGGGACCTTGTCTGCGAGCGCTTTGAGTATCGACTCTGTCACGGGAATGGTCTGTATGTCTGTCTCGGGATACATCCTCGCCGCCCCCGGCCTCGGCCTAAGAAATACCGTTTTTCCGTCCTGAGTCGCGGCGCGCGTTTCCGCAGGGACACCATTAATTGCAGCCTGCAGGCGCCGGATTATCGCGTCGGTGGCAAACTTTACCTTGTCTCGCGGGCCGCCCACGATGACAAAAGCATCATCGTCCCCGGCCTGTAGCTTTGACCTGACTGCTGCAACCTCTTGCTCTGTTATGCCATAGTTTGGAAGCTCGTCCGAATGGAACACACCGTCCAGGTCGTAGAACCTGACGAGCTTGCCAAGCTCCTTTCCGATCCTGATGTCCGGGTACGGCTCAAAGCCGATCATGCCGGCAAACCCCGGTGCCCTGATCGCCCTGAACATCCCTCCGCCGTCAAGGATCTTTTTCACTATCTTTGACTGCGCATTGGCAAGAATGTCGGTGACGTCTTCGATCCTGTCGCCTACCTTAATGACATCGACTTTTCTTTTTTTCAATTTCTGTGCTATCTGGATCAGGCCGTGCTGCCGCTGCATCTCGTGCTCTATCACTTTTACCAGCTGGTCGAGCTGCTGCACTCCCTTGACCTCTACCACGGCGCCGCCCTGCACGGAAACATTGACGTCTTGCCTGATGCTGCCAAGGCCGCGGGCAACGCGCTTGCTTGCCCGCAGTAGCCTGCCCAGCGTCAGGGCAACCTGCATGATTTCGTCAGGCTTGCCGGTCACCGGCTCGAGCGCGATTTCGACAAGCGGCACGCCCAGCCTGTCGAGGCCAAACTTGCGAATTCCCTTGTCATCGCCTATCAATTTGGCCGCGTCTTCTTCAAGGCAGATGCTCTGCACGCCAACACGCTTGCCCGCGACATCAAGGTAGCCGCCGGACGCGACGAGCATTGTGCGCTGAAAGCCAGTGGTATTCGAGCCGTCGATCACGAGCTTGCGCATCACGTGCACTTCGTCCATCACCTTTGAGTGTAGCGCCAGCGAAAATATGAGCGCGGTATCAAGCGCCTCTCTGCTCACGTCGTGAGGCGGCTCCTCGTCTGCCTCAATAAGGCAGCTCGAGCCAAAGGCCGTGTGGTACTCGACGGTGCGCATCTTGGAAAATTCAAACATCGCCGCCGGGTCGTATGCACCAAGCTCGCTTTGGGTCGGGCGCAATTTCCGTATAAACGAACGGTCGTACTTGTCCGCTTCATCGCAGCTGCAGTTGCAGAAGAGCTTGCTCTTTGTTCCTAGCTGCTGGTGGATTTCAAAGCCGACCTTCAGGTCAAGCGATGTGGGGTCGATTGTCACTGGGCTAGAATTTCGCTCTGCTCACGTATTAAGCCTTGCTCATATGGGGATGCTTTCGGAAATCTCGTTAGAAAGGTTTTCCTGCATCGCTTTCTTCGTGTCCTTGACGTTTGCAAGCGCCCACATAGCCTTCACGGTGGCAGTCTCGGATATCATGTCCGACAGCGGAATCACGCCAATGTCGAGCAGGTCCCTGCCGGTGTTGTAGACTGTCATCCCCACCCTGCCCCAGATGCACTGCGACGTCATGCAGACCATGATACCCGAGTCCACCGCTTTCTTGAGAGCTGGGAAGCAATCCTTGTTCACGTGCCCCAGCCCCGTACCTTCGATGATTATGGCCTTGTAGCCGGCCTTGGCCGCGTGCTTGATCAGTTTGGGATCAAAGCCCGGATGAAACTTTAGTAGAGCTACCCTGCCATCGAATTTCGTCTTTGCAGCGAGACTGCCCTCAGATCTTTTCACAAGCTTGATCTCGCTCTTCTGCATCTCTACTGCATTGTTCATGACTAGCGCGACCGGCGTCACGTCAATCGACTCGAACGCGTCGCGCCTGCTCGTGTGGTTCTTCCTGACGCGCGTGCCGACATGACATGCGATCGCGTCGTCCGAAGTGCCGGCGTGCATCGCGACAAATACGCCGGCGTACTCTGACTTTGCCGCGAACAACGTGGCTCCAAGCAGGTTGAGTGCGGCGTCGGATGAAGGCCTGTCAGACGATCTCTGCGCGCCGACCAGCACCACCGGGATCGGCAGGCCATGAAGCGCAAAAGAGAGCGCGGCAGCGGTGTAGTGCATCGTGTCCGTTCCGTGCGACACGACGATTCCGCGGTACTTGCCGCTCTTTACCTTCTCAACTACCTTGTTGGCTATCATTGTCCAGTGTTCCGGCTTGATGTTCTCGCTGTATTCACTCAGCAGCACTTCGGGATCTATCGAGGCGTGGCTTGCAAGCTCGGGTACGGATGCATACAGCTCGGAAGCGGATAAGGCCGCGTGCACGCCTCCCGTGCGGTAGTCGATCTTGCTCGCTATCGTCCCGCCGGTGCTGACAAGCGCGATTTTCGGCAGGTTCTTGTTTTCCGCAATTTCGGGAGCCTTTGCAGGCGCAGGAGATTCGCCTTTTTGCAGCTTTGTCACCGACTTGATCCTGCCCACGTGGATGCCGGTGTTGTATCCGCTCTTTAGCTTGATGACGATGTAGTCTTCGCTGGCAGACTCGTAGCGGGGCATCAGAACTCCGGACATCTCGCCGTCCTCTGTCGCGACCCTGACGCCGTCACCCACGGACACGCCGTGCTTGCTCAGCAGCTTGAGCCCAGCCCCTCTGTAGCCCCCGCTATCGTGCTTTCCCAACGCCATGAAAGGAGATTGCTGAATATATTAACAATTA
>DASPGV010000086.1:0-3325 GCA_035620415.1 Nitrososphaera sp.
CGCAAGAGCTGAAGCGACTGCCACCGCAACCACTCCCGGCACAAAGTACTTCGCCACCTGGTCGGCCATCTTTTGCATCGGCGCCCTGCCGGTCCTTGCTTCTTCGACCAGCGCGATTATCTGCGACAGGACCGTGTCCTGACCGACCTTGGTTGCCCTGACCTTCAGCAGGCCGCTCTTGTTTATCGTAGCTCCTATTACGTCCGAGCCGGCGGACTTGTCGACCGGTATCGACTCGCCTGTGACCGCCGACTCGTCTACTGAAGACGAACCTTCAGTCACTTTGCCGTCGGTCGGTATCCGCTCGCCCGGCCTTACCACGAATAGGTCGCCTTCCTGCACCTGCTCTACCGGGATCTCTTCCTCCTTCCCGTCCCTTATCACCCGGGCAAGCCTTGGCTGGAGGTCTAGGAGCTTTCTGACTGCGCTTGATGCCTTCTCCTTCGTCCTTGTCTCTAGCAGCCTGCCGATCAGTATCAGCGTGATGATTATAGCCGCGGTTTCAAAGTACACGCCCTCAAACGGGAACACCGACGGCAGGAACGTCACCACCGAGCTGTAGACGTACGCCGCTGTCGTGCCCACCGCTATCAGGGTGTCCATGTTGGAGGCCCTTGCCCTGATCGCCTCCCACGTACCCTTGTAAAAGCGCCAGCCTGCCCAGAACTGGATTGGCGCCGCCAGCGCAAGCAGGAGCAAGTTATTGACCTGCATCGGCAAAAGCGAGATGTAAGTAAGAATCGTAACGGGAATCGTAAGGGCGATACTCACCGCTACGACCGTCTTTAATTTTTTGAGCTCCTTCTCCGGAGCCGTGAATTCGTTGAGGCATTGCGTGCTGCAGAAGAAATACTCCCTGCCGTCGGCGGTGTGCTGGATAGAATCTGGCTTTTCTTCCACGAACATGCCACATACCGGGTCCTTTGCCATGCCGATCCATTGGATCTCCCCTTATATAGAAAGACGAGTTTACAATTGTAAAGTTGTTCAGGTCGAACCGTTGCAGCGGATCTTGAAGGATTGGAGAGATTTCTTTTATCCGAATAGACATCACAACTGTTTATGGCAAACAAGATGGTGCTGATTCTAGTAGCCGCTGCTGTGGCAATCATAATCGCCGGAACCGCTATTGCAATTCCGTCTTTTACACAGCAAACCCCACCAGCGAACACTACTAGCCCCCAAGAGACTTCCAGCGCGGAGCCGGGCTCTGTGCTCAAGCTCTCAAGCGCAAGCGTGCCAATTGATATACCGCTGATGAAAGGGTACGAGAATGGAAATGAGATATTCTTCATCGGAACCGACGTGTCAGACGAAGGCGTCGCCACGATGCTGACAAACCTGACAGGATTCGAGGTGAACCACGCGCCTCTCCTTGCCCAGACACCGGAGGACGCGCGCGGGCAGGTGTACATTTTTGAAAACGGAGTCGAGGGCAACGGGCCGCTTGGATTCCAGATCCCTATCACAAACGCCAAGCCTGGCGACGAAAGATACAGCCCGCTCCAGCAGGTCAACATTGTCAGGTGGACCGACCTGTCTGCGGCGATAGAGTTGAAGTCGGTGAACCAGATCATCCAGCATGAAGGCGTGGGGCACCTTGCGATAAACCAGACAGACATCATCGCAAACCATCCAGCAATACAATGGAACGGAGGCTCGCTGCAGGTTAGGGAGGACGCCGGCAGCATCAACGACGACTCGCCGTACATGGGAGGGCAGGTGACCGAGATCAACACCGATAACATGACAGTCACGTTCGTGGCGCACCGGGGATGGGGGCCCGACGGCCAGACCATCTACTACATCGTCACCGACGCGGTGCCTGACATGCCTGCTGCAATGATGGGCGTTCCGTTTGCTCCTGCGGACGAAAAGCTGGCCGCAACGCCGGTCGCGGTGGACCTCTTCCAGTTCATGAACGGGATCAACGGAACCGGCCCGATGGGATTCCAAGCGGGAATCGGCGGCGCAAACCCGGACGACGAAAACTACAGCCCAATGTGGAAGATAAGCTTCATCACATGGAACGATCCTTCGCAGGCGCGCGTGCTGGAAACCCAGGCGGACATCAACAGGATGCTGGCACAAGGGTTGATAACGCTCGAGCCGGCGATGGAAGGGAGACACGTGGTCAACTGCCCGTTCTTTGACCAGCAAACGGTGTTTGAACACTCAAGCAAGTGATTCAAACACCCTTCCCTTTTTCTGTTAAAGGAATAATTGAACAGTTGAACGCTAATTTTATTATCGCCGGGAGCGCACGCTCCAGCATGACGCAAATGAATACGCTCCAGATAGCGACTTTTGGAAGCGAGATGCAGGAAGGCATCGCAGCCGGCATAAGGAACTTTCCGGTCCACAAGCTTGTGCTAGTTTGCTACGACTCGGACAAGCAAAAGGCCGACGAATTTGCAAGAAAGCTCCGCACGGTGCTCGGGCTGCCGATCACTATAAGCCTTGTCAATCCCGAAAACGTCATAAGGGACACGATGGAGAGGGTCGGCGAGATTCTTACTATCCACAAGAAAGATTTTCAGCAGGTTTTAATGAACGTCAGCTGCGGCGACAAGCTGATCGGCTGCGCGGCTCTGTCTGCCGCGTTCATCAACGGCATCAAGGCGTTTGGGATGGACTCGGCCGGCGCGCCGCTGCTGATGCCGGTGCTGAAGCTGAGCTACAGCGAAATAATATCTGAAGCCAAGATAAGGATACTGAAGGCGATCCACGGCGTTGGAGGCACGATCGAAAGCCTGGAGCAGCTGGAGCAGGCTTCCGGCTACGGCAAGCCGCTGCTCAGCTACCACGTGATGGGATCGCGCGACTCGAAGGGTCTTGCAGACCTCGGGCTGCTCGAAGTGGAAAAGGGCGACAGGGGCAAGATATCGGCCAAGCTTACGACCCTCGGCAAACTGCTCGTGACCAGCAGCTCGATAAGCGCTCCCCAAGTCAGCGGCTAGGCTGCCATTGCCATCACAAGTTGGAACAAATCTTTTATCCTATTGAAGGCTATCATGGGCTAATGGACCCAATAATGCTTGGAATTATTTCAGTCGATATGACCGTCGGCATGATAGTCGGCATGGCTGCCAGCCCTGTCATGATGAAGGGGATAAGAAAAATCAGGCAAAAGAGAAAGCTCGACAGGATGCTGCACGAGATAGCCGAGATCAGGAACAACGGCAAGACCTTCTGACTTTTTCTTTAACCCTTCAAGTGCGAAAATAAATAATCGCTCGCCCAATCATCCTCATTGATCGGTTCGCAGCAGCTCAGCCACACCGCAAGGAAATCCCTGGCAAAGGGGTTGCTGGTCAGCGGCGCG
>DASPGV010000087.1:0-5135 GCA_035620415.1 Nitrososphaera sp.
GGCGTGCCGCACGACTGCCTTGTAATCATTGTGTCGAACAGCCCGCGCCAGCCGGTCGACAGGTACATACTTGAAAAGGACGCCCTACAGCAGTTCAACAAGTTTGTTGGGCGCAATGCGCTGATCCTGCACCACCGCGACCCCGGCTTGTCAGAGGCGCTCAAGGAAGTTGGATGCACAAGCATATTGGGACCCGACGACATTGTAAGGAGCGGCAAGGCTGGGGGCAGGTCCTTGGCATGCTGCTCGCCAAGATGGCTGGCAAGGAATATGTTGGGTTTATCGACGCGGACAACTATGTCCCCGGCGCGGTCAAGATAGAGCCGTTCAAGGAAATCGACATCCGGCTGTTCGCAAAGGTTCTAAGCAAGGCAGACACATACGCACAGTGATGGCAGGGCTTGCGGCGTTTGACATGGATGGCACGCTGATACAGGGCAGGCTGGCATTTGCCCTTGCCGACAGGTTCGGCCTGTCCGGCAGGGTAAGGGAGATACAGTCGTCAGGAAGGCTTGGGCACGAGCAGACAAAGGCCATCGCCGCGCTTTTTGCCGGCCTGACGAAAAAAGACCTGCAGGCCTCTATAGAGTCGATACCTCTTACAAAGAACTGCGAGCGGACCATCGCGGCCTTGAGAGACAGGAGCTACAGGATCGGGATA
This sequence comes from Nitrososphaera sp., assembly GCA_035620415.1. Lineage (GTDB taxonomy): Archaea > Thermoproteota > Nitrososphaeria > Nitrososphaerales > Nitrososphaeraceae > Nitrososphaera. Next base: position 662 of record DASPGV010000087.1, read on the forward strand.
ATAAGCGATAGCTACACAATCGCAGCAGGCGTCGTCGCGGACAGGCTAGGGCTTGATTTCGTGGCAGCAAACGAGCTAGAATTTGAAGGCGGCAGGATCACCGGCAGAGTCGGGATGCCGCTTGGGTGGGACAAGATCGACTGCTTTTGCAAGATTTCAGTGTGCAAGCGCTACCACCTTGAAAAATTCGCCGGGCAGTTCAATGTGGACATGAAAAATACGCTGGCAGTAGGCGACACGAGATCAGACATTTGCATGGTAAGGCGCGCAGGAACTGGAGTAGCTTTCATGCCAAAGGACGAAGAAATAGCAAATGCAACCAACAAAATTGTACAGGATTCTGATCTCTTAAAAGTATTAGAATTTGCAGCATAAATGTTTAAAAAGCATTAATGGGTAGTTTATTGCGATTGAAGTCGAGTTCTCTGCCTTCTGGCAGGGCTTGGCTTTTGAGATTTGGATAGATCGAAATGTGTGGAATAGCAGGCATTGTGAGCAAGAACGGTGAGAATGTCGTGCCGCTTGTGGGCACGATGCTCTCATGCATGATAAACCGCGGGCCTGACGGGGCCGGCCTTGTAGCGGACGGACACATCATCAAGGCAAACTCTATCGCGCTGATGCAGCCGCAGTTCCAAAAGATGAGCGGCAAGAGCGCGCTGGGGCACACGCGGCTTGCGATAGTCGGGGGCACGTGCGGTGCTCAGCCGCTCAGCAGCTGCGACGGACGTCTCGTGCTCGAGCACAACGGGGAAATATACAACTACAAAAAAATAAGAAAGAAGCTGGAAAAGAACCACAAGTTTTCCACCATGACAGACAGCGAGGTTGTGGTCCACCTGCTTGAAGACCACCTTCGCAACAACAGCCTGCTTGACGCCATAAAGCGCACGGTGGAGGAGCTTGACGGGGTTTACGCTTTGGCGATACAGGATAAAGAGACAGGTAAGACCGCGCTTGTCAGGGACAGGATAGGCGTTAGGCAATTGTATTACGCTGACACGCGCAGGTACGTCGCGTTTGCTTCAGAGCGAAAGGCGCTGTGGAGGATAGGCATCCGCGAGCCCACGAGATCGATATTGCCCGGCTGCGCCATGGTAATATCGACAGGCGGCCAGCTTGAGAGCTTCCACGTGGCAGACCCGATCCCGCCAAAGGTCAGGATAGTGCACAGGACGATGAAGTCTGCAATTGAAGGATACAGAAAGGCGCTGCTCGAATCTATGGAAAAGCGCACACAGGACTTTAAGAAGATAGGGATAATATTTTCCGGCGGAATCGACAGTGTGCTCGTGGCGTACCTTGCGGCCAGGATGGTGCCAGAAGTGATATGCTACACCGGCGGCGTAAAGGGCTCCCACGACATTGCAAATGCGCGCACGATCGCCCAGAGGCTCGGCCTGAAGCTGAAAGTGGCCGAGCTCGACCACGAGGCGGTAGAGAGCCTGATCCCTGAAGTGATAAGTGTAATCGAAGACGCAAACGCGGGGCAGGTCGAAGTCGCGCTGCCCGTTTACAGCGCGGTGAAGCTTGCACACCAGAACGGCATGAAGGTGATGCTCACCGGCCAGGGCGCCGACGAGCTGTTTGGCGGCTACTCGTGGTACGCCAAGGTGGCCGAGAAGGAAGGCCACAACAGGCTGCGCGAGCGCATGGTCGAAGACCTGCTCTTGCTCTACAAGGAGACGCTAGAGCGCGAAGATAAGATAACGATGGCACACAGCATCGAGCTGCGCGAGCCATTCCTCGATCCAGAAGTTATCAGAGTCGCGCTGGCAACAGAGCTTCGGCTGAACGTAAAGGGCGGGCATGACACGTTTGGCAAGCACGTCCACAGAAAACTTGCGCAGACCCTCGGGATACCAGAAGAGATCGCTTACCGCGTCAAGGAGGCTGCCCAACACGGCTCCGGCATTCACGACGTCATTGACGCGATTGCCAGAAAGCGCGGGTTTGACGGATCGTCTGTCCCGGAGAGCTACCTCGACTCGCTCAGGCTGCGTGAGAGGATAGGGAGCTCACAGAGGTACGGCTACCTCTTTGGAGACGAAAAGATATGGACGGCTGAGCCGCACGTGCAGATGTATCTGGACGACGTGTCGAAAAAGCTGCTGCAGTTCGAGATCGTCGCAAAAGTCAAGTAAGCCTGCAGTTTGAAACCGATCTTATGCTTCTTGCTATCAGGAAGGGTGCTGCAACCAACGCAGGTACGCTTGCAGCTATAAAGAGCGTCTGGAAAGGCGCTAGCACGCTTGCGCTCGTGCCGGCTCCCGCCAATCCGAACCCGACTAGGGCAGAGAGGATGCTGCCGGCGCACGTTGGGCAGCCGACGAACAGGCCGCTTGTCGCGCCAATCCCCGCAGCAACCGACATTTTAGCTTGGAGCGACTTTTTCAGCCTGTAGGCAGAGACTGCGAGAGCCACGTTAAAGCCGACGAGCGTGGAGACGACCGCGGCCAGGATTACGTTCAGCGGTATTAGAAATATCAAAAAGTGGTCGGTGATGTAGACTGTGAGCATCGGCATGTAGCCTGGGACCGCGCAGCATGGCGTAAGCTCGACCGACGGGACCCTGATCCCCTTTTCTGTGAACGATACGTTTGTGCGATAGACAAGGATCTGCGACAGAAACCCGAAAAAGACGCCGTAGCCTATGGCAGCTACTGCCATTATCTTCCAGTAGCTCCTGTTGGCAAACGCACCGGTGATAAACGACACCAGGCTGTTGCTGCCGGCCGTCCGCATCTGCTCTGATCGGAAGATGGTATGGGCGCCGTAAAGCATGGCGGCCATCGAAGCCGGGATTATCGCAAGCACCGCGTATGCAAGGTTGGTGAGCTGCTGAGCCTGCACCGCCAGCGGATCGGCGGAAGGCGCGGTGAGCCGCGAGTATATCACAAACGCGATTACAAGCGAGAACAAGCCTACAAAGAGTATCCTAAAGCCGCTCTCCCTCAGGCTCCGCCAGCGTTTTTCGTCCATGCCTCATCCGGGATCGGCCGACTGGAAATTAAATCCTATCGGAATAAACCCTTAATTCTTGGGACATACATAGTAGACACAATGCCAGAAAGCCTTCCGGAGAACGGGGAATACATCTTGGCCAAGATAAGCCACGTCGGGTTTGCTGACCAGGTTGGACTAGAGGGCGTCGTCGTGCTGACGTCCGAGGACGGCAAGGAGTTTCCGATGCGTGCCTTTTCCGGCGAAGTCGCAAGGCATATCTCCCGGTTCCAGGAGGGGGACAAGGGCAGCATCCCTACGATATACAACCTTGTGGAAGAGATAGCGGTGATGCAGGATCTGCTTCTGGTTGAAGTGCACGTGTACCAGAGCGGTGATTTATTGCGGGCAAATCTCTATTTCAAGACAAAAGAAGGCGAGCTCGTGCTGCGGAACTACCGCGCGTCCGACTCTATAGCTCTGGCAGCGTACTATGACATTCCTATCAAGGTAAGGAAGAACCTGTTTGAAGAAGCGATAGAGCGTTAGGTTACAATGTCGCGCAGCTTCCTCTGCGCCGCCGCGTTCTTTATCTCCATCGCGATCCTGCGGCCGACTCCCATAGTGTGGCCAAAGTAGTATTTTGTGTAGGGGCTGGTCGTTGCCATTATTGGGTTGCCCGGCACTCGCAAAGACACGTCGTATACCACAAAGTCGAGGTCGGTCGTCACGACGCTCTGCAATGAAATTGGGCCGATGACTCCGGGCGGGTACTCTTTCCTCACAGCGACTGCAAACTTGTCTCCCATCTCGAACACCTTCCCAAGGAGCGATTCCCGGATGCTAGCCGGCGTGTGCCCCACTTCGATGTTGGAGGTCATCAGGTCTATCTCCATCTGCTGCCTTGCCGGCATCGACACAAAGTCGTGCAGGTTGGTCTGCAATCTCCGCTCTATCCCGAGGAACTCTGTCTCGCCTGTCAGCGGCGACACAAAGTAGTTCAGGTTGAAATACGTACCGGGTACGTACTCCTCTATCGTCGCCTTGTCCAAGTCCTTTTTGCTGACAAGACCCTGCTCGATCTTTTGTTTCGACTTTTTCTTGTAGTCTTCGTACGACGACACGATGAAAAACGCCCGTTCCAGCTTGCGCCTTGCCTCCTGCACCTTCACCATCGCCGGCCCGTAAATATCCGAAGGCTTGCGATACAGTTTCGGGTGGCGGATTCCCGCCTTTTCCAGCAAATAGTACTGGTTGCGAGGCGCGGTTCGTTCCTCAGCGCGCAGAAGAGATCGGTTGCCAAATATCGGAACCTTCAGGTTGTTCTCGATGTTATCGTAGCCGAGGTAAGCGGTAAACGCTCTGTGCGCCACCATTATCGTGTTGAGCTCGCGCAGCTTCTCCTGGTTCTCCCTGTTCATGATGTCGGAGAACTTGTCGAGTATTATGATCTGGTCGGCGAGCCTCTTGAACCGCCGGTAAGGCAGATCCCTTCCCTTCTGGCAGATGCACACCGTCTTCATGTTCTCGT
>DASPGV010000088.1:0-2397 GCA_035620415.1 Nitrososphaera sp.
CGGGGAGGCTTACCGCTAATTGTCCCATGAATATCGAGACCGAGTGTACATAAGAAAGGACATTATCCTGAAGCTGACCGAGTACGGGGAGCTCAACCAGACCTCGCTTCTCAGCTACTGCGGCCTCAACCTCGTCAAGCACAAGGACATCCTTGACAACATGGAGGCCAAGGGAATCATACAAAAGACGGAAGAGCCGTGGGGTAACAAGAAGATAATAAAATACAGCGTCACAGAAAAGGGAAGGCAATTTTGCAGGCAGATACTCGATCCGTACGAGGAAATGTTCCCAAGGAGGGATCTGAAGAAATGACGGCCGGTAACAAAGTTAACGAAGTGTTTTATTTGCTGCAATCAAAGGAGGCATGCACATGATGTCGAACAGGAAAAGGAACAACATATTCGAGGTACTGGACGAGCTGATCTTCCACCTTAACACCACCAAGAGCACATTCACATTCATGATAATTTCGTCGTTCATACTGGCGCCGCTGGCGATAATCGTGGCCGGAGTATTTGCCTTCAATCCTAGATTCCTGCCTTTTATTCTAGACAGGGTGCCCGGCGTCGCGACCATAATGATCGCTTTCATAGTGATAGTCGTCATCCTTTCGGCCATCTGGCTGGCAATCGGGATAAAGGAGCGAGCATTCTTCTCCGCTTGGAACACGAGATTCAGCCGCTTCATGTCTCTGAGGGAAAGGATCGATAGGGAGCTTGAAGAAGGTGTGGGAGCAGAAAAGGAGCCGGCGGGCAAGCGAGAAGAGGATTGACTAACTTTGTTAACTAACGCTGTTAATTCACAAAGGCCCGCAAGTGCCTTTTAAATACGCGCCTATACCACCGCCGATGTCATACAAAACATCAAAGCAAAAAACGGCAGCCATTGCGATGGTCGGCGTGGTAGTGGCCGCGGCACTCGTGGCGGCGGTCTCTTTCGCACCGATCGCCGCGTCGGCGCAGGAACGCCCAAGTGGCGTAGACATACACAGGTTCAGGACGGCAAGTGGAGCAGGTATCGCAACTGACATTGACTCTGGCGATGACTTTAGGTCAGCGATCAGGGCGATATGGACGTACAACAACAGCACAGACGAACGGACAATGACGCGCGGTTCGATAGTGATCTCTGTCGACGGAGAAAGGGTCGGCTACCAGTTCGTGGCTGACACGTGGAAGCTCGAAGTGGCTGAAGACGGCCTGACCTTTGAAGCGAGCGGACAGGCAGAAAACAGCGACGGCGAAGTGTTCGACATGTCCCTGAATGGGTACCTCGGCGGGCCTGTCGGGTTCATGAAACGCATTGGAACAACATGGTCTGTTGAGGGCGTCATGACCGGCGAAGGCAGGGAGTACGAGCTCCACTACGTCATAATCGCGCACCTGGGCAGACTGGCAGTGGTAGAGGAATAAACGAAATCTACCCACCCCTTCTTTTTTATTTTATAGACTTGTAGAGCAGGATCCTCTTTCTCAGCATCGAATTCTCCTCGTTCTTGGCCAGCAGCTCCTTGTTGAGGCGCATTATCTCCTCTATCAGCTCAACCTTGCTCTTGCTCCAGTACGCGTCAGATAGAGTCACTTGCCTTTTTGTTGGAGTGAAAAGATAAGCCGTCGATAGTTGCCAAATTTACCATTTGCTTTAATTTAATTAGCCTTTCATGAACCCGAGCACAAAGGCGGCCGCAAAGCTGCCCGTGAGAGGGATCCCGAAATTTATTAGCGTGGGGGCGACCTGATCCGAAATTCCGGCTATCTGGCCGGTCGCGTTGCCAAGCCCCGCAGTGGCTCCTGTAGCCGTCGAGCCCAGCTTGTCCCAGTTTATCGTGACTATGCCCTGGTAGTTGAGGTACGCAAGAGCCGCAAAGAACAGGCCAATAATGACCATCATTATCTTGATCGCCTTTTTTATAGCATAACCGATCAGGAAGCCGGCCACGCCGCCAAACCCTATAGAAGTTCCAACGAAGGCCAGATCCACGCTCATGTCTCGAAGCATTTTTTCTATGGCAAGCTATTATTTGAATGATATTGAAGATTCTTCTATGGCATCCGATATGGACATATCCATGTGCATTCAACGAATCCTGTTGATCGAAGTCTACTTTGACGGCCTGTGCCAGCCAGTGAACCCCGGGGGAATCGCGTGCTACGCCTTTGTAGTAAAGAACGACGGCAAGACGATCCACAGCGGCTACGGCGTGGCCGGAGAGCCCTTCTCAAAGGACTCTACAAACAACGTGGCCGAGTACACGGCTCTTGTCAAGGCGTTTGAATGGCTCGTCGCATACAACCATGTTAGAGACAAGGTCGTGATCAACAGCGATTCCCAGCTGGTCGTCAACCAGCTGCAGGGCAACTACAAGGTGAAGGGCAAGAGGATCATCCCGCTCTACA
>DASPGV010000089.1:0-17305 GCA_035620415.1 Nitrososphaera sp.
AACGACAGCTCCAGACCCGCGCTTGTTCCAAGCTTTATCCTGTACTGCTCGTCGACTGCAAGCGGGATCAGGGAGACGTTGGAATCGGGGCACGCCGGGCAGACAATAAATTCCCTCATCTTCAGGATAGTCGCGCTCCAAAAGCACGACTCGCAGAGCGCAAAGTGCAGGCTCGAATAATTGTTTGGCAGCAGATTTTCCATTGTTGCGCGCATTTCAAAACAATGTATGCATGTTAAGTTGATATCCGTTGCCAAACGTCAAGCAGTAGATGTAGTGATCCTACGTGAATTATGTTGGATACCTTTTTCTTGCAAGTGCGCGAAATAACTGCGAGCCAACCTCGAGGTTGACTGGGAACCCCAGCAGCTGATCATTTGCCCCCATCCCGCGTCATGCTATGGGGTTCCAACCACCAACCTCGGCTTGACTTTTACGACGAAATTATTTTTACAACCCGAATTAAAATCCGGCGTGCTATAGAGAATAAATGATCATCATAGCGCTATTGTGATACACGTGAATTATAGCGGGTAACGCTAAATCCACATGCACTTTCTCTCAAAACATGCATACATTAGACCGACTCAAGTTGTCGATATGGCTTGTCGCTGGCACACTTTTGGTGTCTTTTGTACCAATTGGGATGTCGGCGAATGCCTATGCACAGGGCCAGATCGCAATCAACGGCGCGGGCGCGACTTTTCCCTTCCCGTTGATCGACACCTGGCGCGTTGAATATCCTAACGTGCAACCAGGAGTCAGCATAAACTACCAATCTATAGGAAGTGGAGGAGGTATTGCCCAGTTCACCGCCAAGACGGTTGACTTTGGAGCTACCGACGCCCCGCTGAGTGCAGAAAGGGAAGCTGCATTACCGGCGCCGGCGGTGCACATACCCGAAGCCATCGGGTCGGTGGTGCCGGCGTACAACATACCGCGCTTTGACCAGAAGGGGGTCAAGTTCACCGGGCCGATACTTGCAGACATATTCAGGGGGGAGATCACGGAATGGGACGACCCGAGACTTGAAGAGCTGAACCCTGACGTACCGCTTCCGAGCGCGGACATTGTAGTCGTGCACAGGTCTGACGGCTCGGGCACGACCTTTGTGTGGACGCAGTATCTGTCGCTCATCAGCCCCGAATGGGATGAGCAGGTGGGATTCGGAACCTCGGTTGAGTGGCCGGTAGGTGTGGGCGCGCCTGGAAACGAAGGCGTAGCCAATACTGTAAGAAGCACGCTAAACTCCATCGGCTACATAGAGCTCGCATATGCGCTCACCACCGGGATGAACTTTGGATCGGTGCAGAACAGGGAGGGCAATTTCATCGAGCCCTCGCTCGAGTCAACTAGCGCCGCGGTTGGCGCGGCTGCCGCAACACTTCCGGCCGGCGCTGATTCGTGGGAAGGCGTCCACGTGCTAGACGCACCGGGGCCGGACTCCTACCCGATTGCAAGCTTTACCTACCTGCTTCTATACCAGGAGCTGAGCACGTCGCCGACGATCGACAGCATGGAAAAGGCAAGTGCAGTGCTTGACTTTATCGCGTGGGCAATAAGCGACGAGGGCCAGGTGTTCGCGGAAGAACTGTCGTACGTTCCTCTGCCACCCGAAGTGCAAGAGCTCAACCTTGAAACGCTTGCCGGGCTGACGTATAACGGCCAGCAGGTGTTCGGGATAGAAGAGCCACCTGCACCAGAGCCGGACGAGTTCTCTGTGTCAACTACACACGACGGCAGCAGCTACACTGTTACGGGCACTTCAGCCAGCGCAGAAGCGACCGCAGTCAGCATCACCCCGCAGCAGTACGTGACTGTAGAGCTTGAAGGGGACGGCGAAATAGAGCTGACGCTTCCAAAGAGCATGATCGACGGCATAACGATGGTGAGAGTTGGCAGCACAGACGTCGACTATGAAGAAATGTCTGACAGCTCTTCGTCGACAACTATCAGCTTCACGGTGCCAGACGGCGCAGATTCGGTGGACATCTACGGCGAAACGGTGGTCCCCGAATTCAACGTAATAGTCCTGCTGGTGCTGGCGGCCTCTATAGTGGGAGTCGTGGCTTATACTCGATTCGCAAAAGGCGGCACACTGGGGATAGGGGCCGGTTCCAGCCAAGCCTAAGGCTGGCCCCTTCCCCCAACTCTTTCTATATAGTTCATTTTCATCTACGTCTTCTTTGTTGACAATAATAAAATACGAATCTCCTTCAAGGAACACTGTCTCGATCAATCTACATGACAACAGAACCACAGTCGCATAAAGAAATGCTTTCATCGTTCTTCCTGCGCGGCAAGCGCAGGGGCGACAGGATTTTCAGGTGGATCGTCCTTGGAGCAGCGGGCTACACACTTCTGATGCTCGGGCTGGTGGTGTTTTCCGCCGGCGAAGGCTCTCTCGACGCTTTTGGCAAGGAAGGATTCTTCCAGTTCTTCGGCCAGACCGCCTGGAACCCCGTTGAAGGAAGAGAATCCTACGGCGCGCTCCCTTACATCGTGGGGACGCTCGTGAGCGCTGGTATCGCTATGGCAATTGGGGTCCCGATAAGCTTGGGAATCGCGGTTTTCATCTCTGAAATCGCCCCGCCAAGGATAGGTACGCCGGTGGCTTACGTTGTCGAAGTGCTTGCGGCCGTTCCGAGCATAATCTACGGCCTTTGGGCGCTCTTTGTTTTCCGGTTCTGGATTGTGGATTTCCTCGAGCGACCGCTGCACGAAGCATTTGGCGGCTCGATACCGCTCTTTGCTCAGACGCCCTTTGGGCTAGACGTTTTCACCGCCGGCATTGTTCTTGCAATAATGATAATCCCGATTATATCCTCCATTGCGCGCGAAATACTAAAGGCAGTTCCAAACTCGCAGAGGGAGGCTGCCTACAGCCTCGGGGCCACCAGGTGGGAAACCGTGTGGAAGTTTGTATTCCCGTACGCAAAGGCCGGACTGTTCGGAGCGTCCATTCTCGGCCTCGGGAGGGCGGTCGGTGAAACGATGCTGGTCACGATGATCATCGGAAACGCGGTAGGGATCTCTGCCATACCGAGCGGCCTGTTCGACCAGAGCCAGACACTCTCAAGCGTGATAGCAAACGAGTTCAACGAGGCGGTCACCCAGTTCCACATCTCTGCGCTCATCGGCCTTGCAGTCGTGCTGTTCATAATAACGATGGCGATCAACATTGGCGCACAGTTCTTGGTGTCTAGGATGGTAAAGGTGGTGCCGGGGGCAAAGGAATGAGCAACGCGGCAGATCGCAAGAAGATAGTTCAGGACGCCGTCATTAGGACGCATACACGGCGCCGGATAATCGACAAAGTGATTACGGGCATGACAATAGCCTGTGTCGCAGCAGCGCTGATCCCGCTTGGCAGCATACTGCTGGAAGTGGCCAAGAACGGCGCTTCTGCAATAATTGCAACAGTTACCGAATTTGCCGTCACTCTTGAAGGTTCTCAAACATCGGCCACAGGCACCGGCACTTTTCGGTACGATGACAGCAACCACGAACTATCATTCAACATTGAATTCAGCGGCCTGAGCTCTTCAGAAACCACCGCTCAAATACTTGGACCGGCAGCTTTTGGAGACGAACCCCACGTCTTGTTTACACTGCCGGCAGGATCTCAAAAAGAAGGCAGTGCGGACCTAGATAGATCATCATTAAGTCGAGTGGATGCAGAAAAAGACTTGTTTGCAGGCTCGTGGTATGTAAACATCAATTCAGAAAACTATCCGGATGGCGAAATAAGAGGTCAGATACTGCCGACAGGCAAGAGTTCGAATTATTTCAACTCTGGCTTTTTGACCCAGCCACAGGGATCCATTGTAAGTGGTGACGGGGGCATAGGTTCGGCCATACAGGGCACACTGATAGTGGTTGGCTTGGCATCGCTGATAGCAGTGCCGGTTGGAGTGCTTGGTGGCATCTACCTTTCAGAGTATGCCGGCACAGGCAAGTTCCCATACATTGTACGATTCATGAACAACGTCATGACCGGCCTGCCTTCCATAGTCGTGGGCATCGTGGGTTACATCATCTTGGTTGTTACCTTGGGTTCGTTTAACGTGATGGCTGGAGCCATAGCGCTGTCGATAATAATGATACCCATAGTCCTAGGGGTGACAGAAGAAACGCTTAAGCTGGTTCCAAACTCTGTCCGGGAGGCGGGGCACTCGCTTGGAATACCGAAGTGGAGGGTGACGCTCTCTATTACGTTAACGAGCGCAAAGAGCGGGGTCCTGACGGGAATCGTGCTTGGTATATCCAGAATCGCCGGCGAGACCGCGCCTCTCATCATGACGATACTTGGGACCAGCCTGTTCTTCGGTGGGTTCTTTGGACCTGTCGACGGGCTGCCCCTCAGGATCTGGAGGTTGGCATCGCAGCCCTACCCCGCATCTCACGAGTTTGCTTGGGGCGGCGCACTGGTGCTGATACTCATGATCCTTTCGCTGAGCGTGGCGTTGAGGTACTTTGTGCTTGAGAAGAGGTTGAGACTGAGACTGCCCCCTCTGAGCCTGAACTACTCTTTCCCAACATTCCCCGGATTGCACAAGAAGAATGGAGGCTCGGGAGAGTGACAGCCAACGGCTTCTATATTTCACTACGTGATCTATGTAGAATATCATTAACTACTCAAAATGCTTCAGGTGATCTGCATGACTAGCGAGGAGTATGCCGACAGCCTTGATTACAGGGCAGAGCGTACAGATTCTGACGGGCGCGACTACAAAGTTTCGGTCAGGCACCTTGATTCCTGGTTTGGGACCAAGCAGGCGCTCAAGGATATCAATTTCGACGTAAAAGAAAACACGGTCACCGCGCTTATCGGCCCGTCGGGCTGCGGCAAGACCACCCTCATCCGCTGCCTGAACCGCATGAACGAAATGACGGCCAGCGCTGCGGTAAAGGGGAGCGTGCTTTTAGACAACGTTGACATTTACGACAGGAACGTCGATCCTGTCATAATCAAGAGGAGGATGGGCATGGTCTTCCAAAAGCCAAACCCCTTCCCGACTATGAGCATCTACGACAACGTCGCGGCAGGACTGAAGCTGAACGGCATAAGGGACAAGAAGCTTATTCACGAAATAGTGGAGGAGAGCCTGAAGGGCGCGGTGCTCTGGGAAGAAGTGAAGGACGAGCTGGACAAGCCCGGCATCAGCCTGTCAGGCGGCCAGCAGCAGCGCCTATGCATAGCCAGGGCGCTTGCGATGCAGCCCGAAGTTTTGCTCATGGACGAGCCGACCTCTGCGCTCGACCCCATCGCGTCGGCCAAGATAGAGGAGCTGATAAACGAGCTGAAGAAGGACCTGACGATAATCATTGTTACGCACAACATGCAACAGGCGGCCCGCGTCTCCGACTACACCGCGTTCATGTACTTGGGCGAGCTGGTGGAGTACGGGCCGACAAAGCAGGTGTTTGAGAACCCGCAGAAAGAGCTCACGGAGCGCTATATCTCCGGCAAATTCGGTTAGACAGCATAATTGACCCGCCTCCTCGACCTTGGATTGAAGCGCATCAGCAACATCGTAATGGACATGGCGAATCTTTCCGTGCGCTCTGTCGACAGCGCGATCGAGTCGTATGAAAAGGGCACGGGATCCAAAGATCAAATTTTCGAGTGGTCGGAGCAGCTCAGGATTCTGCAGGACGAGGCGACCGAGCTTGCTATGGAGCTTATCGCGCGCTACCAGCCAGTCGCGACAGATCTCCGCTTTATTCGATCGTGCATGGAGATCTCGTACGGCTTTTCAAGGTTCGGCCGCTACGCGTACGACATCATGGACATAATCGGCACGATGGGATCGATATCGCACTGTGACAAGACCCCTGTGATGGAGATGGCGGCGACAGCTAGGGATATGATCCACCTGAGCATAAAGGCGCTGCAGACAAATGATAAGGACGCGGCGGAAAAGCTCTACCGGATGGACGACACAGTCGACGTGCTTTACAGGAAGTACCTGCGTGAAGTCATCACACCGACTACGAAAAAGGGCACGAATGAAATGCTGAAAGACCCCCGCTGCTACCTATCGACTTTGCTCATACTGCGATATCTGGAACGGATAGCGGATCACGCGTGCTACATCGGCGACTCGGTGCATTACATCGTGACAGCCGCCTCAAGCCCCCGGCGCTAGGATGTATATAGAACACGTGCAAGTATATAGTGGCATATAGTCTATTCTCGTAAACCGTTTATTCAAAGCTTCAATCTACAAAGACGTGAGAACGAGCTCGGATCACAAGGAGGTCCGCAAGGTGCAGTTCACAGGCAGATCAACGTATGTCCTGTCGCTGCCAAAGAAATGGATAGAGGAAATGCACCTGCGGGCCGGGGACCAGGTGACCCTTGTGCGCGAGCTGGACAATTCGCTTTCTGTCGTGCCAATCGCGGCCGGACCTTCAGATTCGCTAAGCGAAGTCACTGCGATAATACTCCCGAATGAAGGCACAAGCACGCTCAAGCGCAAGGTGGTGTCGATGTATCTGGCAGGCTACAACATCATCCATTTGAAATTAAAGTCGGGCAGGATAAACCCGGCGCTCCGCGACGCAGTCAGGGAGGTGGTTAGGCGCAACCTTGTCGGGACGGAGATGATAGCCGACGCATCTGACAACATCACGCTCCAGGTTCTGCTGTCGCTTCCAGAGCTGTCGGTCAACACTGCTATCCGCAGGATGTACCTAATCGCGTCTTCGATGCACAGGGACGCCATGACGTCGCTTGCAGAGCTCAACCACGAGCTGGCAAGGGAAGTGATAAAGTCAGACGACGAGGTAGACAGGTTCAGCCTCTACGTCCTGCGTAACCTTGTCATAGCCACCCAGAACGGCCGGGTGCTCCGCGAAATGGGGCTGAAGAACCCGTCAGACTGCCTGAGCTACCGGGTTGCTGTAAAGAGCATCGAGCGTGTCGCCGACCACGCGTGCGGGATAGCCGACAAGGCCGCCAGGTTGAAGGACAGGCTGCCAAAGGACTCGCTCCAAAAGATAGACAGGATGAGCCACCTTGCGCTCACGGTGCTGGGCGACTCTGTCGAGGCGCTTCTGCGGCGCGACTACCAGCTTGCCGACAAGACTGTCGACAACGCGGAGAACATCCGGCAGCTCGAAGAAGACGCGATAGCGGCTGTTGAAAAGGACAGAGTGCACGACCCGACAAGCATCAAGCTTGCGCTCGAAGACATCAGGAGGACAGCCGAGTACGCAAGCGACATAGCCGAGGCCGCGATGAACGAGACGATAGACGAAGTGATAGAGAAGCACAGCGCCAGCCGCGGCGATCGCAGACCTATATAGAAGTCATAGTCTACGGGGAATACGGATAAAAACACTTAGTTTAAATGAATCCCATTCTCAGTGATCGAAGCTGACACAAGTCGAAGGCGCAATATTTGTTGTGTACGGCGCGATTGCTGCCGCGCTTTTCTTCGACTTTGTCAACGGCTTCCATGATGCAGCGAATTCCATCGCAACAGTCGTTGGAACGCGGGTGCTGCGGCCGCTCCAGGCAGTTTCCATAGCCGCCATGGCAAACTTTGTCGGCCCGTTTGTATTCGGGACAGCGGTGGCGGCAACAGTCGGCAAGGGGATTATCCAACCAGAGTTTTCTACTCTTTATGTCATTTTTGCCGGCCTGATAGGGGCCATAATCTGGGACCTTATTACCTGGTGGCTTGGCCTTCCGTCGTCCAGCAGCCATGCACTAATTGGAGGACTGGTTGGCTCGGCATTGATTGCAGGAGGCTTGCCGGCAATAGTCTTCTCGGGGATAGAAAAGGTATTGATATTCATGGTCGTCTCGCCCTCAGTTGGCTTTGCCATCGCCGCCGCATTTACTATCCTTATAATGTTCGCGTTCCGCCGCTCCTCATCGACCAAAGTAAACGGCGTTTTCGGCAAGCTGCAGATCGCGTCCTCGACATTCTTTTCCCTTACGCACGGCGCCAACGACGGGCAAAAAACGATGGGAGTGATAACCGCCCTGCTGATAGCAGGCGGCCTGTTGGAAGGCGGCGGCTCATTCACGGTTCCCATATGGGTGATATTCACCGCCGCGGCAGCCATAGCGTTTGGAACGTTTTTTGGCGGATGGAGAATTGTCAAGACAATGGCGTTTCGCCTGACTAGCCTGAAGCCTTACCAGGGCTTTGCAGCTGAAACGGGCGGGGGAGCAATCCTCACATCAATGGCTTGGCTTGGGATACCTGTAAGCACCACTCATGCCATTTCTGGCGCAATCATGGGCACGGGGTCGACCAAGAGGTTTTCCGCGGTAAGGTGGGGGCTCGGCAAAAGGATCATCTACGCATGGATAATAACGATACCCGCCTCTGCCGGCATAGCGGCGGGGGTTTTGTTCCTGATGAATACCATTGGAGTCAATTAAGAGACTTCAAACACTCGTCGCAATACCGCCTTAGGAATGCGACTCCTTTTACACCCGGCACAAACACGTCGTGCGAGGCTTTTGATTTCCTGCAAATGTCGCATGTTATGATGCCAAGCAGTCTGATCGAATCAGAGATCGACTTTACGTCCAGTATTGCTGCGTCATGAAATTCCCGTACGGAAGCTTCCATCACACCAGTTCCACAGAATGCCAATATGAACGGTTTCTATATAGAATATGTAGCTACCCATAGACTACGGCGACCAGATGCCTGCCGAAACGATCGCCTTCTTATACCCTGGCTGATTTTAGATACTTCAATGGCGCGGGGTTTATCGTCCTGGCTCAAATCCAATGAGAGCGAGATAATCGGCCTCATTGAAATGCAGGGAGAAATTCTGATCAAGTCAGTCAATACCCTAGTTGAATTGATGAATAATTATGACAAGCTTGAAGATCTAAGCATAAAGATACAGGATCTGGAGCACGAGGGTGACAAGGTCACCCACAACATCTACACCCTGATAGACAAGACGTTTGTAACCCCGCTAGACAAGGAGGACATCTCCGCTCTAATAGGAGAGGTAGATCAGATAGTAGACTACATCGACAGGTTCATTGGAAGCCTGATCCTCTTCGACATCAAGAAGCCAACGATCTACATGACGGAACTGGCAAAAATGCTCCTGTCGTCATCGCAAGAGATTTTCTTTTTAGTGAAAAAATTGCGTGGCTTCAAGAACTCGGGCGAGCTCATCGACCACTGCCACAACATAACCGAGTACGAGCATCAGGCCGACGTGGTGTTCAGGACCGCCATCGCCGATCTCTTCAAGACAAACGACGCTATCCACATAATCAAGATGAAAGAGATGTACGAGATCCTGGAAGGCGCCCATGACAGGTGCGCAGACGTGGCAGACGTCTTCGAGGACATTGCATTAAAGTACGGTTAGGTTCTCATTTGGCGACAATAGGCATCCTGCAGGCCATAATGTTTGGCATAATCCAGGGGCTGACAGAGTGGCTTCCCGTCTCGAGCTCCGGCCACCTCGCCCTTGTCCAGCTCGCGATGGACTTGCAGGTTCCAGTGTTTTACGACGCCGTGCTCCACCTCGGGACCCTGACGGGCGTATTTGCCATCTATCGCAAGGACATAGCCAATATCGTCAAGTCGATTGCCGGCCGGGAGAGGACGGAAGGGCCATACCCGCAGGGGAGGAGGATGTTGTGGCTTTTAATCCTTGGCACGATACCGACAGCTGCAATCGGGCTGGCATTTCGGTCCTTCTTCGAGTATTCCTTTTACGACCCGCTTTCGATAGGCGCCGGCTTTATCGTGACGGGCGGCCTTCTACTGATAACCATGCTCCTGAAGGCTGGCGGCAAAAAGCTGGGCCCCGCTGACGCGCTGCTGATCGGAGTGGGGCAGGGGCTTTCGATATTCTCCAGCATATCGAGGAGTGGCGCGACAGTCGCCGCAGGGATGTTCAGGGGAGTGGAAAGGGAGCAGCTCGTAAGATACTCCTTCTTGCTTTCCATCCCGGCGATCATCGGCGCGGTGGTCGTCGACGTAATCTCTGCGGAGGAGCAGCAGAGGGCCGAGCTGTACTCTATAGGAATCGAGTCCTACATCGCAGGGGCCGCGATTTCTGCAGTAGTCGGCTATGCGTCAATCCGCGTCCTGATAAAGACGGTGATCAAGGGCAAGTTCTACCTCTTTGCGTTCTACTGCTTTGCAATAGGGATCGCGACCTTCTTTTTACTGTAAAAAAGAAGAAATGATTACGGAGGGACTATCTCCCTAACACTAAGGTACTTGAAGTTCTAGGTCAGGCTGTCAGAGCGCCACGCCGTGATGTTTTGCGTACTAGTCCCTCCCGGAAGGTTGAGTATGTCGTCCCTCTGCCTGTACTGCTGCGTGCTGTCCTTGTTCATCGGGGCGCAGGACGTGTTAAAGTTGGTGTTGCTTGTCGACCACCCGCCCCTGTCATCCACCACCGAAGCGAGCTCCCAGTTGTTGCCTATCACGAGGTTGCCGTTGGAGTCGGTGACAGCGTCGTCGATGTAGCTCTCCATTCTGACGTACGTCTTGCCGTTTTCTACAAAATTGTATATCACAGCCTTGAAGCCTATCCACCTTCCCTTCAACGGATCGTCTGTAGCCTGCACCGAGCCCTTGTTGCTCGTGTACGCCGGGTGCGTCACTTCCTTGACCCACCTAGCCTCGCCGTCGCCATACAGCCTAGCTTTGTACGCGCTGCCGAGGCACTCGTTGCTGGACGTGTGGTGCCCGCCGCGCGAGTACCACTATATCAGCTCGTTTGAACCGCTCACCATCTTGGCGTATCCTGTTATCTCGACATTGAGCCACTTTTCGTCAGATGGCGACCACGCCTCCATCCTCACTTGGCTAGCAGACACCTGCCATGATCCGTCTGACTGCTTTGTCATGGAAGGCAGATTTCGGAAATTCGGATCGCTCTTGGGATCATTCATGTTGACGTACCATTCATTTCCTCCTGTCACAGTTGGATAGATCTTTTCAATTCCGAACTGGTCAAGCGTGCCGCCGTTACCACCGCCTGAAGTCGAATCAGTCACCCTGACATATATTGAGTTCCATGCTTGGTTGCCTGCATTGTCCGTAGCGCGCGTTATTATCCTATGGTTACCGGAGGATCCAATGTTCACTGTTACCTTCCACGATGACCAGTCCCCCGGTGCTATTGGCGTTGCTATCATATAGCTACCTTCGTCGACGCGTACTTCTACTACCTTGACACCACTTCCGCGGACATTGTCAGGGGCGGTTCCCTGTATCAACATGGAACCAGTTTTGGAGATGATGCTGGCACCATCGGTTGGACTTGTAATCAGTACCGTAGGGGCGATTTTATCTTTTGGCGCGGCACTTGCCTGGGGAAGAATGACGGCACCTTGACCGATAAATGCTGCTGACATTAACAACAGCCCAACAATGGTCAACGCCTCTACCCCTCTCCTTGAAATAGAATCTTTTTCTAACATTTTTTTCAGTAAGAAGGTTTCGTAGTTTTCTATTTATGTGAAGCTCAGTATCCCGATTTACTTACGCCGCTAGCCTGAAATATGGAGAAGCCCTTCACTTTGGAAGGTAGACTTGAGAAAATGCATAAAGCTGACAGATTGAGCCAGATCAGGATCGAAAAAGGCGTCAGAAACCAACAGGGGAATGACTGCCAATAACAGTATTTTCTTTTGTACACTTTGATCTCGCTGAATATGAGCAAGTGTTGCCCTCTCTAGTTCCTAGGGTACTGTGTCCAGTTTATCTTACTTCTGAAGGGCTCCACTCCGGCGGATTTTCTCATTATGAAGAGATACTTGAAGCCGCGTAAGTAAAAGTTGAAGCGTAACGCTCGATTGTGCCAGAGCCCTGTATTCGACGTCTGGCTTCTTCTTGCGACACAAATGACATCAACTGTTTCGAAATATTTACACAGATCATTGTAGACATGAAAACCGACAGAGGTAAACTTCTTCCTCACCCACTGGTCGCCAATCAGCCAGCCGAGCACCTTGTCAGGCTTCATCACCCTGTGGCACTCGGTCATCACCATTTCAAGTGCCTTGTAGAATTCATCACCCTCCGCAGAAAGTTTGCCGATGTTGCCGGGTTGGTCGTTATAATCGATGTTGTCGCCGTATGGTGAGTCGATGAATACCATGTCGACGCTGTTGTCTGCAAGCGGTATCCTACGCGCGTCGTTTCGCTTGATCTCTAGCCTAGTGGGGGAAATATCAAAGGCAACGCACCTACGGCCCTCCTCCTTACAGACATCTATGGTGGTTCCGCTGCCTGCCATTGGATCGAGAACGAGGTCTCCTGGGTCTGTATATCGCTTGACCATGTTGTAGATTACAAAAGCAGGTGTGACTCCGGCGTACTTGTTGCTTCCCTTTTGAGTCTTGCCGTAGCTCTGGCGCGGATAGTCCCAGAGTGTGGTGGACTCAAGTCTCGGTTTTTCTTCCATATTCTTTTTGGAAACCATTAGCTTTTCATTCGGATTTTCAATATATTGTGAGAGGGACTGCGCCAGCTTGCCATCTAGCGTGTCGCGCCAGCTTACCCCTATACCTGAGAGGACCTTTCTTGCACCCGATATCGAATGCATCGCACCGTTGCGCGACACACGTACTTGATACGGGTATCTACCCTTCCAAGCTTCAGGCACCAAGTCTTTTGCGCCAGCTGACTTTGCTCTGAAAGTGCCGTAGAGAGTGTCAGAGTCTAGATTGAACAAGAAAAGCAGGTCGCCTTTTTTTATTTTCAGAACATTTTCACCGTAAACTCTGTTTGTTGCAAAGAGCATTCGATCAAAGCATTCCTGTTCGCTCTTCCTTGTGCAGGCAAGTATGTACCCGTTGTGCCTGGCCGTATCTTTCATCCAAAAGTTGCAGACTTGATGCACCTAAAAAGCATTTGCAATCTTGCAGAACAATTGCGGATCACCGATATACCATATTCAGGAGCCATACAAGGATCTCCCCTAAGTAACGAGGTCATAGTAGACACGAAACGCATCCTGCAGAAAGTGTGTTGTAGAGATATTCGACTAGTTGGTTGAGGCCAGCTACCTGAGAATCTCACAACCGATCTGGCAAGATATTTACGGTACTTCCTGTTAAAATATGACATGACGCTCTGCTATATCTGTAATATAAGGACGGCGTCGATGACGTGTTCTGAATGTAAAAAACCTGTATGCAGGAAATGCACAAAGGACTTTCCGTTTTCGAAAAGCGCATGCTTGGAATGTGCAGCAAGCATCAAGACAGGACTTGGTGGTACTAGAAAAGATGAAGAGATCTTTTGATTTTTGCTCGGGCGTGCTATTTAAGAGGAATAATTCAACTAGCAAACCGGAGTTCTACCCATTTTGCCAATTTGGACACTAAAAACTAAATATTATCTCTGCCTAATGTATTGCAGACCGTCATGGAGTTGGAAAAGGAGAAGTGTGTGCCATGTCAAGGTGGCGTACCTACACTAACTGATGAAGAAATCGACCTATATTTCCGTGAACTTCAGCACTGGTCGGTGATAGAAAAGAACGGCATAAAGCGACTTGAAAGGTCCTTTAAATTCAAGGATTTTGCTGAAGCTTTGGTGTTTACAAACAAAGTGGGAGAGCTTGCAGAAAAGGAAGGTCACCATCCAGATATATTGACGGAATGGGGAAAGGTAACGGTAAGCTGGTGGACACACAAGATAAAAGGGCTCCATAAGAACGACTTTGTCATGGCTGCCAAAACGGACTCTTTGTCTTAGCATCGAATTTGTTAAAGGACTCCTTTGTAGCTTATGGTTTGAATAAGGGGGTACATTGACAGGACAGGCCTATTCAGCACGAGAAAATAGAAAGGTATCTAGCGAAATCTGATCTTTCCGATTGATGGAATCCATGGACCTAGCTACCCTACAGCGGCAGAAGCGTTGATTCTGCCATAACCGTAATTGTTATCCTTTCCTAATTTTCCAAGGTCCTTTGCTGTATTGAACAGCGCGGATTCTACTTGTGATGGCGTATAAGTTGGGTGTGCAACCTTTATCAAAGCTACAGTTCCGCTTACTACAGGAGTTGCCATACTTGTTCCACTTGCACTAACATAGCTCGCTCCGGTCCACGCAGAATAGAGGCTGACACCTGGAGCTACGATATCGACAGCCTTTCCTCTTCCTGAGAAGCTTGCAATCTTGTCCAAGCTATTTACAGCACCAACAGTAGTAGAATAACTTATACACCCCGGCAATGAAACACCTGAATTACCCGAATTTCCAGCAGCCACAATAACTAAAACTCCGTTGTCTCTAGCATGCTTAATTGCGTTAGTCATACTTGGCATGACATTGTCACAGGTTCCCTTGTAGGTATAGGGAGGCGAAGTACCAAGGCTCATGCTAATAGCGTCAGCGCCAAAGTCATCAGAAGTACCAGAAATTCCATCCGGACCATCTACTGCCCAATAGACGGCTGCGACAATATCGCTAAAGTATCCCGATCCGGAACTGGCTAGAACCTTGCCAGAGATTATTGTTGCATCTGGAGCTACGCCTTTCGCGCCGGACTTCACTCCATCGCCCGTTATCAATCCTGCAACATGGCTTCCATGGCCATTGTCGTCCATAGGATCGCTGTCATTATTCACAAAGTCTTTCCCACCGACGTAGCTTGAGCTTAGCTCCGGATGGAGATAGTTGTAACCAGTATCAAGTACAACTATTTTTCTGCCAGACCCGGTATCACCACTTGCTTGGACTGTATTTGCCCCGATCTGTGAGTTAGCGCCGGCGTCGACAGCAAATACCTTGATATCTTCTTGTAGTCCCAATTTGGAAGCCACATCAGAGCTGCATACCAACGCTTTTAGGCCCTTTGTCTCCCTAACTATTTCACAGCCCTGTCCAACAGCTTCAGCGGCTTTATATTCTGATTCGGCAATGACACGCACTTTTTGTGAGCCGTCCTTTGCACTGGCAAACTGAGATGAGGAGGATAAAATGGAAAACGTAATCAGTATTGCTAATGTTATGGCCAAAGCGAGATTGGCAGTTTTCACTATAAAATTCTTCTCCTAGAGCATTTCGAGTGCTTTCTTGTAGAAAAATATTGTGCCCGTAATCCATCGTCGAATTAGCGCCATAGGCCAAAGGTTGGCTTTTCAGCGCCGCAATTCGGTACGGGAGTATCGGGTCTTATCATGCCCTGGAGTAAGAAGTAAGAAGCTTGTTGTCAAAATTGCTGTCAAACCAACCAACAATTGACCAAAGAACCGTTAGAATGCCTTGATCTGGTTCATCTTACAAGAGATAACTCCCATTGACGGAAGTCATTTATAAGTAATTTATATACGCGTTTCCGGTGAAATGCTGGACAAGAAATACCTTGGCAGAATTGCACAAAGTTGGGGGAGGTCACTTCTCGATAAAGAAATCCTTTACATCTTTAAAGCGGTGCTGGCCATCGTCTGCATAACATGTTGGTCCGAATATGTCATATTCTATAGACCTAATTTCTAATTAATATCTAACCATAAAGAGGAAAAAAATAATTCAACAATCTCCTCCCCGCACTATAGAGGAGGCTCTATTTCTCTGACAGTCAGATACTTGAAGTCCCATATTGTTCCATCGGTCCTGCAGGCCGCGATATTCTGCGTTTCAGTTCCCCCTGGTAGGCTCAAGATTTCATCCCTCTGTCGATATTGTCCGGCATTATCTACGGACATGGGTGAGCAAGTCGACGTAAAGTCGGCGCTGGTTGTTGCCCATCCACCTCTATCCTCAACCACCGAACCCACTCTCCAGTTGTTTCTTATGACCAAGTTGCCGTTCGAGTCGGTGACATCATCATCGATATATGACTCCATCCTGACGTACGTCTTGCCATCCTCGCCTAAGATGTTGTATACTACCGCCTTGAAGCCAACCCATCTTTCTTCAAGCCTTTGGTCGGTAGCCTGGATCCATCCTACAGTGTTGGTGTATGCATGATGCGTCACCTCCTTTACCCATCCAGCTCTTCCATCTCCATAGAGCCTTGCTTTGTATGCGCTACCAACGCAAGGATCGCTAGATGTGTGATGGCCGCCTCTTGTGATCATCTGGAGAAGAGCGTTCGATGTCTGCTTGATCTTGGCATATTCGGTGATCTCGACGTTGAGCCACTAGTTATTTTCTTGAGACCAAGCCTCCATCCTTACCTGACAGTTCTGAGCTTCCGCTTGCCATGAACCGTCAGATTGGAGTGTCAGCTGGAGGTTTTGTAAATTCCTGAAATACGGATCGCTCCTTGGATCTTCCATTGCTACATACCATTCTTTACCATCTTTCGTCGGATAGATTTTTTTGATGCCAAACTTATCCAGCCATGTATTGGTTGCGGAGGTGTTAATTGTCAACGAACCATAGGCGATGTTCCCAGCATTATCGGTTGCCCTTGCCGTAATAACATGCGTACCACTAGTCTCAATAGATAGGGTTCCTGTCCACGATGCCCAAGCACCAGAAGTCGATGAAGTGGGATAATATATTCCGGAATTATCAAGCTCTATTTGAACAGCTTTGATTCCACTTTCGGTATCGGAGGCACTTCCATTGACTGAAACGGGTGTACCATCGATAATGTTGACCATAGAGCTATTACCTGGTGCACTGATCTGCACTATGGGTGAACCGCTGTCGGTTATCACCAAGATTGCTACACTCGCTTCGTCCGAATTGCTTGCTATGTCAATGGCCTTTGCATAGATTACGTGGTCTCCTTCGCCAACAATATCCATGGCTGCCGTCCAATAGGACCAGTCATTTGGAGCTATTGGAGTTAATTGCGTCGACGTGCCGTTATCTACGCGCACTTCGACCGATTGAACTCCACTACCACCCGCGTTGTCAGAAGCAGTCCCTTCAACAACAATTCTGCCCGTATAAGCTGAAGATGCATTGGCAGGTCTTGTTATCTCGACACTTGGAGCTATCATGTCAGACGCGTAGCCGTAAATATCTACTTCCGTTACTTCAGCCCAGGAATTGGCATTGTTGCCGTTGATTATAATCTTCCGATATCTGGCCTTGGTATCTTGAATGTCATATCTCTGGAGTGTCGTTGATTTTGCACTGACACCTGTGTAGATATCAGTGAATGTTGTGCCGTCTGAAGAAGCTGAAATTATTAAATTATAACTTCTCTGGTTGCCTTTGAACCAAGCGACATCAAGGTGACAGATCATATTTTCTCCTCCAATATCATATTTTATCCAAGAGCCGAGAGCCGAGTTTGACCATCGCGTATTTAGATTGTTGTCAATGGTATTTTCTGGAATGTGATTTCGAGACTATGCGCCGGCAGTAACACT
>DASPGV010000090.1:0-4061 GCA_035620415.1 Nitrososphaera sp.
CCGGCGCGGTGAGCATGGGGACGTACCACGGCCTGTACTGCCTCGGGTGCTGCTGGCCTTACTTCCTCCTGATGGTGACTCTGGGTTGGATGGACATACTGTGGATGGCGCTCTTTGCCGGGATAATCTTTGGAGAAAAGATGTGGTCGCGCGGCATTTGGGTTTCGAGGGCTGCGGGAATCGGGCTTGTGATCGCAGGCGCGTTTGCTATGCTTGGCATCGTAGATGTTTCAGTCCACGGCAACATGATAGATCAGGAAATGCAAGCGCAAGATCAAATGTCTGATGATGGAATGGGCATGTAGTCAAGGATCGTCCTCTGCCTCCTGATCTGGCTTTCCTCTTCGCGCATCGAAACCAGGTTTGTAACCCGCAGGCCGACCTTCCTGACGGCGGGGGTAGATTCTTCAAGAGAAAACTTCCCAAGCAGCTGCTCGATCACAGAGGAGATGCTTTCGCGCCTGGCCTGCAATTCCTGAAACGACGTTTCGCGCGTCTCTATCGTAAAGTCCGTCCTGACGATCTTGACCCCGACTGTCCGGAACATGTAGCCGCGCCGGACGATCCTGTCGTATATTTCGTCCACCAGCTCGCTCAAGTAAACAAATATCCTGCCCCTGTCGCGCGTAAATTCGTCAAGGGTATGCTCAGTGCTGAGCGAAACGTGTTCCTCTCTCGGCTGCACCGCCTCGTCGTCCGAGCCGTTTGCGACCTTCCACATCCATAGCCCGTTCCTTCCAAACCTGTCGGTCAGCCTTTGCACGTCGTAGGATGCCAGCTGGCCCATTGTTTCGATGCCCATATTTTTCAGCGTATGCTGCGTCTTGGGCCCGATCCCGGATATCCTGCCGACTTCAAGCGGAGCAATGAATGTGCCAAGCCTGCTCGGGTGCACAACCGTGAGCCCGTTCGGCTTTTTGAAATCCGACGCTATCTTCGCGATAGACTTGGATGGCGCGACTCCGACTGAAACCTGCAAGCCGCACCGCTCCTTTATAGCGGCCTTTATTCTGGCGGCGTGCCCGTACGGATCAGCCGCGGCGCTTTTTGTGCAGTCAAGGAACGCTTCGTCTATGCTGGCCTGCTCTAGCACGTCTGCAAACTGCTCAAGGACGCCCATGACTTTCTCCGAAACCTGTTGGTAGTAGGGAATATCCACCGGCCGCAACAACAGATCGGGGCAGAGTGCAAGCGCTCGTGCAAGCGGCATAGCCGACCTGATGCCAAACTTTCTTGCCTCGTACGAGCAGGAAGAGACCACGCCCTTGGTTATCCTTTCCTTCTGGTCCGTCATTATCACTGCGTGGGGCTTGCCTGCAAGCGCCGGCTCGCGCAGCTCTTCGCATGAGGGGTAAAAGGCGTTAAGGTCAACGCACATCACCACCCGTCCTGTCCAAGGCTCGTTGTAAACAAGCGCAAGAAGCGGGCCGGCGTATTTTCTTTCCGACAGGCCCAGTAGTTTAAGGATCTTGTTGGCCCTGTCCGGGCTGTCCACTATGATGCTTGTGAATTCGAGCTCTTCTTCCTTTACCTTTTCGATCCAGGCCTGATCGTTGCCGCCCGACAGGTGCAGACAGGCAAAGTCAGAGGTGACCACGGAGTGACGGTGCCTGTCCGACCATATGACGGCAGCGCCGCGCCTCCGCAGGATGTTGTACGTGATGTCCTGCAGCCACGACGCGTTGCCAAACTCTACCGCGGCGGAATATCCATGATAAACGCACGCGCCAAGGAGCTTGTCGAGCCACTCCCTTCCCTCCAATAGTTTCATCGCCGCCGGCACCTGCAGCACAACCGCAAGGACCTTTTCCTCTATTGCTGCGAGCTCCTCCAGAAACTGCCCGAGCAGTTCGCAGTCGGTCGCCTGCCGGGGCACCCGGACTATGAATCGAAAGCTGTCCGGAGTCTCCGCGGCCCACCTCTTTAGCGTGTGGGTCTGCGCGGCCTGCACGCTGACCGACGCGATGTCAAAGACGCGCGAGTAGTAGGCAAGATAGTCATGCGGCCCGACTGTTGAAGGGTAAAAGCCTGAAACCCAGCTCCCGTACCTCCAGCCCGAGCACCCTACAAAATAATTGGTCAAGCGCAGTCAAGCTAAGAAGGATCGGATATAACCACTGCAGCACTAGCCGGAGAGGGGGAGGTTCTCGATATATATCAGGCGGTTCATGTTGATGTTGGCCGGCACCTTTCTCCTCTCGATACTCTCCACCTTTGGGTGGCACGAATAGCAAAAACCACATCGGAAGCATATGTGGGGGGACCTCTTGTCGCACCACCGGCAGTGGCTGTACTTCAGCTTGAGGGGCGAGAGGAACTCGTGCATACATGGATAATTGCCAAATCCAATTAAAAGACCTTTGTGAAATGCTGCCCCATGACAATTTACTATAGAAATTGGCTTGATTTGTACAATTTTTGTGTCCTTAAAGAGGTTTTTATACATAGGTGCCGTCAATTAGGCTCGGATAGGGCTGTGGGAGGGGGCAAAGACGACTTTTTGGAAAGCTTTTGCAAGGGCGTCCTGGAAAAGGACCACTTTATCCGGTTCGCCGGCGTTTCCAACCACTTTGGGCACCTGATAGCCACGGCGTACAGGGACGGCCTAGTGCCACTCATGACCCACGAAGAGACGGCGCGCTATGCTGTACAGGCCGCGATACGGGCAGCCACAAGGGAGACCTTTGAAACAAAGATAGGCGAGCTCCAGTTCTCGATAAGCAGGTACGGCAGGCTGGTGAGGGCAACGATCCCGATCAAGTCGTCCGGCAAGAACAAGTTCCTTCTGCTCTTGTCGTTTGACATCGACGCCGAGGCAGACTCTATAATCAATAAAAAGGTCCTTCCCTACATCACGCAAAACAAGGACTACTTTATGTGATCAGGGCATCAGGTCCAGAGCCATCTTCAGCTCTGCTATTTCCTTCTCCACGGCGTTCTTGTCGGCCTCTTCGTGGCAGGCACGCAGGAGCATCTCGCACGCCCCAATCTCGGCCAGCAGTATTTCACGCTTGTCCAGGCACAGGCTGTGGAAGCTGTCCATGAACTTGTACGCTACCCGCTTGTTCTTGTCGCCGCATGTCCTTGCCTCAATGACTGCGCTTTCTTCATCGGCTATATTCATGCCGTGCACCTCACAACAGGCTCGAGCGGAATAGCATCGAGCCCGGAGCCGCATGACGGGCACCTGCTCTGAATGTAGCTGAAGCACGTGGCGCACCAGTAGCACGAATCGCATATGACAAACTGCAATTGCAAATTCTTGTAATCTTTGACAAGTAGATTCTGGGAAGGCATTCTACTGTGGCATAGAGGGGCCATACAATTAAAAAATAACGGTGTTAGGTACCAGAATATTATACTGGTGCATTCTAGCAGCGCACATTAGATCTATTTTTATTATACATTCCACTATAGAATTGCGTGAGGAAACGCAGCAGCCCCGACATAATTGCCACGATCCTCGAGTCCGCCAACGGGGGGATAGGCAAGACGCGGCTTCTGACAAAGGCCAACCTCACCAGCTCCCAGTTCAAGAAATACATCGACCTTTTGGTTGAAAAGAAGCTTGTAGTCGAGTTCGAAAGGGACAGCAGGAACCACTCGTACAAGACAACTGCGCTCGGGCTGCAATACCTGGAGCTTTACAACTCGATCAAGTCCGTTTCGTACCTTACGGCGTGACAATTCAAATATCCCCTTTCTGTTCCACTGTGCATGGCATCCGGCAAGATAGAAACGAAATTTGGCGACATTTCGGTAGAGTTTTTCCCCGACGCTGCCCCCAAGACAGTCGAGAACTTTGTCAAGCTGGCCAAGAGCGGCTTTTACGGCGGCCTGGTGTTCCACAGGATCGTCCCCGGCTTTGTAATACAGGGAGGCGACCCCAACACGAAAAGCGTGGCAAACAGGAGCAGGTGGGGGACCGGTGGGCCGGGGTGGACTGTCAAGGCAGAGTTCAACAAGAACAAGCACTCGAGAGGTGTGCTCTCGATGGCAAGAGCACAGGACCCGAACAGCGCCGGCTCGCAGTTCTTTATTGTGCTGAAGGACGCCAACTT
>DASPGV010000091.1:0-9662 GCA_035620415.1 Nitrososphaera sp.
GTACCTCTACGCCACGGTCATTGGCATAGCGTTCTCTATGTCGTCCAACTTCTTCCTAAACAAGGTGTGGACTTTCGAGGACAGGGACTTTTCCGCGAAAAAGACTGCCATCCAGTACGGCATGTTCATGGGTTTCAGCTCGCTTGGGGCCCTTGTGCAGCTCGGCATGGTGTACACTCTCTTTGAGAGCTACGGCATGGACTACCCTCTGGCGCTCGTGCTGGGCGTCGCTACGGCAGCTGTCGGAAACTTTTTGCTCAACAAGAAATGGACTTTCAAGGAAAAAATATGGAGCTAAATTGGGAAGTCGCGCCGATACTATCATGAATTTAATAAATTTACATCAAAAGATTAATTATTCACCGGCGCGATAAACAGGCAACCAACAAAAACGTCCGCTAAATAGGTAGCGACCCTCCGTATCAACATGGGTTTTTTGGGGACCCTGCGATAGGAGGACGACCCTACCTAATTACATAATTCCCTTTCAGAATGTAGCGTCAGAATGCTTTAATCCGTTCCTTAGAATTGCCGACTGTTGGACGTAGTTGAGGCGTCTGTAAAGGTCCTGTCGCTTGCGGCAAACGGCGCGTCCCACACGCGGATAATGGCGCTGCACCAGCACCTTAGCCAGGACGAAATCAGGTGGCTGCTAAAGTCGCTTGTCGACAAGAACCTTCTCGAGCTCGATTCGTCGGCTACATACTGGTCAACTGTCGACGGTGTCAAGCTGCTGGAGCTCCAGCTATACATGGAAAGGATGCTGCAGGTGCGGAAAAGCCTAGTTTGAGCGCCTCTTTCTCGGCTCCATCAGGCCCATCAGCTGGTAGCCGTACTCCAGGTTGTGCTTGACGTGGTTTATGCCATGCGTGCCGTGGGGCACGAACTTGCCGTCAAGAACGTTTTCGATGTAGGTCCGCGCCTTCCTTATCGAGTTGATGGCGTGCTGCAGCTGGTTGTCGGTCAGCTTGCGCCCGAGGTCTTTTTCGACTTCCTTCTTGAGCGTCTTGGGGTTTGACAACTTGCCGTACTTTTGCAGGCGTTTGTAGTTTACAGACAGGTCGGTTATCTTTTTGATGTCCGCCACTTGGAGGCTTGCAAGCGACCGCTCAAGATCCTTCCTTGACCTGTCGGTGATGTGCATAAGGTTTTCCACCAGCTCGTCGCTGTAGGTTGGCGGCTCGCGCGCCGCCGGCACCGGCTTTTCGCCAACCGGCCTCTCGACATAGCTTGCGGCCGGGTCTTCCGGCGGGGCTGTAGACTTTCTTTCCTGATAATATCGCTCAAGGCTGTAGACGCCCACGGCCTCTCCACGGGTATCGACTCCCTTGTCGAGCGCGGAAATCGTGTCAACGATGATCCTCGGGTAGTGCAGTTTCGTCTTTTCGTCGGCCTTTTGGTAGTTCTCCATGATGTCGACGTAAATGTGAAAAGTGGCGTCGTTCACTGTCTTGGCGCCGGCGCGCTTTGAGTCGACGCCCTTTGCGGCCACGGTCAAAAAGTCGCACATTTCAGACTGCGAAAACGTCCTGCCGCTCACCGCGCACGCGTCGGCTATGGCCTTGGCCGCGGTTACCCACTTGCCGTAGGTGTTGATGGTGCCAAGGGGCACGCTTCCGATAAACTCGACTGCCTTTTTCCTTGTCGCCAGGTCTTCGATCTTGAGCATGTCAAGGCACGAAGTCAGGACGTTGCCAAGTGAAACAGACGTATTTTCTTCCGGTTCGGGGGTGGGAGTGGGTGAAGGATGTTTGTTAGCAGAAGTGTGAGAGACCATTGTCAAGGCTATTAGGCAAATTCATGCCTTAAAGCTTTCGCAGGCGCCCCTTCCATTCGACACTAGTCGGTGACACCCCTAAGGCTTTTTACCAAAGGTGCAGGACTAGCAGGTTGATGGACACCCTTGAAGCAATTTTTTCGATGCAGAAGGAACTAGCATCCATGATGGACCTGTCGCGCTATCCCGCTTCGACCGAAGGCAGGGTATCGGCGCTTTCTACAGCGATAATCCACGAGGCCGTCGAGCTCCAGAGGCTCACGAGCTGGAAGTGGTGGAAAAAGCCCACCCCCTTTGACAGCGCGACCGCAAAGGAGGAGCTAATCGACATTTGGCACTTTGTCGTCCAGGCATCGATAGAGCTGGGCATGACGCCTGCAGAGATATTCGAGGAATACAGGAAAAAGAACAAGGTCAACCGCGACAGGCAGACTTCAGGCTACTGATGTCGGCGGTGCCCGTCATGTCCATAATTTCCATCTGGCGCCGGAATCTTTCAATGTCGCGCGCCGGCGATTTCAATATCGGGTAAGGCCCGAGAGCGCCGATTATCCTACCATCTTTGTCTACGCCGTTTCTGGCAAGTGTAAGCAGCGCCTGTCCTGCCCTGTGGCCCTTGACATCTTTGCCGCAGACAATTATCCTCTTTAGATCCGGGTGCTCCAGCGCGAATCTTACTATGGCGTCGATCCCTTTGTTCTCTGAGAGCAGCCTGCCGGCTATTGCAACCTTCTCCATGATGTCGGACTTGGATATCTCTTCGAGCAGGTCGATGCTTGACAGTGTGCATATGGCAAGTTCTTTTCCTTTGCCAAGATAATAGTCGTGTTTGATTGGGAGCAGCACTTCGCATGCCTTGCCGGCCGCATCGTCAAACTTTATCCTGATCGTCATTACAGCCCCCAGCTCACCTTGTTTTTCGGCACCACTTTTAGAAACGGCGCTTCTCCTTCGCCCCAAGGGTCCGCCCTAACCCACTCGAAGCGCTGATGGAAAATCTTGTAGAGCCTTCCAAACTCTTTGCCCCTTTCGATTATCTCCGCCCTTCCTTGCACGCACACAGCCCTGTTGCCCGTAGAACTGTAGACGTCTACTGCCAGCGCGATCCTGTTGTTCCTCTTGATGTTTTCGTACTTTTTCGTTTCGTAGTCGGTCGCGATATAGAATTCGCCATCTTCAAAGACGTAAGACACCGGCACCACGTGTGGCACGCCGTCGCGGCAGGTCGCCATCCTGCACGCCTCGTTGCGCGCAAGAAAGTCCCGCTCTGACTTTGTAAACGCCACCCTGCCCAATGGGAGAAATGAGAGATTTCTGCTATTTATAGGCGCGCGCCTTGAACTAGATAAATAGCATGTAAGCGTAGCAATGGCAATGGCGTCCAAGGGCAGCGTCGCCCAGTTCAGGTGCCCGGTCTGCGGCAAGGTCTTCCCAACGCAGCAGGAGGCTGACGAACACGCAAGGCGCGACCACGTGGAGCAAAAGAAGCCGGCCGGCGTGAGCTAGCTAGTTTTTTTGTCGCCTTTCCACCTGCCGAACCTTACCATGAACACACCGGCCGCTATTATCATCAGCGAAATCGCTAGGAACGCCGGCTGCACGATTCCTGCGAGCTGGTCGGGAGCCGTCGATGTGTACGTGCATTCTTGCTCAGTCACGCATTCCTTGTTTACTGGAAATGCCAGAAGGACGGCCACGAACGCGACCAAGAGCGCGACCCCTGCCGACGACATTATGGCGCCCAACTTGGTCAGCAATTCCTGCGGCATGCAAGTTGTTGCCTGCGGGCGCTTGATTAAAGTTGCGCAGGGTCGAGCGTGACAAACCTATACGAGTCTTCCTTGCGTACACGCTTGAACTGGCTGTCAAAGTACACAAACGCCCTGTCCTTGTAGAGGTGGCTGTCCCAGAGGTCGTGCACCTTGCCGAAATAGTCCTTCTTTGTCCTGCCCTTCATCCGGAGGAGCTCGTGCGCAAGTACGTGCGACACCCGGGGGCAGTTCCTGTCGGCGTAGAAGGAATGGCGCGCCGTTTCTGAAGCGCCGGCCCCCGGCCTCTCCCACCACGATATCCCGAGGTTCTCCGCGGTGTATCCTTCGGTGTTGCAGTCGGTCCAGAGCGGCTTGAAGTATGCCAAGTAAAAGTGGTAGGTCTCCTTGCCCCGATCCGAGTGGTCCCGGATAAGGTAGGCAAGCGACATCCTGTCAAAAAGCATGCCGGGCACTACTGGCAGTATGTCTGCCTCGACCGGCAGCTTTGTGTCAAAGTAGCGCTGGGCCCACCACTTGAAAAACCGCGCCATCGAGGAGACATAGTCCCAGTCCTCCTTCTGCCTCTGCTCCCACTCTTTGTTCTTGGCGACGTAGATGAAAAAGATCTTGTCCGCTTTCAACTCCGGCTCAGCCGTCTTTGTGATGTCCGCAGCTGCATGAGTCCTGTTTGCCCCCCACCCAGCCGGCCTTCGGCTGCGGGTGAACCTTGCTCATGTGCTTCAATAACTTGTATTCAGAGTCAAAGCCCTCTCCGCATATAGAGCAGTTCTGGAGTATCCGGAATTCCTTCAATATCTGTCGGTTGAATTAAAAAGGAATTAAAGCATTACTGTAACAAAGTCAGGACGTTGCAGTTAACAGAAGCTCCGGCCAATTTTTTCATGTTCTCAATAGTTTCATGAATTTGTTATGAAGTTGCAGTAGAATTTTCTGGAGCTAGCTTTCTATGTTCCTTACGTACTTCTCCAAGCTTATAGTGCATATACAGGGGAGCAGGTGCTTTCCGAGCATCCCCAACTCCCCCTGTATCGGTGCACCAACAGAATTAGTTAAGGGCAACTACGCCGTTCTCTGACCCGTTGGCACACCGGCTTGATAAAATATTTTATGGTGTTTCTGTTTTTAAAAAATGACTTTTCTGAGTTTATTGCCAAAAGACTTCGCAGCCCAATCGCAACTGGGGCACGAATTTAAATGGAGTTAGAACTTTATGAAGAACAATGTCTGCAGGCTACGACCCAGTCAAGTACAAGATAAGCTCGATCCAGAACTGGAATTCGGCCGCGCCGGGCTGCCATAGCGACTGGGCAAGCAAGGGCAGAGGCCCTTTCAGGTCTACTGCCGAACTTGTCAAGGCCGCAGAAATCAGGCCGGGGGATCATGTTCTCGACGTGGCGTGCGGCACGGGCGCGGTCTCGATGCTAGTGGCGCCATTACTCGGGCCTTCAGGGATGCTTGTCGGGATCGACTTTTCCAGGGTGGCGCTTGAAATCGCCAGGAAATCTGTGCCATCAGGCCACTTTATCGAGATGGACGCCGAGAACATTGGCCTTGAAATAAAGTTCGACAGGATACTGTGCTAGTACTCCATGATGTTCTTCCCAGAGCCGGCGCGAGTCCTCCGCCGGCTATTGATGCTTTTGAAAGCTGGAGGCAGGCTGGCGGTGGCGGTCCACGGGACCCCAGAGGGGACGCCGTATTTCACCACGATAATGGAGCCTGTCCTGCGCTACATACCTGACATCCGGCCCGAAGGGACCCCAACCGTCCACCGCTTTGGCAACAAGGCAGAATTGCGTGGGGTAATCGCCGGTGCAGGGTTCTCAGATGTTTCAACAAAGGAATTCATTTTCGATTACGAGGCTGGGACCTTTGATCAGTACTGGTCCGACTACATGTCAACAACTGCAAGTTCGATACGAGCCACGATAGAATGCAAGGGTGTGGAAGTGGTGGCCGCAATAAGGGCGGAAGCAGAAAAGAAAGCAGCTAAGTTCACAGTGGGCGGAAGAGTGCGCTTTCCATGGCAGGTGCTCATCGCAACCGCAGTACGCGCGCAAGAATGATGTAGGCCTCTATTTCAAGAACTAGCATGCAGCCGGGCATTTGACTGGGATAAGGGAGAGGTCGTGGGAGGTCGTAAGCAAAAGTTGACCGAGCCAGTTCTGATTAATGTTGGGATAATGACATGCATCATGTTATGGGGCAGGCCTGCTACCCTGACCTCGTCTGGACGCAAGATAGCAGCGACGCTGACCAACATGATAGACGGGGTGACTGAGCAGCGCCGTTGTTAATACCTGCCCCACGCCTCACCTTCTAAATCATCATTGAATAGATTTCATGCCGGTAATCGGGGAGAGAGTGGATAAATTGACTGCCGCTGAAAATCCCGCACGAGAAACTGACAATTCACGAAGTAAATCTGACCGGCTGAGAACGCAGGCGCGACAAGGTATGGGAGTACAGGAGTATGGGCTGCTCGGTGGATGAGATTGTGGACATCATGAAAGTCAAGCCTGAGATCAGGATATCACACGGAACAGTGGTTAATGACCTCAAGTACACGCAGAAGGAAATCGAGAAGAACTTCAACAGCTACATCGAGAACCTTCCAATGCAACATAACCTTGCCGTGACTGGGCTCGACAGGGTAATCAAGGAAGGCTGGAGGATGTATGCAAAGACCGAGACCCAAAGATATTGTCGAATATCTCAGATGCCTACATGAAAAAACAGGCTGTCCTAGGTGACCCGGCTCAGATAGAGAAGGCGATCAGGACAGTCGCGTCCCTCAGGTCAAAGATAGGCAAGCAGAAGGAGGATTCCGAGAGTAACAGCGCAGCCAGCGAAGGCTCGGAAAGCGCCGCACTGGCGACACAGGAGGGTGAATCGGGATAGTGCCTTCACAGTTAGGTCGTAACCTCGAATCCGTCCTGAAAAACATTCAGCTGAACGATATTTTACCCCTTAAGGGAAATGTACCGGTAGACCCGTCTCAATTCTATTCGTCGTTCGGCTTCGCAGCTGGAACATCCCGGTTAGAGAATGCAGGTATAGGCAGTGGAGAAAAGCTCTCTTAATTTTCTTGCTATCATGTCTCAACACATACCACGCACGATATTAAGGAAGTCTGTATCAAAAGAGACATACCCACGATTATATCAGGTCGACGCAAAACCAATTTCCTGCAAAAGGTAGAGTCAAAGATAATGAGCGATAGAAGCAGAGTCATAGACGATTTGAGAAATATGGGCATAAGGTTAAACCAGCTTCCACTCAATACGATCCCTGACAACCAACTAATGGATCTAAGAGATAACCTGCTCAAAATGAAATATCAGAGAGACAGGGGCCATTTCTTTTGAACCTGTTTTTCAGTTCTCACTCTTCCTTTTATAGACCTCTTCTATCAGCCAAGTGACATGGTGGAGTTCAGTAAGAACAAGTGGAAATACTCCACTATCGGCCTTTTGGCAGTGCTGGCGGTCGGATTTTCTTTTCCGCAGGCATTTGCCCACGTAACCTCAAACGTACCGCATGCGTTTCAGCACGTCTTGGATGCACTGGCACCTCTTCAGGAGGACATAAACGACATCAAAGAGACGACAGACGAATTAGGACTAAAATTTGTTTCACTTAACCTGTTTCCTGACCCATCCGATGGCCAAACCGAGGAAATCGTAATCTTGCCAATGGTTTAAGGAACAGCATACCAAGGACATATGCAGATAACTATGAATGCAGGCGCTGGAAATGATATGGATCTAATCTGTCAAACTGATCATTCTGGCTTTGTGTGAGTGATAGTTGCGGGGCATGAAGGTACTGGAACGGAAATATTTGAACGGTACTTCTCATGTACCGAGATCACTGCCCGGTTCCGCGACCTTCCAGATAGCAACGATGGAATATTCCTGAGGATGCAGGGAATAGTAACATATACAGAAAGTAGAGAACACACTCTGTTATCAACTGAGGATTAACGATTCGGAACTGGCAACGCCTCAATTGATTGGTATATTCCTTTTCTTCCCTTTTTTCTTTATTCAAACCTAGAGTAAAACATCATTATGGCCGTGAACTTCTCCGACTTCAAACAGTCGTCGCAGTACTTTTCAACAATGATAGCGCCGCCATCCCTGAATAACGCCTCCTTGGTCGCGGGCTGGCCGCAGTGGGTAGAGATCGGGATCGCCTTGGAGGTGCTTGCCATCGCCTCTCTTACCTGGTAGGGTTTGCGCAACAGCTCCTCTTGAGAAAAGTATCCTAAAAGCTTTGTTGAAAAGTCACGCCCTGCTCGCTCTCGGCAGACAGGCGTTAGTACGCTTTCGGGCCTGAATGGGTTCACAGATTTCTTGCTGTAAACTTATGCGCGCACCAATGCTTAAAGAAGTTTCAGGATTGCGGGTCGAACGATTTCTCGGGATGGGGAGGCACTAATCCATCCTTTCCTTTATCTTATGCCTGCGAGATACCTGGTGCTTCAAAGCATCTAGCGGCTCATCAAAAGTCTCTGAACAGTCTTGACAGAGGTATACCTTCTTCTTGTCCGCCATTATTACAGGCTAGCGGATTTCATTAAAAAGTAATAAGCAGAATTCTTTTCTATTTTGCATCTGGAGGTAGGGTAGCGGGTCTTACCTAGTAGGGTTTTCGCACTGTCAATACAATCATAAGGTGTCAATAAAAAGTTTTGAATGCGTTGAAGCTGAGCAAGAAGCATCTGTTTATCCTCCTAGGAGCTGGCCTTGTTGCCTCTGGAATAGTGACTATAATTCTAATATTACAAGTGTTACCACATGTAGGAATGTTCGTCTACCAGCCGCTGTCAAACGAGGCTGCAAGTGATACAGAATTCAACCTGGAAGAGATCCACCGGGTCCCGCTAGGGAGGTACGACCATGTTTCGCTGTCTATTCTGGTCAACGGCCAGCAGGCTCTGGTTCCAGAAGGGATCGGCATGAGCTCGGAGCTGTGGCACGACCACTCGCTTGATCAGTACGGGCCGTCTGGCATATCGCACATGCACACCCACGATGAGTCAGGCACCATCCACATCGAGTCCACCGTCGAAAGGGAATACACGGTTGGCGAGTTTCTGAAGGTGATGGGAATGGACCCCGGCGCGGTGACTAGGACAACTGTCGACGGCAATGAAGTGGTAGATTTCCTGAACCACGAGATGAAGTGGGGCGAAAAGATCCAGCTGGAAGTCACGACCGACTCTGTCTGACGAGGAAAAGTTCATAATTATAGTTTCTGCTGTAAAGGTAAACTGTTAGCAATGCCTGACAGATCCCGTTACATGTAGTCGAGAAGTAGAAAAATCCATGAGTTAATTAAACAATCTCGTCAACCCAGTTTAAGGTGCAAGTAATCGAGTGATCATGGGGAAATCGACTTTTCGGTATCAAAGGAATTCATGATAAATATGACAGGCTCTGCACTTGTTCAGCCGGTTTCTCTAATAGAAGCGCCAATATCACAGCGGTCATGAATCAAAAAAAGGTGGCTGGCGGCTAAAACGCCAGATAGTCGTTTAGTGTGTCCCGGCTAGCCTGATACAAGGGACCGACCAAAAAGATCGTCTGCTTCTATAGAGTCCTCCACATTTTCAGTGTCCTGGTGGAACACCTGGTTACCCGCCACCGAAAGCCCGGATGCGGAGCCGTAGATGGTGTGAATGGCGCCTGCATCGATAACAAAGTCATCATTTGCATCGTACAAGTCTTCATGAAGTACTCCAATGGCCAGATCTGACCTTCCGTCATTGTTAAAGTCGCCTGCGGCAAGAGACTCGCCGCCAAATTGATCGATTGCTTCTGCTCTGCCCTTTATCCCCGGAGTGTCCTGATACCAGAACTGGTCAGGTACAAAGGTAGCATTCAACCCTGATGGGGAGCCGTATATTACGTTGACGGCGCCGGCTTGCGGAACGTCCGGAGTGTTCACTCCTTCCCATGGTACCCCTATAGCAAGATCTGAATATCCGTCATTGTTAAAGTCGCCTGCGGCAAGGGACCAGCCAAATTGATCGAAGGGTTCAGTCAGATCTTCAATGCCAGGGCTGTCCTGCGTCCATATCTGGTCCGGTACAAAGATAGCGCCAG
>DASPGV010000092.1:0-3566 GCA_035620415.1 Nitrososphaera sp.
CACCTGCGGCGTCATTTGCACCGGCACGGAGACCAGTACGAAATCGGCGCCACTGACGCAGTCGTCAATGTTGGCTGCAACCCTGACGTTGTACGAGCTCCTGAGCATTTTCCGGTTGACGTCGTATACGGAAACGCCAAAGCCGCGGCGGGCAAAGTAGCTGGTTAACCATGATCCCATCTTGCCCGCGGCTCCCACTATCGCTATTTCCATTTATGCAGACTCCCTTATGGCCGACGCCATTACATCAAGCCCCCTTTCAAGCGTTTTTTCCGGCTGGCACGCGGATATCCTGACAAACTGTCTGTAATAGTCGCCAAAGCCGCTTCCCGGCGCTATCGCCACCCCCTTCTCAAGCAACCTTTCGACAAGTGAAATGTCGTCGCCCCTTGGGATCTCAGGATAGACGTACATCGCCCCGTCCGGCTCGACGAACCTGAGCGACAATTCTTTCAGCTTGCGGCAGACAAAGTCGAGCCTCTTTTTCATCGTCTTGACGTTTTCCGTGGCGTCCTCTCCTAGGGCCGCGAGCGCGGCGTGCTGCACCGGCTCTGCAACGCTTGTAATCCCCACCGCCTGCACTTTGGCAATCTTTGTAATGATGTCCTTTTCTGCGACTGCATAGCCGACCCTGAATCCTGTCATGGCGTAGCGCTTTGAAAACGACGACACTAGGATGCTCCTGTCGTATCCGTATTCGTTGATGCTTGTAAATTTCTTGAACGCATAATCCGCGTAGACTTCGTCGCTCATCAGGTAGAGGCCGTTGTCTTTCGCTATCGAAACTATCTTTTCCATCGTCTTGGAGTCAAGCACCTTGCCTGTCGGGTTGTTTGGGTAGTTGAGCGCGATCATTTTCGTGCTGGGGTTTACCATCTCTTCAAGTTGTTTCAGATCCGGCGTCCACTTGCTCTCAAGCGTCGTCCGCAGGACCTTCGTCCTAGCGCCGATAAAGTCGGCGCACTCTTTGTAGGCAGGCCACGCCGGCTCGATGACTATCAGCTCCTGTCCCGGATTTAGCAAAGACGTAATGGCGCCAAAGACTGCAAACCGGCCGCCCGGCGTCACTACCACCTGATCTTCAGAGACATATTCCTTTCTTGCGATTGCTTCGCGCAGTTTCGGTATGCCGCGCGTGTCTGTGTAGTGGTATTGTCTTAGCTTGAACGACTCTGCAAGCGAGTCGCCTACTGCCGCAGGGGGCGAGTAGTCCGGCTCGCCGACCTCCATGTGGATTATCTTTTTGCCGGACGCTTCGAGCTGCTTTGCCTTCATGAATATGCCAAGGTGCGTCTGCTTGGGGCCCTTTTGCTTCCTGTTCTGGGCCTGAACCTGCTCCGACTCTGCAAGCAATATGTTGAGCAACTGCAGTGCAAAGTCGCGGCCCATCCCCATTTCGTCTGCAAGCGACAGGACCATCGTGCGTATCTCGTTTTCCACTTTTTCGTCCTTGACGTCGATTCCAAGCCTGCTCTTTATGTCGCCAATCCGCTTTGCAAGCTCCATCCGCTGGTGAACGTTGCGCATTATCTGTGCAGTGATGTCGCGGACCTGGTGGCGCAGCGACTCCAGCTCGTCGTTTTTGCCCATCGCCATCACTTGAGAACTGGCGGTATGAGGCCGGCCCTGATGGCGTGGTCAGCCAGAACCATCGAGACTACGCACTCGACCACCGGCGGCGCCCTCGGGACTACGCACGGGTCGTGCCTGCCCGGCACCTCGAGGCGGGCCTGAGACTTTTTTGAAATGTCAAGCGTTTCCTGTGTCTTTGCTATCGACGCGGCGGGCTTGAAGCCAACTCGAATAACAAGCGGCATCCCGTTTGAAAGCCCTCCCAGTATCCCGCCGGAGTTGTTTGTCTTGGTCACCACCTTGCCGTTCTTTAGCATGTAGACGTCGTTATTTTCAGAGCCGCGCCTCCTGCTGCCTGCAAACCCGGATCCAAACTCGACTGCCTTGACGGCCGGTATGCTGAACAGCGCCTTTGAGAGGTCAGACTCGAGCGACGCGAATATCGGCTCGCCCAGCCCGACAGGCAGGCTACTAGTGGTGCACTCGATCACTCCGCCGAGCGAGTCGCCGTCCTTCCTTGCCTGCAGTATCGCCTCCTTCATTTTTTCAGCGGCCGCCGTGTCCGGGCACCGGACGTCGTTGTTGTATCTGCTGGCGATGTTGGCCGGCGTGACGGTGCCGGCCTTGACGGTGCCAATCTCTGTAGTGTACGCCCAGGTTTCGATGCCAAGCGTTTTCTTTAGCAGTTTACTGGCGACGGCGCCGGCCATTACAAGCGTCGCGGTGAGCCTGCCGGAAAACCTGCCGCCCCCGCGGTAGTCCGCAAAGCCTCCGTACTTTACCATCGCAGGATAGTCGGCGTGCCCCGGCCGGGGGATGTTCCTTATCGTGTCATACGGCCGTGAGTCAGAATCCTTGTTCCATATCAGCATGCAGATGGGTGCGCCGGTAGTGTGGTTGTTGAAAAGGCCGGAGAGTATCTCCACCCGGTCTTCCTCCTTCCTCTGGGTCGTTACCACGGACTGGCCCGGCTTTCTAAGATCCAGAAGTGGCTGGATGTCCAACTCGTTTAGAGGCAGGCCTGCCGGGCAGCCGTCGACTACAATCCCGACGCACATCCCGTGGCTTTCCCCAAAGCTCATGGCGACAAAGCGCTCGCCTATAATGCTGCCACCCATCTCCAGTAGGTGCAAGTTTAGCCTGTTCTATATAAAGTGCTTTTGGAAGTTACTCTCTGTCCGGCGCCGGCGAGATTTTCGCCCCAAGGTCCTTCATGTCCTGTATGAACGTTGGGTACGAGACGTCCACCGACTCGGCCCCTGCCACTATCGACTTTTCGGTCATCATGGACGCTACCGTGAAGGCCATGAAGAGCCGGTGGTCGTTGTACGCTTCAAGCGATGCGTTCTTTAGCGGCTTGGCCGCCGTTATCTTTAGCCCGTCCTGGAACTCTTTGATGCGCGCGCCGAACTTGACCAGCTCCTGCGCGATGTTTGCGACCCTGTCGGTCTCCTTCACCCTTGCGTGCGCGACGCCCGTTATCGTGACAGGCGTCTTTGCCTTTAGCGCAAGTATGGAAACCACCGGCAGCAGATCTGGCGTGTCGCCCAGGTTAAAGTGGCCCCCTTCCAGCGCCTCGGCCTTCTTGACGACCACCTCGCCCTTCTCCTTGTCTACCTTTATCGGGCAGCCCATCTGCTTCAGTATGTCGACTATCTGCGAGTCGCCCTGCGGCAGGTCAAAGTTGAGTCCCTTCACCTTCAGCTTTTCGCCGACTAGCGCGCCTGCCGCCAGTATCAGCGCCGCGGTTGAAAAGTCGCTTGGCACATCGAACTTGGTTGCGCGGTATTTCGTGTTTTTAATTTCATATTCCAGCATGTCGGAACTGTGATCCACCGTCACTCCAAAGCGCTTCATCGTCGCCAGCGTGGCACCGACATACGGCTTGGAGACTAGGTTGCCCTTTATCCTCATCACGATCTCTGAGTCGGCGTAGATGCCGGCGATAAGCAAGCCTGAGATGAACTGGCTCGAGATGCTGCCGTCGATTACCG
>DASPGV010000093.1:0-23554 GCA_035620415.1 Nitrososphaera sp.
CTTCCGTGGGATTAATTCGCATTACCATCTACGCTGCCTCGGCTTTAGTAACAGCTCTGCTTTTCAATGTAGTTACGCTATCGCCGCAGCAGCAGGCGTACGGAGATATTCTGGTATTTTTAGATGGAAATACATGCGAGCCTGATTTCAATGGTATATGGAACACCACCACAAATACCTGCACGCTCTACCCAGGCTTGGTTCTAACCGCCGATAAGGATGTAGAAGTTTCATCAGGCGTCACGGTTATTCTACCGGGGAACGTCACAAGCATTATCGGAGATGGCAGAACCCTCTTCATAGCCAGTGGCGGTAGTCTCAATATTCAAGGTCGAATCAGTAACCATGGTTCCTTAATTAATTCTGGAACGTTGACTGTGGATAACGCCGACCAGAACAACCTCGGAATCTTCAGCAACGGCACCATCGCCAATTCTGGAACGCTTGCTGTGAGTAATACCGACATCAGCAGCGTCGGCATCGTCAACAACGGCATAATCACCAATTCTGGAACGCTTGCTGTGAGTAACGGTGGCGAAAGCAGCTTCGGTATCCAAAATCCCGGCACCATCACCAATTCCGGAACGCTTGCTGTGAGTAATACCGACATCAGCAGCGTCGGTATCGACAATTTCGGATCCTTGGCAACCCTCACCAACACTGGATCATTGACTGTGAGTAACAGCGGAGGCGTTTTTGGACACCCCGTTACCGGCATTGCTAATTCCGGCACCCTCACCAATTCTGGAACGCTTGCTGTGAGTAACAGCGGCCAGTACAGTCAAGGCATCCTCAATATAGGAATCATTTTCAGCTTCCCATTCTTTACCAATTCCGGAACCATCACCCTGAGCAATAACGGCGGCATCGGCCTCTACAATTTCGGTTCCTCATCCACTGTCACCAATTCCGGAAACATGACCGTGAGCAATAACGGCGGCATCGGCCTCTACAATTCTGTCGGGTCCGGAGGCATCGCAAACAGCAATTCCGGAACCATCACCCTGAGCAATAACGGCGGCATCGGCCTCTACAATTTCGGTTCCTCATCCAACTTTAATAATACCGGGACGGTGGCTGTGAGCAATATTGGCTCCAACAGTTTCGGCATCTTCAGCAACGGTACTATCTACAACCCAGGCATAATAAACAACTACTGCGGGACTATTTTAAACGCCGGCAATTTCATAGGAAATCCCATCAACGACTTGTGCGACAGCGACAACGATAGGATATCTGATAATGTTGACATTCAGCCCAATACGTTCTCCAATGATTTTGCTGACACAGGAATTGGCGGTAACACAACGGGAACCATTATAACCAGAGGAAACCAGACGGTGACTATATTCGATGCGCCGAACCCCGCGGGAATAGAGATAAAAACAGAACCCGGAAGTGGAGATGCAGCCGAGATTACCGCATGCGGAGGGTCCGCCCTCTATACCCTTTCAGCCGGTACTGACATCATTGTCACTTGTGGTAGTGTCACAACCCAGGTAGTCCAGGGACCTGCACAGGTAGACTTTATCGGTGACGATGGCTCCACCGCATCTACCACAATTGAAACCGGCCTTACACTGACGTTCTACCCAGACACCTTCTCCTTTAGCGCTGACCCACGCAACCTCGGTCCCATAAGCATCATAATGGGAGGAAGCACGGTGACTGTGGATGCCGGCGAAACGGTACAACGCTTCCCTGTCATCATAGACATCAAACCAGGCGGGACTCCAAATTCCATAAATATTAAGAAGGAGAAGATCATGACTGTCGCGATCCTGGGCAGCTCCACCTTCAGTGTAGATTCAGTTGATAAGAGCTCACTAAGATTTGGAGGTCATTCACCGCAGCTAGCCTCCAAAATGTCACTCCAGGATGTGAACAAAGATTCCCTCATGGACTTGGTATTGCAGTACAAGGTGCCAGCTTTAGGGTTCAGTGCTTCAGACACTCAAGGCTGCCTTACCGGCTTGCTGCAGAGTGGAATTCCGATCATTGGGTGTGATAACGTTAGGATACTCGACAAGTAGCAACTAGTAGGTAGTAACTGGAAGTTGTTGCAGGAAACCCTGATCTGTAGATAGCCACACTCAAACTCAAGGCAGGCAACACTGCACTATGCACCAGCCAAAAGGCTGGCTTGACACATGTGTTGCAAGTCACGGCAATCC
Organism: Nitrososphaera sp.; assembly: GCA_035620415.1. Lineage (GTDB taxonomy): Archaea > Thermoproteota > Nitrososphaeria > Nitrososphaerales > Nitrososphaeraceae > Nitrososphaera. The sequence continues at coordinate 2,175 of DASPGV010000093.1, forward strand.
GCCTGTCAGGAAATGAAGATCCAGAACCTGTCACACTCGTCTGTAAGGTCAACCCTCCAAAGCTGAATTAGCCAAGGATAGGACTTAGGAAAAGGGGCCGTAGCAGCATTTTCTCCTTTTTAATTTTTGATGATCCACCTGTTGCCAATTCATCAAATGACAAAGCCGTTTCACACCAGATGTTATCGTCAATATCATTCTGTCAATATTCGCCAGCCGCATTAGATTCCCTTCTTGATTAGATGATTGCAATACTCTGATCTCACTTATCTTGCGTAGATAAATTATCCCGGAACAACCATGGGTTGGCTTAAATTATCCCTCAGGGCTCTAACAATTCATGTCAGAACCACAACCATCGCAAGAACAGACACCACAACGCAGGGACGGTCCACACGACACAATATACATCGGCAAAAAGCCTCTTATGACATACGTGACGTCAACGCTGATCCAGCTAGCCAACCAGCCAACGGTGACCATCAAGGCAAGGGGCCTCAGCATCGGACGCGCAGTCGATGTATCGCAGATAACGCTGAAAAGGATGGAAAGCGCGGGCTACAAGATAGGCGACGTAAGGATAGGCTCGGAGACCGTGCAGTCGGAGGACGGAAGGACGAGGAACGTATCCACGATCGAGATTGAGATAAAGAAGGGCTAGGCCTTCACTTTTTCTTATTATAGCCCCTCGCTTGTTGTATGAATACATGAGCACCGCTGCCATCTACCTTGCTCATTTGAACCCGATGACAAAGGCGCACGAATCGATAATTTCCGCGCTCAAAAAGGACTACCGCGTCTACGTCTTCCCGGTGCGCTTTGTCAAGGACGGGCGCGAAATAAACGCCAAAAGTTTTCCATTTTCGTACGAGCTGCGCAAGTCGATGGTCGAGTCGGTCTTTGGCGACTCGGTGTCGGTGTTTCCTGATTACGCCTTCCACGCGCCGTTTGTAAAATACATGCCGCCACTCCTGTCGACGCGCTCATGGGAGCTTCGCAACCAGATAATATCGCGAATAAAGGAAGGAAAATTTGTGTCGTACACCGGCGACAAGGCCGAGCGGCTGATGCTCAAGGTTTACAGGCTCAACCCGCTCAAAGCAGACAGGCTGGAGATTTCCGCGTCGTCAGTCAAGGAAGAGCTCTACAGGCAGGCACTTGAAGGCGGCGACGAGGGCTGGCGCGACAAGGTGCCGGAGCAGGTGGTTGACATAATCAAAAAGAACTGGGAGATTGTGAACAAGTTTGCGAGGGTGGAGGACAGCACGACGAGGGTGATGGGGATGAAGTTCCCGAAGGAAGGATACAAGTAAACAGGCCGTACTCGCCCTTGCGGGCTTTCCGGACCTAAATGAACACAGCAGTCGTTGCTGATGTTCTACCACGCTGTAAATACCGTATTAAATGAGCGAGTGTTAATTCTCCTTACAACAAGGTAAAAAGAATGACCGCCATGGTGCGACCCTCCCGTGTAAGCCGCATAAAAGAACTAATTCTACGCACAGTCTCCGAGCCGGCGGCGCGCACGAGAGCATACTATTAAAGAACTAATTGCTGGCTCCACTGGAACCACTGGAAACGCGCGCACGCATGTCATTTGGTACTGTAGATTTTTATAAGCCAGCGAGGGATTCTGCCTTCATACCATGAAGGAAAAGGGCGGCGAATTTGTATGGTTCGACGGCAAGTTCGTGAAATGGGAGGACGCAAAAGTGCCAATATTTACCCACGCGCTCCATTACGGCACCGCCGTCTTTGAAGGAATCCGGGGCTACGCGGCCAGGAACAACCTCTACGTCTTCCGGCTGCAGGAGCACATGGAAAGGCTCCACCGGTCTGCCGGTGTCTACTCAATCACGCTCAACCACTCTGCCAAGGAGCTTGCTAGAGCCACGGTCGATCTCCTGCAGAAGAACAAGATGAAAGAGTCGTGCTACATCCGCCCGCTGACGTTCGTGGGCCAGCACGGAATAGACCTGAACGTGACTAGGAACTCGCCGACACACACGGTAATCATCACGTTCCCGTTTGCAAAGTACTTCAAGGGCGAAGGAATAAAGGCGTGCGTTTCTTCGTGGAGGCGCATCCACGACAGCGCCACCCCGCCGCTTGCCAAGGCAGCCGGCAACTACCTCAACTCGATCCTTGCGACTCAGGAGAGCAAGCGAAACGGCTACGACGAGTCTATACTTCTCGACATGTCGGGCAATGTGAGCGAGGCTTCCGGCGAAAACATCTTCCTTGTCAGGCGCGGCAGGATCTACATGCCTTATTTTGCAGATTCCGCTCTTGAAGGCATTACGCGAGAAAGCGCGATCAAGATAGCAAAGGATCTGGGCTACGAAGTTGCAGAGCGGCCGATCCCCCGGACAGAGCTGTACATGGCCGACGAGATATTCCTCACGGGCACCGCGGCAGAGATCATTTCGGTGACCAGCATTGACGGCTATACCGTCGGCAGTGGGAAGGAAGGACCGGTGACAAGGAGCATCCGCGAAATGTACGAAAAGATCGTGTCTGCAGGCAGCAAGGACCACATGGAGTGGCTGACCCCGGTATGGCAAGCAAGATAGCAGTCATTGGAGTCGGCGGGTGGGGCAAGAACCACGCCAGGGTTCTAAAGGAGCTCGGGTGCCTTGCGGCGATATGCGACCTTGAAGCAGCCAAGGCAAAGGAGATAGCCGGCAAGCACGGCGTGCAGTCCTATTCATCCATCGACGACGTGCTCGACAAAGAGCGGCTTGACGGCTGCCTGGTGTGCACGCCGACCAAGACCCACGCGGCAGTCGCGAAAAAGACCATGGAGCGCGGCGTCCACACGTTTGTGGAAAAGCCGATGTCGTTTTCGTCCAAAGAGTGCGAAGAGATGATGCAGGTCGCAGAGAAAAAAAAGGTCATCCTGACGTCCGGCTACGTCGAGCGGTTCAACCCGGGGGTGAGCGACACGCGCAAGCTCATAGAAGGAGGAATGTACGGCGAGCCGATGATGATCGAGTTCCACCGCGAAAACAGGATGCCGCTTCACATCAAGGACGTGGGCGTGATATACGACACATCTGTGCAAGACATCGACGCGGCAATGTTCCTTTTCGGCAGCCGACCAAACGTGGTGTTTGCGCGGGCCGGCAAGCGCTTCCACTCGTTCGAGGACTTTGCAACTATGATGCTGGGATTTGAGAACCAGAAAGTGGCCATAATCGCGTCCAACTGGCTCACCCCAAAAAAGGTCAGGACCTTCAGCGCGGTGTGCACAGATGGCATCATCACCGGGGACTTTTTGACGCAGGAGATCAAGATAGACCACGCCGAGGCGACTATAATGCCGCGCCGGCAGTTCCAGGAACCGCTTGCGCTAGAGCTGAGGAACTTCCTGGACGCCATAGAGGGCAGGACAAAGATAGTGGTGACCGCCGCGGACGCGACAAACGTGACGAGGGTCGCCGAAGCGGCGATACTGTCAAGTAATACCGGCTCGCCTGTATACTTGGATCTGAAACCATGAAAAAGTCAATGCTCGACATACTGGCGTGCCCGATAGATAAGCACTACCCGCTGGAACTGTTCGAGGTCGTCTCTGAGGGACAGGCTGTCAAGGAAGGCGTGCTCTTCTGCACGAAGTGCAGCCGCTACTACCCGATCATCGACGAAATCCCGGTGATGTTGCCGGACGAGCTGCGGGAAAAGGACAAGGAACGTGACATCGAGTTTCTGAAAAAGTGGCAGGGCAAGATCCCTGACAAAGTTATAAAACAAGGAAATCCATGGCATCTGTGAAATGAGCAACTACACCGCCCCGCCCGGCGTGATAAACTATGTTGCCAAGACCGCCAAGATAGGCAAGAACACCAAGATATGGCACTTTGCCTATGTCGGGGCCGAAACAGAGATGGGCGACAACGTCATGATAGGCTCCCTGACCCACGTCGACTACAAGGTGAAGATAGGCGACAACACTCGAATTGAAGGGTCCATCTACATCCCTCCTCTTACTGTGATAGGAAAGAACGTCTTCATTGGGCCGGCGGCGGCTTTCACAAACGACCCGTACCCGATGAGCCCCAAGATGGTGGGGGTCGTTGTCGAGGACGGCGCGATAATAGGTGGCAGGTCTGTCTTCAAGCCCGGAGTCTGAGTAGGAAAGAACAGCGTGGTCGCGATGGCCGCAGTCGTCACAAAGGACATGCCACCTGACACCGTCGTCATTGGCCACCCTGCAAAGTCCGTCTACAGCCGCGCCGAGTACGACAAGAAAAAGAAAGCATGGGAACGCGGTTGATAATAGAGGACGGAACCCCCGAGTTTATTGAAAAACTAAAGACCACGAAAATCTCTCTGGCGAGGAACCTGACCACAGAGGAGCTACTTGCAGAGATGGAAAAAAAGCTTGACTGCAGGGCGTGGATAGACAAGACAGGCGAGTGGCACCTAAAGCCCAACAAAAAGTCATAGCGGCCTGACCTTTCTCACTTCTGGGTTTACCAGAAATCTCGGATCCGGCTCCCTTCCTGCAAGAACGCCAAGCAGGTTCCTGGCGGCAACTTCGGCCATCTTGGAGCGTGTCTGGTAAGTCGCGCTGCCAATGTGCGGCAGCAGCACCGCATTTTTCATCTTTAAAAGCGGGCTTGATCTTGGCAGGGGCTCCCTCTCAAACACGTCCAGCGCCGCTCCGGCGATCTGGCCGCTGTTGAGAGCTCTGGCAAGGTCTGCCTCGTTGATGACCTGACCCCTTGCCGTGTTCACCAAAAACGCGGTCTTTTTCATCAGCCGAAGCTTGTCCCTGTTTATCAGATGGCGGCTTTCGCTATTCAGGCTGGTGTGTATCGATACAAAGTCGCTCTGCGCAAGCAACTCGTCAAGCGCTGCGTGCCGGACGCCCAGCTCTGATTCGAGCTGCTGGTGCCTGCTGCGGCTGTGATTCAGCACATTCATGTTGAAACCCTTTGCCCTACGCGCCACGGCGGCCCCTATCCTTCCAAGCCCGATTATCCCGAGCGTCGCGCCATGCACGTTGTAGCCGAGCATGAGATCGGGCGACCAGCCGACCTTCCACCTGTTCTCCCTGACGTACCTGTCGGCGCTGACGATTCTGCGCGCGCAGGCGAGAATGAGCGCAAATGCAAGGTCTGCAGTTGCTTCGGCAAGAATGTCCGCGGTGTAGGTGACATAGATGCCCCTTGCGGTTGCTTCCCTGACGTCGATGTGCTCAAAGCCGGTGCTGTACGAGCTGATCACCTTGAGGCTCGGCCCTGCCGTGTTCATCACTTGCGCGTCCATCCTGTCAGAAAGCATGCAGAGTATGCCGTCTTTGCCGGCCACATTTTTCAGGATCTCGGCCCTGCTCGGCGGCCTAGGCTTGTTATGGAGCGCGACCCTGCACTCCCTTGAGAGCATTGGTAGCGCCGGCTCCAAGACCTTCCTAGTGACGTAGACTTTCATCACGGCACCACTAGTTGCATTTCTGTCGGTATTTAATTATAATAGCCCGGCCCAGATTCGAACTGGGGTCAAGGGCTCCAAAGGCCCCTATGCTTGGCCACTACATTCGGCGGAAAAAAGTTTTCCTCCACCGGGCTTCCGGGCGTAAGTCCAGCTGTCTTGCACATCCTTATAATCTTACGGCGCTTAACATCCTGTCGGTCGGGTCTTCCATACCAGCCAGTACCCGCGCGGCCTTTTTCTTTTACGCCTGCCTGTATCGGTCGTCAGAGATCATTTTCTTTCCAAGCCTTACAAGCGACTTTGCGTTGGCCGCCTTTCTGACGAGGCCGGACCTGACGAGATACTTTTCAACGTGGAAATGAAGTGGGCCTATAGATATCGTGGGCTTGCCAATAAGAGCGGCTTCAGCAGTCATTGTCCCCCCGGCGCCTACAAAGAGCTGGCAAGATTTTATCAGCGCGGCGCCGTCGACCACGTCCTTCAGCACCTGCACCATGCCGCCGTGGCGCGCCTCCACCTCTGCAATCTGGTCTTGGTACCTGCAGAGCGCCACGATATTGGCCGACTGCCAGAGCTCATTCACAAAGTAGTCAATCATGCCTCCTGTCCCCAGCTTCCTGTCGGCTATATACGACGCCTTGCTTTCTTCAATGCGGAGCAGGATCGTCTTTTTGCCGTGCTCGGCTTCAGGAGTATCGTCGTGCTTGAGCCACGCCGCCGGGTCGAGCGCGCGGTAGCGCGTGATGTTCTTTCTTGCAATGCCGCAGCCGGCCCAAGCAGAGTAAGGTATTACCCAGGGGTAGAGCAGCCTGCTCGTCAGCGGGATGGTGAACCTTGCGACGGCCTCTGCATGAGGCGAGTCGTTAAAGCCGACGTGCTTAACACCCAGGCCGTAAGCGACCCTTGCCCCTTCCGGCGACGAAAAGGTGACAGCAACGTCAGGCCCAAAGCGCTTTACCACTTCGGCGAGCTCGAATATCCTTCTTGCGCTCTGGCGCAGCTTTTCTTACCTGTCCGCCCCTCCGTGGCTTCCAACAATGGTCAGATCGAACCCATTGATCCTGGCAAGCTCGACTGCTTCCCTGTACTGCCTTGAAGTGCAGAGCACTTCGTGGCTCGAGTTGTGAAGCAGGGCGACCGCGCGCCTGAAAAACATGACCTGTTTTGGGGTCAAAATGTCAAACCAGATCTCCAAACATGACTTGTAGCCGAAAGCCAGTGGAAAAACCTTTTGTAGATCACTTGAGGTATATCGTAGGGATGAACGGGGGAGCTCAGTCGACACTTTGAGTGCAGGTTCTTCTGTTGCAGTGTATGGCCTGAGCACCGAAGGGTATAGGATAGCTTCCTCCATAGCGGTCAAGGGCTCGAAAGTCTCTTTGATAGACGAGTCTGTAAGGATGGCGATATCGCTCAAGCCCGACATCGCAAGGACTTACCCGAACGTGAGCTCGCTTGTCGAGGACGAGCCGCTGCTCGATTTGGAGCCCATAGACGTAGCGGTGAGCAATGCCTCACACGTGTATTTCGCCCCGCGGGTGAGGAAGGTCGGCCCGGACGTGAAAGGCGACGTGACTAGCAAGTTCAAGGACGCGATAAAGGCGCTCAAGCGCGGAGCCTCCGTGGTCTACATGCTTCCAACCGGAGTCGGGGGCAACAGCGAAAACATCGCCCTGATAGAGCATATGACCGGCATGACTGTAGAAAAGGACGTGTCGTACTATTACCTCCCGATGAGCAGGTTTACAAGCGCCGGCTCTGAGACGCTGGTGGGCTCGGTCAAGTCAAAGCAGGACGCCCACCTGTCCAAGATGCTCTACGACCCCGATACTCGGCGCAAGCTCAGCTTTGTGGACGTCAACTCTGCCGAGCTCGCCCACGTAATCAAGACGCTGAGCCACTACTCTGGCATGGCCAGCATACTTGAAATCTGCAAAAAGGCTGCAGACAGCAACATCGGAAGCGAGCTCATGCGCGGCTCTTTTGCAGATCTTTACATCGACGACGTGACAAGTGGGCTTTACGATCTTCGGATAATAGGGTCGTCGCTTGACGGCGCCGGTCCGCTGATGTATCTTGTGAACGGCAGCATCAAGGGCATTGAAGGCTACATGAAGTATCTCATCGACCAGATACGGGCCACGCTCAAAAAGCGCGACCTCAAGGCTAGCAGGACAAAAGTGGCAATAGCGTGGACGCTTGACCAGCACGAGATGAGGGGCGACAAGATCGAGCTCCTGTCGACGCTTGAGACAAAGGTGAAGGACTACATCGGAGACGTAGAGCGGCACCAGGGGGCGACGTTTGACCTCTACCACACCGACAAGACTACCGTCGTCATCGCCTGCTCAAAGGCGGACTATGAAAAGGTGGCTTCAAAGAACATGGCAAACCAGGACTTTATCATAATGAAGGCAAACCCACTCTGCGAAACGCTGTGAGCGCGTGCGCGCGTTTCCAGTGGAGTATGTGGAGCCAAAATTAGTTCTTATATACTACACATATTCGCGTTTCAAACAGCTCCAGTAGAAATTTAAAAGAATTAATTAATTACACATCACAATCACAACATATGGCAAGCAAGGGAACAATCATCCTGTCGACATTTCCAAACGAAAAGTCTGTCGCCGACGTAGCAAGCAAGGTCGTCGCCGGCAAGCTTTGCGCCTGCGTCAACTTTACCCAAGTTCGATCAATTTACTCTTGGCGCGGCAGGATGGAGGACCAGAAGGAATTCATCGCGCTCTTCAAGACTACCGCGAAATCTGCAAAAAAACTAAAAGCCGAAATTACAAGGCTGCACCCGTATGAAGTGCCGGAAATTGTCGAGCTGAAAATGCAGGACGTTTCCAGATCGTACCTGTCTTGGCTCGCAGAGTCAACGGACGGCGTACCTGAGAAGCGCCACAATGCCGCCAAGCGATGAGACGCGTAACCCGATGTCGGTCGACGAGTCCACCGCGTACGTCTTTGCTCCATAGCTTTCAATCGAGTTTAACAGCTTTACTACCTGTTCCTCATCTGCGGTCTTGAAGATCGAATCGGAAAACACGACCGATTCTATGGCCTTCATGGCGCCGGCCTGCGACACCTCCTGCATCCCCATCGCGAATTTCCCTTCTCCCCTGTTCACCATCAGCATCACCCTGTCGAGCATGGAGGACACCGACGCGAGTTTGCTTGCGCTCATGACCTCCTTCATCGCCGGCGATCGCAGGAAAACGAAAATGCCATCTTCGCCGGCGACATCGACCCCGTCCACTACCTGCACCCTTTCCTTTGGAATCTCCTCCCTTGCCACAAGCGCGTTGAAGAACCTTCTTCTCGTTTCGCCGGGGCCAAACACGATCACCCTGTCGTTTTCCCCGATTATTGAAGCGACAATCTTGGCAATGTCCGCGAAATAGACCTCGATGTTTGGGTTGTTCTTTGTCTGGTAGCGCTTGCCGCTCTGGCCGGAGTAGATGTTGGGGATGACCTTGACGTGCGTGCCCGACACCTTGGCTACTGCCGCTTCCTGCGTGTCTATCGCCACGAGGATAAAGCTGGCATTGGCGCCGGACCTCTTTAGCATTCTGAGCTCTACATCCTGCCACCTCCTCCCCTTGTCTATCGTTATCGAGTCGCCGGGCTGCACGGACAGGGAGTGGTGCGTCCCTTTAGTCACTATCTCGTTGTCCGTTTCCATAATGGTGCCGGTCATGCGGAGCCTGTCGACCGCGGCGTCAAGCTCGCTCTGCTCGACTCTGATTGAAACGCGCACCTTGACCCGCTCGCCCTTGTCGGGCCGGCCGTATTCCTTGACCTGCTTTATCACGCGGCTGGTGTCTGCGATGACATAGTCGTCCTTTTCCACTACGCGCCGGAGCGTAAAGAGGTCGTCGGCGTCTTCCGGGATTACAAAAAAAGCGCCGGCCGATGTCCCGCTTGGCTTTACGATCATACTGTCTTTTCGCTTTCAGTCACTGCCGAGTTTTCGCCGCCCTGACCTTGGACCGACTTCAGGTAGCCGTCTACCCACTCCTGGGTCAGCACGCCCGACTCGACCAGGTTGACCAGCGCGTTGGGCGACGCAAAGCCCTGAACCTTTCCTCCGCGCCTGCGCACCTGCCTCCACTTTAACTGCGTGTTGCCGCTTTTCGAAGAGTAGATGATGCCGAGTATCTCCTTTGCGTTTACGAATGTCATCTCCCTTATCTTTTTCAACGTGACCTTGTCTGCCGCTTCGATGTATATCGCTCCGGGCCCTTCTTCGCGCTCGGGAAAGACCTCATAGTCGCGCAGGTAACTCTCCGGTATGAAGGACCGGCAGGTGCTTACGATGATAAATTGCCTAAAGCTCTCCAGTGAAGCCGTGGTTTCTATCTGGACCATGTGCAAGTATGAGGGTGCGGTAGCCATTTATCAAGTTTATGAGTGGACAAACTCCTTACTCAAGATCTTCCTCACTAGGTCAGTAGGGCTAGTCTAGTCATCGCTTGTCCACGCCAAAAATGGGTCGTCGTGACATAAAAATCTACGAACAGCACTTGCCACGGGGGATCGTGTGTCCGTGCGGGCACTTCCTCGGGTGCTTCAAGAGGGTGCACAGCGCGTCGGTGAAAATGTCCTTCATGTGGTGCTCTATGCCGCAGACCATCTCTTCGTCTATCTCTATCTTGAGTGCGTCCCTCATCAACACTTCTAGCAGGCGTGTGTTGCGCATCATCTGCTTGCCGATCCTGTCGCCTTCGGCCGTCATCTCTACGCTCCCCTTGCTGTAGCGCACCAGCTGCGAGCCGTTGAGCTTGCGCAGCATCTGGACTACTGACGGCTGGGTGACGTTAAGGAGCTTGGCTATCGAGCTTACTTTTACTTCCTCCCCGCGCTCGCGGATGTACCAGATGGCCTTCAGGTACATTTCGACGTGCTCTGACTCGGCGGTGCCTACGAAAAGCTCTTCGTCGTTGCTAGTTTCCCGCTTCTTTGCAACGGCTGACTCCACGGGGCTATCTGTCTCGCCAAACTCTATTAACCTTATCCCTTCTCATATAACGCCGTTTTTACCGCGATTTCTTCCTGCCGCCCTGCGTGGAATCTTCCCAAAGGTACTGGAAGTAGCCCTTTGCAAAGCTGGCAAGGCCGGCGTGGTCGGCCCATATCGCAATAGGCTCGCTGCCGCCTTCCCCAAGCAGGATCACGACATGCCTTCCGTCGCCTATGACGCCTCCGCCAAACAGGCCGTCCCTCTGCCTGACTTCGGACACCCTGCTCAGAGTCTTGATGATGTCGGAATTTATTTTGTCAGAAGCAAGAATGTTTATCTTGATACCCCTGTCGTGCAGCGTCCGCAAGATAGGCTGGACCGGCTTTGCAAGGTTCTCCGCAACGTGCGGAAGCGCGACGAGCAGCTCCTGCTGCGTGTTCTGGATGACATCGTTGACCTTGGCAAGGATGTTGGGGATTCCCCTTGCGACCCATATCTCGGGCCTCTCCTTCATGCCGCTCTTTGTGTACATCGGCATCAGCTCGTTTACGATGGCGCTCTGGCTTTCGCGGAAGTTGCTTTCGTGCCGCAGCTTCATCGAATCTAGCGCACTCGAGGGCGACTTGGGGAAGAACTTTTGCGGCCTCGAGCTGTCGGACTCGAGCCACCCCTTCTCCTCCAGCGTGTTGAGCACCTCATAGATTTTCGAGTAGGGCACACCCGACTTTTTCGAGATGTCCGACGCCGTAATGGAGCCGGTGTCGAGCAGGGAGAGGTAGACGCGTATCTCGTAGCCCGTCAAGCCAAGGTTTTCCATCGCCTTCCTTGACCTGTCGCTAATGCTCAATTCTTGTCCAACTGAGAGAGCGAGCTATATTAAGATGCCCGCGGGCCGGCCGGTCTAAAATCCGGAGCTTTTCTCACGATTTGTGCGTAGAATTTTACCTATTCCCCGTAGGAATTAGTAGGTTAGCTTTATATACAAAATGGAAAAGGTGTTCATTAAGGTAGTAGTATGGACCTAATCCAAATTTCGAATATGTCCAGCAAGAGCGAAGGCGCTAGGCGGACTATTAGATTTACGCAAAGCATCTGTCCAGATTGCAACATGATTCTGGATGCTGAAGTCTTTGAAAGGGACGGCAAGGTCTTTATGACCAAGACGTGCCCGACGCACGGCGAGTGCGAAGAGCTTTACTTTGGCTCGTACGAAATGTACAAGAAATTCAGCACCTACTGGATGGACGGCAAGGGCGCGCATGCCCCGAACGTAATGATTGACAAGTGTTCCTGTCCGAACAACTGCGGACTGTGCACCAACCACCTTTCACACTCTGGACTTTCAAACATGATCATCACGAACAGGTGCGACCTGACGTGCTGGTACTGCTTCTTTTACGTCAAGAAGGGCCTTGAAGGCGCCTACCTGTACGAGCCGAACATGGAGCAGGTGAGGGCCATGATGAAGACGCTCAAGGCAGAAAAACCGATCGCGGGCAACTCTATACAGATCACTGGAGGCGAACCGATGCTCCGCGACGACATTGCAGAAATAATCAGGATAATGAAGGAGGAAGGCGTCGACCACGTCCAGCTCAACACCAACGGCATCAAACTGGCCATGTCGCCGGAGACTATGCGCCAGGTTAGGAACGCCGGCGTCAGCAACCTCTACCTTTCGTTTGACGGCGTAACCCCGAGGACCAACCCCAAGAACCACTGGGAGATCCCGTACGCGCTGGAATCGGCAAGAAAGTGCGGAATGACGGTGGTGTTCGTCCCGACGGTAATCAAGTCGATAAACGACCACGAGCTGGGCGGAATCATCAACTTTGCCCGCAAGAATCTTGACGTGGTCCACGCAGTCAACTTCCAGCCGGTGTCGCTCACGGGCAGGATGGGCAAGAAGGAGCGCGAGAAATACAGAATCACGATCCCAGACTGCATCGAGAGGATCGAGGAGCAGACAAATGGCGAGATCACAAAGGACGCATGGTTCCCGGTCCCGTCATGCATGCCCATGACAAACATCATCGAGGCTTTCAGCAAGAAGCCAAAGTACGAACTGTCGATACACTTTGCGTGCGGCGCAGGCACGTACGTCTTTGAAGACGCGGACACAAAGAAGCTCATTCCGCTGACAGACTTTGTCGACATCAAGGGCGTGCTGGAATTCTTTGAAGAAAAGGCCGACGAGATCAAGTCGGGCGCAAACCGCTACTGGACAATGCTAGAAGTCGTCCGCAGGCTGAAGCAGTTCGTCAACAAGGAGAAACAGCCGCGCGGCCTTGATTTGGCAAAGATGTTCTCGAGCATCCTGCTAAAGCGCAACTTTGACTCTGTGGGCTCGTGGCACGGAAGGTCGCTGTTCATAGGCATGATGCACTTCCAGGACAAGTACAACGAAGACCTTGAACGCCTGCAAAGGTGCGACATCCACTACCTCACTCCGGACCTCAGAATCATTCCGTTCTGCGCGTTCAACGTAATCCCAGAGTGGTACCGCGACAGGATACAAAAGAAGTACAGCATCCCGGTCGAAGAGTGGGAGAAGGCCCACGGACAGACCCTCGAAGCAGGACTCTACAGGGGCCTGATGAGAAGGGGCAAGCCAGAAGCCGAGATGGGCTGCGCCATGTCAGAAATGCACAGGGCAGCTGCTCAGGCCGCAGACGACCACAAGGGAGTCGAACTCCGCAACAACATGGCCGGCGCGTAAGCGCGACCCCTTTTCCTTTTAATATCTCTTGTACATATACCACTTGTAGATGTAGTAGGCAGCGCCTACGATAATTACAGCAATTATCAGCGGCCACAAAAAGTAGATCACTATTGCGGCCACAATGATAAGGGCCGCTATTATCAGGAAATCGAGCACTCCAAGCGGTCTTGCCATGTGTTAATTGCCAATGCGTGCCGTAAATCCTTTTAGGTGCATTTTATGGGGTCGTGTTCGTGCCACTTGTCTGCGAGTTCGAGCGCCAGTCTGCCCTTCTGCGTGATGGCGTAGACCCTGCAGGTGCCGACTGTCACGACCTCGGCCACAAGGCCGTACTGTGACAACTTGGTTATGTGGCCGTCCACCGCCTTCCAGTCTATATCTAGTTCGTGTGAAAGCTGGAGCTTGTTCCTTGGCTCGTTGAGCAGCCTCAAAAGATTTGTCCTTGTTCTCCCGCCCTTCATCTTGACTAGTAGCTCAAAGACTCCGCAGCAGAGGCCGTTCTCGGTCCACCCGGATCTTGTCTGGCCGCGCCAGACTCCGCGGCGGTCGTCTGTGCCAATATCAAATGCCAGCTGGGCACCGGCGAGCTTTCTTGCCTGCAGATAGAGCATCTGGCTGGCCGTTTTGCTATCCTGTGACTTGAACTGCGACTGGGTTTCGGCTGCGCCGGAGCGGTAATCGACAAGCGCTGCGTGGGTAAGGGTCACGGCGGTAAACAGGAACAATGATAGGCTCAGGGCTTTCGTGCTCAATTCAGCGGAGCAAACCTCCTGCTTGGAGCAACAGTGCAATACACTTGTATTAGGGATAAAAATCTTCGGCAGTTACGCAGCATACCTTCCGTACCCCACGATGCCGTTCTTGCGAAGGTCCCAAGTCGGAGGCAGTATCCACAGGTCGCCGTTTCTATCTGCTTCAAGGTCCAGCCTTGGCAGTATGTTTGCAGGTGGGCCCTGCAATGAGGCCGGCCCGGCAAACGCCCTGCCAGTGAAAGGATCGTACGTGCTTGCATGGCACGGGCATTCTATGGTGTTCCTTTTCGGCATATATCCCCACAGGCACCACAGGTGCAGGCAAACCCTGCTGTAAAGCCGGAACGCCAAAACATCGTTCTTGCCTCCGCCAAGCTCAAGTGGGAGCCTTATCAGCTGCCATGTCATGAAAGCCTCCTCGTTTAGCACCGGATCGTCGGTCTTGGGGTATATCACCACTTCTGAATGATTTACCGGAAAGGAGTAGATGTTGGCCGGCTCTCCCTTGATCTCTAGTTTTGTACTATCCGCCAAAGTTGCCCTAGTGTTCGGCAGGAACTTGCCCCAGTCGACAAACGGTGCAAAAGCCATGACTACGCCGGCCGCAGCCATGAGCTTTAGAAAGTCGCGTCTAGGCATCCTGCCCGTCATGGCCGAATAATGGGTGTTGGACACGAGTAATATTGCGCGCGAGCCGATTTAACGCTTGATCCAAACGTTCGGACAAAATCTTAAATATCGATCTCCTGGAACCGCCAAACTTAAAATTGGATCGGGTGCCTGCCAAGAGCCATGAACCTAGAGCAGTGGTGCCAGCTCGACGAACGTATCTGCATCGCGGACGCAGACGAGCGCTACAAGCAGTACGCCGGCCTAGATCACAGCGACCGGGTGATAGAGCAGCTAGCCGAGATGAAGGCTGCGAGCGCCAGGACCTTCTTAGGGTCGTTCTACGAGCCAAGGGAGCTCTTCCTGAGCTCGCTTGAAAGCATCGCCGACTCGTCGACAAAAAAGCTGGAGCTCAAGCTGTACAACCTGCGCAACCAAAAGATCGTTTCTTCGCGCCACCACTTTGGGAGGGCCCCTGTAAATTGGAGCTCGTGGCGCCAGTTCAACAGCGCGCAAAAAGATCCGGCAAAACGGAAACAGGTGTTTGACGAGTTTATTTCAAAGACAAAATACATTTTGCCGGTCATAAAGGAACGATTTTCGCAGATGGGAAATGTCTATACAGAGCACTCGGGCAGGAAGCTGAGCCCGCTTGACGCCTACCTCGAGAACGAAAAGATTTCTTATTCTCAGTTGATCGATTTTGTAAAGTCGATGGGCAATCGGGCAAAAAAGCCCTTCCAGGAGGCGCTTGCGACAATGTCGAAAAAGGTGCTTGGAAGGGACGCGGAATATTACGACGATTTCTACTTTTTCCGCAACAGGGTCTACGCCGACCTTGAAAAAGAGTTTGCAGGCGTCAACCCGCCGGAGCAGGTCAGGTGCACGCTTACAGCCATGCAGTTCAACCTGTCATCTATCAAGTTTGACACGGAGGACAGGAAGAACAAGTACCATTCGCCGATATGCTTCTTTGTCCAGGTGCCGACCGACATACGCGTCCTGTACAAGAGCGAAAGCCCGTACTTTGACCTGCAGGGGTGCTACCATGAGATGGGGCACGCGGCACACGCGTCTTCGATAAGCCCGCAGGCGGAATACTGGGACAGGTACGGCTTTTCGATGGGGATCGCCGAGATATTCTCGATATTTCTGGAAAGGCTGACAAAGAACAGGAAATACCTGTCGTCGCTCGGCGTTTGCGACGAGCAGGTCCTTGAAGAGATCGATGCGAGGAACAACTTTATGGTATTGTTCTTCGTCCCCTTTTACACCGCCAACTCGCTCATGAAGGCGGAGTTCTGGCGCAGGAAACTTTCGATGGAAAAGGCAAGCGATCTCTATGCAAAACTGATAAAAGAATACACCGGCCTTGAAATGCCCGGGCAATACTGGATGCTGCACCACATACTGCCGGACGCGATAATGTACGTGCCAAGCTACCTCTTGGCTGCGGTCAGGGCGGCAGAGCTCGACCACCGCCTGCAGGGCAGGTTCGGCGAAGAATGGTGGGTGCAGCCGCAGGCCGGGACCTACATCCGCGAAATAATGGAGCCGGGCGCCAAGATAGACCTGCCAAGGTTTTCCAAGCTTGACAGCAGCCTGTTCATGAGCGAAATAACATAGATCGCATGCATCTACGTGGTCCCTTGCGAGCTAGCTTTTAGAGTCGTAAGAGCAATGTCCTCTCATGAAGTCCCCTAACAGGTGCAAGTGCGACGAATGCAGGACAGTCGAAATGGTCCTGCAGGAGCTTGACTAAATAACCCCGGTAAAGGTCGCCGGAAGAGAACGGGAAATTATTAACGCCATCGTGGAGTAGCCTAAAAGACTACACCCACAACCGCCTTCTCTTCCTTTGACATCTCGCGGTAGCCGTTCTTGTCGATAATGACCACGTTGATGCTGTCGCCGGTCCCGGCGTTCCTCCTGATCGCAGCCGCTATTGCCTGCATCGCGACCTTGTACGCCTCGTTCACGCCCATGTTGTCGCGATATTCGGACTCTAGGTAGCCGTACGCGACTGGCGAGCCGCTGCCCGTAGAGATGAATTTTTCAGTAGTCATCGAGCCAAAGAGATCGATGTTATGGATCTGGCTTCCTTCAGCCTTCGTGTAGCCGGCCATGATTATCTGGACATAGTACGGAAAGTAGCGCTGGTTGAACAGTATGTTAGAGCAGAGCCTCGCCGCCGACTTGACCGGCATCAGCTCCCTGTTCTGCAGCCGGTAGAGGTTGGCGTTGTATCGCATCGTGTCGACAAGGTTCTGCGCGTCGGCGACACCGCCGGCGATAGTCATTGCAAGGTGCTTGTCGACCTGCTGGATCTTCATGACGTGCCTGTCGGCGATAAAGAGCCCAGCGCTTGCGCGAGTGTCTGCCGCCAGCACCACTCCGTCCTTGCAAGTCAGCGCGCAGGTGGTGGTCCCCTTCTTTATCTGATCAGCGATGTAATCGGGATATCTCTTGTCCTGAGGGTGCATATACCGCATTGTGGAAGCCTTACCTGATTTAAAACTATCTGCTACTGGCCGAAATCATAACTAGCGCCTGACCCTAAAACTATTACTGTCCCGTGCATCTGTGGATGTGGCACGCTATGATAGCCGTACTCTCCAGGTTTTGTAAAGGTGAATTCAAAGAACTGACCAGGCATCACAAAAGATCCTCCTTCCTCTTCAGAACGCTTTTCCGTACTAAACCATCCACTGTATGGATCAATGTAGTCAGTGTCTGATACTATGGTATAGAGCACGGAATCCTCATTCATCCATCTGACAGTGTTGTTTAATCCAATTACAACCTTGATCGTTGAAGGCTCGAAGTTCTTATCCTGCGCTTCCTTGGGAATTGTTACGATGGAAACCTGTTTGGATATAATCGCGACATTCTGGTTAATACTATATGGAAAAGAGAACATAATAATGAAAGCTACGCCAACGGCCATTCCTGCGATAACAGGAACATATGCTCCTCCTGTCATGATTTGTTTTATGCGTGCATACTATTGATGTTTTATCCAAACAGCGCCGGTCCTGCCTGTTGTTTTATATTCCCCTTGCAACATTTTTCTCACACGTTTGCATAGAACGATACTTGAAAAGATCTGGGACAGCCACGTCGTCTACGAAAAGGAGGATTGCCCTTCATTATTGTATATTGACAGGCATCTTGTGCACGAAGTCACCTCGCCGCAGGCGTTTGACGGGCTGCGCATGAACAACCGTCGCGTAAGGCGCACCGACCTGACGTTTGCGACGATGGACCACAATGTGCCAACAAGCGACAGGTCGCTCCCAATTGTAGATCAAATCTCGTCGATACAGATCCAGACGCTTGCGCAGAACTGCAAAGAGTTTGGAATAACGCTCTTTGACATGCACAGCCCCAATCAGGGCATAGTGCATGTGATAGGGCCGGAGCTGGGGCTGACCCTGCCGGGCACCACAATAGTCTGCGGCGACAGCCACACCTCGACCCACGGCGCCTTTGGAGCCTTTGCGCTTGGCATAGGAACCAGCGAGGTGGAGCATGTGCTTGCCACCCAGACTATGTGGATGGACAGGCCCGAGACGTTTGCGATAAACCTCGAGGGCAGGCGGAAGAACCCTCACGCCGTGACTGCAAAGGACATGATACTCCGCGTCATAAGGACGATAGGGACTGCCGGTGGCACCGGGTCTGTCCTCGAGTACCGTGGTCAAGCGATATCAGAGTTGTCGATGGAAAACAGGATGACGATATGCAACATGTCGATTGAAGCCGGCGCCCGCGCCGGGCTTGTGTCGCCCGACAAAACTACGTTTGACTTTATCAGGGGAAGGCGCTATGCGCCAAAGGGAGAGCAGTTTGAAAAGGCGGTCGAATACTGGACGAATCTTAGGACGGATCCAAACGCCAGTTTTGACAGGTCTGTCAGCTTTGACGTCAGCGCGCTTGCTCCGCAGGTGAGCTGGGGGACGAACCCCGGGATGGTCGTGGATGTCACCGATTCGGTGCCGCACCCAGACGAGTTTGCAAAGGGGAACGAGAACGAGCGCAAGGCATCCGTCCGAGCCCTAGAATACATGGCGCTAGAGCCGGGCACTAACATGACAGACATCAAGCTTGATAGAGTCTTTATCGGCTCGTGCACAAACTCGCGGCTTGAAGACCTGCTTGAGGCTTCGATAATAGTAAAGGGACGAAAGGTCTCGCCAAACATCCGGGCGATGGTGGTGCCGGGGTCTCAGCACGTAAAGGCGGCCGCGGAAAAAATGGGTCTCGACAGGGTCTTCAAGGAGGCCGGCTTTGAGTGGCGCGAGTCTGGCTGCAGTATGTGCCTTGGCATGAACCCGGACATTCTTGCGCCTGGGGAGCGCTGCGCGAGCACCTCGAACCGCAACTTTGAGGGGAGGCAGGGGTCCGGCGGCAGGACACACCTCGTAAGCCCCGTGATGGCTGCGGCGGCAGCGATAGAAGGCCATTTTGTGGACGTGAGGGAGTGGCTCTAGTTGGAGCCCTTTACGGTGCTCGCTAGCAAAGCAACACCGCTTGACAGGGTAAACGTGGACACCGACCAGATAGTGCCAAAGCAGTTCCTGAAGCTGGTCAGCAGGACGGGCTTTGGCAAGTACCTGTTCTACGACTGGCGCTTTGACAGGGACGGCAAACCAAAAAGCGACTTTGTGCTGAACAACCCGAAATATTCCGGCAGGCAGATCATGCTTGCGCGTGACAACTTTGGCAGCGGCAGTTCCAGGGAGCACGCCGCGTGGGCGATACTAGACTATGGCTTCCACGCTGTGATAGCACCATCCTTTGCAGACATTTTCTACAACAACTGCTTCAAGAACGGCATTCTCCCTGTCCGGCTCAAACCTGAGGAAGTGGACTATTTGTTCAAGAACGAGGACCTCGAGATTGAGATCGACCTTGAAAGGCAGATCGTGGTGGTAGGCGGCCGCAAGATGCACTTTCAGATAGACGGGTTCCGCAAAAGGCTCCTGCTGGAGGGCCTCGACAGCATCGGGCTCACCCTGCAACTTGACGATCACATCGGAAGGTACGAAAAGCAGAAGCAGATGTTTGCGCCATCAAGCTGAGAAGATTTTTATCCCAAGCCCGGTTGAGCAAAGGTGAAGGCAGTTGGCCGGCATTGTCGCCGTTTACAGCCACGGAACTAACAACAAGAACATCATCTACTACCTCGCACACTCGATGAGGATGCTCCAACACAGGGGCAAGGCGTACTGGAAGATGATGGTCGGAAACGCCGCCACCGGCGCCGAAGGCTGGCTCCCGGCGGACGACGCGATCCTCAGGATCGCGCAGAAGGAGAAATTGCACGGAAGCAACGGCATAGGCTACCTTTCAAAGAGGCCGCCCCCATTTCCCAGCATGAACAACATCTGGGTCGCTTTCGACGGGTTCTTTGTGGACACTGAAAAGCTGCACCTCCACCCCTACATAGGGCCGGCGCGCGACTCTGACTCACTCTTCAAGATATACCACATCTTTACCCAGCTCCTCATCCAGAGGAAGAACCCAGAGAGGGCAGCGGAATTCCTCGACAGGCACCTGAGGGGCAACCTGATGGTGAAGGTGGGAGACGAGATCTACGCGTACCGCGACAGCACCGGCTTCAAGCCGCTTGTCACCGCGGCCAACCGCGACAAAACTCTCAACATCATTGCTTCCGAGAACTCGCTCAGGACGTCGCTTATCGACATGCAGTTTTCCGACGTACTGCCGGGGCAGCTGTTGAAGATGAGCAAAAAGGGGGGGCTTGAAATCTTGGCGGGCACTTCGACCATCAAGATGATGATGGACCCCTTCGAGTTCATACGCGAGTCAAACGTTGTTGCCACCGTGAACGGCAAGAGCGTCTACCAGATACGCAAGAACATCGGTAAGGAGCAGGCCGACTTTTTGTCAAAGGAGCTGGACATCGACTCTGCTTACGCCGAGCCGGACTACACCCGCCCCATGACCCTCGGCTTTGGGCTTGAATACCAGAGACATTCCAAGAATTTCGAGCTTGCAGAAGGCGTGATCAAGGACAGGTATGACGACGCGGACCACATGATCGACTTTTCAGAGCAGGTCAGCAAGAACAAGCTCCTCACCACAGGCAGGTCGCTCAAGTTTGTAATGCAGAACTTGGTGCAGGGCAAAAAGATAGCGACGGTGCAGGGCACGATTCAGACCGGCAGCACCACCCGCGAGACGATATACTATCTGAAGAACGCCGGTGCAAAGCGAATCGACGTTGTCGTAAGCTACGTGCCTACGGTGGACGGGAGGCAGGTGGGGCTCTACACCCAGAACCGCGAGCTGGTGGCGAACAAGTACGTGGGCGAGGTATCATCGATAAACGAGCTGAACCAGAGCGTTGCAAGGGAGATAGGCTCTGATTCCGTATACTACAACTCGCCGGCGGTCCTTGCAAGGGGCATAGGGGTGCCGGAGAACAACCTCTGGTTCCCCGAGTGGGTAAGGTTCCTAGATTACAAATGAAGGCAAGTGATGTCGATCCCGGCAGGGTTGGCCGGCCCCCTGACAGGATAAAGGTGCTTCTGGCCGGCGGCGCGCAGAGGAATCAGGGGTTTGTCATCAGAAAAGTCGAGATGAGGCAGTACGTCGAGCGCAGGGACGACCGGCTCGGGGACTACTCCCTCCTTACCGTGGTTGTAGAGACAGACAGGGGGACGGCGGAGCTAAAGTACGACGAAGGGTTCCGGGGGCCGGACGCGCTGGAATCCGCGGCAAACATGCTCATGCAGTATGTCGGGCTTGCGTCGCTCATCAACCGGGCCCTGATAGAACTGCAGTAACCCGGTGCAACAATTTTTTATGAATTGCTCTAGAATAATGACGCTTCTCCAAAATATAGCCAAGAAATCAACCACAT
>DASPGV010000094.1:0-24283 GCA_035620415.1 Nitrososphaera sp.
CAGAGCCCGGGGACAAACGTATTGAACAGAATGGAAACGAGGTAGTTAACGAGCAGGCCGGTCGCGCCCACCGTGTAGAACCTGCCTGCCTTTGAGAGGAACCTGACTGAGGTGCGCCTTTCGCCGGCGGCGACAGACCTGCCGTAGCGGTAAAGCCTCCAGACGGCCCTAAAGTAGTCAAAGACTACAGACGAGTCGAGCTTGCTGGCGCCGGCCGCCCTGTTGGTGAAGGTGTACGGCACCTCCTTGACACGGGCGCCCTTTGTCTTTACCAGGATTTCAAGCAGCATCTTGTAGCCGATGGCGTCGAACTTGACCCCCTCTATGATCTGCCGCTTGAACGCAAAGAACCCGGACATCGGGTCCTTGACTTCAATCCCTAGGCCCACCTGCGCTATCTTTGTCGCGCCCCTGCTCATCAGCCTGCGCTTGAAGGGCCAGCCTATGACAGAGCCGCCCCTTATGTACCTTGACGCGACCACGATGTCGTACCGCAAGTCCTGCAACTCCTCGATCATTCTCGGGATCGTCTGGGGCGGGTGCGAAAAGTCGCCGTCCATGACCACGATAATGTCGCCTGCGGCCGACTGGATGCCTGCAAGTATAGCAGAGCTCAGGCCCTGCTTATCGGGCCGGCGTATGACCTGAATCCGCAACTTTTTGTTGCTGAACTTTTTGGCATGCTCGATGGCGATGTCGCCGGTGCCGTCGGGAGAGTTGTCGTCTACGACTATTATCTCGCCGTGGGCGTCTGCTGAAAGCGTCCCTGCTATCGAATCGAGCATGCTGGCTATGTTCTGAGACTCGTTGTAGGTTGGAAGGACTATGGACAACGGCAAGTTGCCTGTCTCTAACAGCTCTTCCTGCCTTGGCACGTCCACGGGCTCCAATAGTGCGCCGGGGTATAAAATTTTTAGTCGCCGTCAGAGATGCCGCTGGGCGTTATCGCAAAGGGCACGGGATCCTTGCCGGGAGGCTGCACAAGCAATGCCCGGAACAATGATCTAGAGGGATCAACTATCTCGAGCTTGAGCTTCATGTGGGAATAGATCGAGACCGAGCTCCCGAGGTATTCCCGCTGCTGGGAGGGGATCATTGCCTGGGAAACGTTGCGGCCGGCTTGGTCGACCACGGTTGCCGGCGCGCTCCTGACCATGTTTGTGACCACTACCGCGCAGCCGGTATTTATCGCGGCAAGCGCCAGCTCGTGCAGGTGCTTCATCACTGCAAGGTGCCGGGCGGGGCCGGAGTACTCGGCGGAAAAAAGCGAAGTCACGGTGTCGACCACTACAAGCCGCGGACCCATTTCAAGTATTTTCTTGACCGCGCCCGACTGGTCGTAAGTGTTGAGCGCCCTTACAAAGGTGATCCTGTCAAGCGCACCCGGAGAGCCGGCTATCTCGACTATGCGCTCTGGCCGGAACGTGCCGGCGGTATCGACAAACACCGCGTTCCCCCCGTCCCTTGCGCAGCTGGCGCACAGCGTAAAGCACAGCTGCGACTTACCCGAGCCGCTTTCGCCGTAAACGTCTGTCACCATCCCTGTATGCACGCCTCCTCCAAGGAGCGCGTCCATTGCTTTGGAGCCTGTAGAAATTGTGGCCAAAGTATTGAGCTGAATATTGTGTACAGGACATGCTTATGAACCTGCGGTAAGGGAACCTTTTTATTCGAGCCACGATTTTTTGTCAAGTGATCAGTTAGATTGTCATCTTCGCCGTCATCGCAACAGCAGCCAAAGCGCCCATTGACTACTCTGCAACGCTCAATCAACAGGAAGGTTGCTGTCAGGCTCAAGAGCGAGATAGAGTACAAGGGCCGGATGAACAACGTCGACTCGTACATGAACCTCATCCTGACAGACGCCGAAGAGTTTGACGGCTCAGACGTGCTTGCAAACTATGGCAAGGTCGTCATCAGGGGCAACAACGTCCTGTTCATCAAACTGGAAAAAGAGTTCTAGGCATGAAGTCGGTGTCAATTTACAAATGGTAAAACGTTGGCTTTTTACTTCTGAAAGCGTGACCGAGGGCCACCCCGACAAGGTCTGCGACCAGATCTCTGACGCGGTTCTTGACGATTTTCTTAGGCAGGACCCTGACTCGCGCGTGGCTGTAGAGTCCATGACCACCACCGGCATCGTGTTTGTCGCCGGCGAAGTCACGTCAAGGGGCAGGGTGGACGTGCAAAAACTAGTCCGCGACACCGTCAGGGAAATAGGATACGACAGGCCCGAGTACGGCTTTGACTGCGATTCCTGTTCGGTGCTTGCGGCACTGCACGAGCAGAGCCCGGACATTTCGATGGGCGTCACGGCGAACGGCAGTAAGGAGCAGGGTGCCGGCGACCAGGGGCTCATGTTCGGATACGCGACCAACGAGACTCCCGAGCTGATGCCGCTGCCGATAACGATGGCGCACCAGCTTTCCATGAAGCTTGCACAGGTCCGCAAGAAGAAGGAGCTCAGCTGGGTCAGGCCGGACGGCAAGTCGCAAGTCTCTGTCGTTTACGAAGACGGAGTGCCAAAGCGCATCGACACAGTCGTCATCTCGACGCAGCATTCGCCGGAGATCGGCATGAGCCAGCTGCGGGAAGAAATAATCAGCAAGGTGATAAAGCCTGTTTGCGGCAGCTGGATCGACGGCAAGACAAAGTTTTTGGTTAACCCGACCGGCAGGTTCGTGATAGGCGGCCCGCCCGGAGACACCGGCCTGACGGGCAGAAAGATAATCGCAGATACCTACGGTGGCATGGGAAGGCACGGGGGTGGGGCGTTCTCCGGCAAGGACCCGTCCAAGGTCGACAGGTCTGCCTGCTACATGGCGAGGTATGTCGCCAAGAACATTGTAGCTGCTGAGCTGGCCGACAAGTGCGAGGTTCAGGTGGCCTACGCAATAGGCGTTGCGGAGCCGGTTTCAATAATGGTGGATACCTTTGGCACTGGCAAGACATCAGAGGAAGAGATCGAGGCAAAGGTCAGGAAGGTCTTTGACATGAGGCCCGGGGGCATCATAAAGACGCTCGACCTGAAGCGTCCGATATACCGCAAGACTGCAGCCTACGGCCACTTTGGAAGGAACGACCCGAGCTTTACCTGGGAAAAGACCGACAAGGCGCCGATGTTGCGCTAATGTTAAAAATAGCCCGGTGGCATAGAGCTTCTAGTTGCTAAAGGGCAAGGTTGCAGTAGTCACCGGCGCCAGCAGGGGCATCGGCTTTGAAATAGCCAAGGAACTAGCCGGCCGCGGCGCCTCGGTTGTTGTCTGTTCGCGCAAGATGGCGAGCGCGGAAAAGTCTGCCAGCCTCATCAAGGGCAAGGCGTACCCCGAGAGGCTGGACGTAACGGACGCTCTGGGCGTGACGAAATTCATGCGCAGCGTGGTTGAAAGGCACGGGCATGTTGATATTCTGGTCAACAACGCGGGTTACCCGTTTGACCGCAAGATATGGACCAAGAGTTTCCACGAGGTGACCGAAGAAGAACTTGACAGGATAATCCAAGTCGACCTCAGGGGCACGCTCAGGCTCTGCCAGGCTGCCATCCCCTTCATGATCAGGGCCAGAGGCGGCGTGATAATCAACATCGCTTCAACGCCGGCGGTATCGGGGCACACCGAGGGCGCGCCCTATACGATTGCAAAGGCCGGCGCAATAGCTATTGCAAAGCACATCGCGATGGAATACGGCGAGAAGAACATACGCGCCTACACCCTTGCGCTGGGCAACATCTCGAGCGAAGCCACGTTCAACTCCATGACTGCGACCGAGAGGAAAAAGGCGGCGATGGAAAACTCGATGAAAAGGTGGGGCGACCCGCACGAAGTAGCCAAAATCGCAGCGAGCGTGGCAAGCGACGACTTTACATTTGCAACAGGCAACACGATAGTGATAGACGGCGGGACAGTGCTGCTGTAATGTTTGTTGAAGACAAGGACATCGAGCTGGCAGAGCAGGAACAGGAGCTGCCGCCAGAGATAGAGGAGAAGAAGCGCCGGGGCGCGCTGCGGACAGGCTACACAACCGGCACAACTGCGGCTGCGGCAACAAAGGGCGCGCTCTATACTCTTATTGACAGGCCGGTCGAGCAGGTCACGGTGTCGCTCCCAAAAGACAAGACTGCAACACTAAAGATCGCGTGGACGAAAATTGACGGCAGCAAAGTTACATGCGCCGCGATAAAGGACGGGGGCGATGACCCGGACGCAACGCACGGTGCAGAGATATGCTCGACAGTGTCGTTCAGCAAGAATGCCGGCCAGATAAGCATCGACGGCGGCAAGGGCGTCGGCAGGGTGACAAAGCCGGGGCTCGGGCTTCAGATGGGCAAGGCCGCGATAAACCCGACACCCATGAAGATGCTCGAGCAGGCAGTGCGTGAAGTCGCCAAGGAGCAGCTGAAAAAGCAGGGCGTCGACGTCGTGATATCTGTCCCAAAAGGAGAGGAGATAACCAAAAAGACGGACAACCCACGCCTTGGGATTATGGGTGGGATTTCGATACTTGGCACAACCGGCATTGTAATGCCGTACTCGACTGCCTCTTTTGCTGCCTCTATAAGGCATAGCCTTGACGTGGCTATAGCGATGGGCGCAGACACAGCAATCCTTACCACCGGAGGCCGGAGCGAGGACTTTGCCAAGGCACTGTTCAAGCTGCCGGACCACTGCTTTGTTCAGATGGGAGACTTTGCCGGCTACTCGATAAAGCAGTGCGTCAACAAAAAACTGCGCAAGGCGATAATTGCCGGCTTTATCGGCAAGCTAACCAAGATGGCGATGGGGGTGAAGCAGACGCACGTCGCTGGATCGCATGTCGACATGGAGTTCATGGCTCGCTTGGCGGCAGAATGCAAAGCATCACCCGCAGTGGTCAATGAGATCAAGGGCGCCAACACCGCCCGGCACGTGTCAGAAATAATAACAAAAAACAACATTGCGGGCTATTTTGATATTGTATGCAAAAAGGTGCACGAGCAGATGAACGAGCACGCAAAAGGCCAATTAGAAATACAAGTCGTTATGTTTGAATTTGACGGCAAGGTTATCGGCCGGCATCCTGCCTAGCGCCTTCGGTATTGTTCCTTGAGCATTTCTATCCTGCCGCCGTGCTTTTCCTTGTACGACGCCCTGCACGAGGTGCAGCAGAAAAACCTCTGGAAGTTGGCAAACTTCAAGACCTTGGGCTTGCCGTGTATTGGCCCACCGCAGAACTCGCACTTCAGCTTGACTTTCAGGCCCTCGATGTATAAATGGAAGTGCCTCTTTTGCTTCCTCAGCGTTTGCAGCGTGTCGTCAATGTCGCCCTTGCTCTTTCTGTCCACCTTTGACATGTCGATTTCAGGCTTGATCGACTTGATGAGGCCCATGTTTACGAGCCGCTCGTACCTTGCCTTGACGGTGGGGGCGCTCACATTTATCTCGCGGGATATCGCCCGGAAGGATTTTCTCCCGTCCTCCATGAGCGACTTTACTATGGCAACATCGGTGTCGTCAAGCTGGACTGGCAATAATCATCATTCGTCGCGTCCACTTTATAACCTTAGTTTATCCTAATTTCGACCCTGCTGCCTTCATAATTTTTGTTCATGCTGGTATAAGGGTACCTTCCAAGATCATAATTAAGAACATCCCCTTCAAAAGTTTCAATAGGACGTGTCTCTGCGAACACTTCTTCAAGTTTTTCTTCTGTTTTCATTTCATTTTCAAAGTGGTTGTCAGAAATCAGAATGATCTTTTCAGCCGGGATTGGATGGAAGATTGCGTCACGATAGTCTATTAACATATTGTCCAAGTGAAAAACGTAGATGTACATCCAAGAATAAATCGGGTTCGCGAGAATCGAGGTATCTTCATCTGCAGCAGCAAGAGCAAACGCCGCGGCTTCAAATTGCGCAGATGTTACGTCAGTGGTTATTAGCATCGTGGTGCTCACAAGTCCGAATGCCGCAACAGGCACAATGATGCCTATCCTTACCCGATTTTCTTTTCTGACATTTTTGACTCTACTAGCTAGGCTGCTTATGAACAAAGCCCCCGCAATACAAAGGACTGGAATTATTGTTATTATGTGGAAGTACTGCGCGTATCCAAAGAACGATATGAAGAGTACGAACGGGAAGAACCATAGCAGCACGAGCGCGTCCTTTTTTATCGCGGCATAGACAACTCCTGCTCCACCAATTACCATCAAGACCGGATCGATAATCAAGGAAGGTTCAAGCACCTGTGTTATTCTGTTCGAATCCCTGTTTGCCTGCCACAAGACACCATTTACCCATAGATCAAATTGACCTGCCATGACGCTCTCAAGAGGCCAGATCAATGGGATCAGAACTACAGGTATGATCCACAAACCTATGCTGGTAAGCTTCTTGCCGTTGTTTGAATAAACTAGGTAACCAATCAATGGTATCATGGTAACGATCGGCAATTTTGTAAAGATCGCTAGACCGAGAAAGGCACCTGACAAAACCATCAAAGTATATTCGCGGCGCTTGTTGCCTTCAACGCTCTTCGGGTTCTTCATGTAGACAGCGAATAATATCGAAGTCAGCAGGAACGGCAAAAGGATGGAATCCAACAATATCCTCCTGACATACCATGTGATCGGCATTACTGCAAACAGGACGGATGCTATGATTGCCACTTTGGAATTGTATCGCCGCTCTGAGATCTTGTATATCAAAAATGTGTCAGCTACTGCAAAAATGCCCATCAAGATTCTTGGCGCAGCATAGAGCGATGCCATCGACTGGGCGTCGCCAGCAGGGTTCAGCGAATCGGGGTAGCCAATTGCCGCCATAGCTCCGGCCAAGACAATCTGGCCGAAAAACGGATGATCGTGAAAGAAGGCTTCCTGTGGGCTGCCAAAGTCAAGCACGTGCATTGCCCTGCGCATGTAGATGCCTTCGTCAAAGAACAGGTCCGGAAACCCTGCCGGGTTCCACAGGTGGGTAAATGAAGACAGGGCTATTGGCACCAATATCGCCAAACAGAATGTCCTGTATGCCTCTTTGGAGACTAGATTCACCCAGAATTCAGCTTCCCTAGAAGGCATACCTTATTGAATTTTATTGATTCTGCCTCTATCGAATTGCAAAAGGTTATTTTCTCTTATGGGTCTTCACCTTATACGATGTCCAAGACGGCAATCGTCGCAATCACAAAGCACGGGATCGAAATCGCGCGCAGGATAAAGGAGAAGATGCCCGAAGTGGAGATATACGTCCCGGCAAAGCACAGCGACGGCGGGAACGACATCAACTGGTTTTCCGATCAGAGCACGCAGCTCGTCGGCAGCCTCTTCAAGACGTACGACGCGCTTGTATGCATATTTTCATTAGGCGCAGTCATCAGGATGGTCGCGCCGCACCTTGTCGACAAAAAGAGCGACCCGGCGGTGATCGTAATTGACGACAGGGCAAACCACGTCATAAGCACGCTGTCCGGGCACCTTGGAGGCGCGAACGCGTTGGCAAGGCTCGTCGCCTCTTTTCTTGGCGCGCAGCCAGTCATCACCACAGCCGCAGACGTCAACGAGACGATCGCAGTCGACCTAGTTGGCAGAGAATTCGGCTGGACGATAGAGAACTTTGAAAACGTGACCAAGACGAGTGCGTTCATGGTCAACGAGGAAAGGATCGCAGTTTACCAAGATGCGGGCGAAAGGAACTGGTGGCACGCGCCTCTGCCAAAAAACGTAACTATCGTCAGCAGCATCGAAGAGATCAAGTCTCCAGAGTTCAGGGCCGGCCTTGTCATCTCAGACAGGTCGATTGCCGATCCTGAAATCAGGAGCAAGTCGGTCATTTACCGGCCCAAGTCGCTTGTCGTCGGCATCGGCCTGCACTGGGACACGGACAAGGACGCCATCGAGTCCGGCATAAAAGCAGTATTCCAAGAAAAGGGGCTGTCGTTCAAGAGCATTCGCAATATTTCCAGCATCAACCGCGAGGCAAATGTGAAGGGCCTTGAAGAGTTCTCCAAGGAGCACGGAATACCTGTCGAGATCTATAGCAAGGAAGAGCTGGCGTCGGTAACCGTCCCCAACCCATCGGCGACCGTGCAAAAGTTCGAGGGGACGCCGAGCGTGTCAGAAGCTTCGTCGCTCCTGAGCTCAAAGGGCGAGCTGTTAGTGCCAAAGCAGAAATTCCCTCCCAACCTCACGGTCGCAGTATCACGCATTGCATGATTTACACACAATGCTAGAATTTTCATAATAAATATGCGGATTTCATCCAACCGATGAATTAATTCTAAATACTTCGGTGTCATATTATAATTATGACATGTCAGAACCAGCAATACTGCACTGGGAGCGTGTCATACACAAGAACGTGCGGTCCAAAGACGGGTACGACATCGGAAATATCATTTCAGAGGCGGGCGACACATTCATGGTGATGCAGGGCGCCAGCCGAGAGTACAAGATGCCAAAATCGGCTGTAGACGGCTTTAACGGATCAGAAGTCCTGCTTACAATGACCTATCAGGAAGTTCAGGCGTACAAGGTAGCATAGCTACCATCCTTATTTTTTGCAGCTATAAAAGAATTATTTTTGGTTCGACATGCTCCACTGGAAGCGTGCACGGGCACACAAGATATTTAGCCCGTGTAAGCCATCTGCACAGGCAGTTGAGAAAGGCGCTATTGATAGTCGACAGGGGAAGCAGGGAGCCGGACGTAAGGCAGGAGCTTCAGGAGATCTGCTCGCTTGCCAAGAGCCGTGCCGGCTATGACTATGCCGACTATTGCTTCCTTGAAGTGCTCCCGCCCTTTATCGCGGAAGGCATCGACAAGTGCGTTTCAAGCGGCGCCGGCTTTATCACCGTGATGCCGTATTTCCTGTACCCCGGCATGAAGCTGAAAGACAGTGTGAAGCAGAGTGCCAGAATTGGCAGGGACAAAAGGCTGAGTATGACCATAACAAGGCCGCTTTCGTACCACCCGATGATGGCGCAGCTCATAGTCGATAGGATAGGTGAGCTCAAAAAGGAAAGGGGGATCAGCTATCCTGACAGAGAATGCGACGTCGTGCTGATAGGGCACGGGAGCAGCGACAGAAACGCCCGCGACGCGTTTGTCTACACTGCAGACGCGATAAGGCCGCACTATCGCAACGTCTATTTCTGCTTTCTGGAGCTTGACCACCCTAGCATCGATGAAGGGATCGGGCAGGCGGTTGCAAACAGCCCGAAGGTCGTCCTGATGATGCCATACTTTTTGCACAGGGGCGCGCACATCAAGACCGACGTGGTAAAAGACGTTGACGCCGCTCTTGCAAAGCATAATTTCAAGGACGCGTTCATGGCCCGGCACCTGGGCGTAGACGAGAAGCTTGTCGATCTTGTGGTGGAGAGGGCAAAAGAGGTGGAGAGAAGGTTTGGCATCTGACAGCAGCGGCACTGCGTCAAGCAGGGCAATGTCTGAGCGGGCGTTTGACATAGAGAAAAAGAGCTTTGAGATAATCGACTCCGAGATGGGGAGCCACGGCTACAGCGAGCAGCAGTGGGTCATAGTCAGGCGCGTCCTACACGCGACGGCAGACTTTGACTTTGCCGGCAAGGGCAGGATACTCTTCCACGAAAAGGCGATCGAGTCTGCCTTCGCCGCCATCAGGAACAAGTGCACGATAGTGACCGACGTCGACATGGTGCTTGCAGCGATAAACAAGAGATCGCTTGCAGACCTTGGCCTAAAGACCGGGTGCTACATATCCGACGGCAAGGTCGTGGAGGAGGCGCGCAGGTCCGGCAGGACAAGGTCAGAGACTGCCATGCGCTATGCCGCAAAGGACATGGACGGGGGCATCGTGGCGATAGGCAACGCCCCGACCGCGCTCTACGAGGTGATCGGCATGATACGCGAAAGTGTGATCAAGCCTGCTCTAGTGGTAGGGATACCGGTGGGCTTTGTCTCTGCGCCAGAGTCAAAGGAGGAGTTGGCCAAGATGGACGTACCTTTTATAACCAACGTGGGCAGAAAGGGCGGGAGCCCCGCCGCGTCTGCAATAGTCAACGCCATGCTGCTTCTGTTCAAGTCATCTGCGTGAATAACTGGCACACGCCTGCACAAGCCTATCGGGCAATTTCGTGCCGGCAAAGTGCAGGTGCATGTACGCCGCAATTCCGTTCCCGTTTACGATAAAGCCGTCTTTTTCGCCAGTTACGCCCATGCCTTTTTTCATTGAATATGCAAACCTGGAATCGCGTGCAATGTTTTCAATTGAAGAGTAGTGGAATTCATGCCCCCGCAGGCGCGCCCTGCCTAAAACCGGCCCGTCGCATTTTGCTTCGGTGTAGTTCAGCGTGAGCTTTCCAGTCATGAGGGTGTCGGCGTCCACAAGCCCTGCCATCCTCCTCGCTTTTTTCTCGCCCTTGTAGCCCCTTATCGACCGGGTGAGGTACATCAGTCCGCCGCATTCGCCGTAGACAGGCATGCCGTCCTGCACCGCTTTTCTTACTGATTTTATCATCGACCCGTTCCTTTCCAGCCGGTCCGCAAGGATTTCGGGAAAGCCTCCACCCAGTATCATGCCGTCTATATCGGGCAGCTTTGCTCCCTGCACCGGGCTGAAGAACACAAGCTCGGCGCCGCTTCTTCTTAGCGCGTCAAGGTTTTCGGCGTAGTAAAAGTTGAAGGATTCGTCCAGAGCCACGGCGATTCTTGCCCTTTTTGCAAGTGTTGTGCGCACAGGCGCATCGGGCAGTTTGCTGGTGCCGCAAAGACTCAAAATCCTATCGATGTCGATCTGGTCTGCGACATACCCTGCTGCCTGCACTATCTTCTTCCTCTTTGTTTCATGAAGTTCTGGAGTTGGGACGAGGCCGAGGTGCCGCTCCTCCATCGCAATTTCTTTATCGCGCCTGACTATTCCCACAACGGGCGCACGGACCTTCCCTGCAAGCGCCTCGGTTATGTAGCCGGCGTGCCTGTCGCCTGCAACGTTGTTCAGGACTATCCCGGCTATCCTGATGTTCCTTTCAAAGCGCAGAAAGCCTAGGACGATGGCGGCTATCGACCGGGCGCCCTTGCCCGCGTCAACTACGAGCACAACCGGCGCGTCAAGGATCTTGGCGACGTGGGCCGTGCTTGCATAGTCGTTCTTGCCCGACATGCCGTCGAACAGCCCCATAACTCCCTCGATGACCGCGACATTGGCATCAGCGCAGGCGCCGGCAAAGCAACCCAGTATGCCCTGCCTTCCCATCATCCACACATCGAGGTTGCGCGACTGCCTCTTTGTCACAAAAGTGTGATACGAAGGGTCTATAAAGTCGGGTCCCACCTTGAACGGCTGGACCTTCAGGCCCCTCCTGCGGAGCGCGTGCATGATTGCCACTGCGACCGTGGTCTTGCCCACGCCGCTCGTGACCCCTGCAACGACTATTCTCGGGACCTGCACCAGCAAGGGTTGGACTGGTTTTAATTTTAACTTTTTTTAGATTGATTTTTATCTTCACGCCCATTATCCACTGAAATATGCCAGAAAGGGGGCTCGTAATAGTCTACACGGGTAAGGGCAAGGGCAAGACAACGGCGGCCCTTGGGATCGTGCTCCGGGCGGTGGGGCACGGATACAAGGTCGGCATGATCCAGTTCATCAAGGGCGAGTGGTACTACGGCGAGCTGACAAGCGCAAAGAGGCTCGAGCCAGAGTTTGAGATGATAGCCGCCGGCAAGGGTTTTGTGGGGATAATCGACGACGATCACCATATTGAAGACCACCAGAACTCGGCAAAGCAGGCACTCGCACTGGCAAAGGAAAAGCTTGTATCAAGCGCGTATGATGTCCTGATATTGGACGAAATAAACTACGCCGCCAAGCTGAAGCTGATATCAGAGCAGGACATACTGGACATCATTGCCGCAAAGCCGGAAAAGACGAGCCTAGTGCTGACAGGCAACTATGCGCCCGAATCTGTAATCGCTGTAGCAGACTTGGTGACAGAGATGAAGGAGATCAAGCACCCCTACCAGCAGGGGATAAAAGCAAAAAAGGGCATCGACTTTTAGCACGAGCGACTGACCT
Organism: Nitrososphaera sp.; assembly: GCA_035620415.1. Classification (GTDB taxonomy): domain Archaea; phylum Thermoproteota; class Nitrososphaeria; order Nitrososphaerales; family Nitrososphaeraceae; genus Nitrososphaera. Next base: position 12,032 of record DASPGV010000094.1, read on the forward strand.
TGGGGCAACCTTAAAGTATGCCATTTGCTCGGATGTAACGTAATCCGAAAATGACTGCCACCGACGAGGTTCAGCGGCTTCCTGAGGAGGGAGAGGTTGTAATCGCTACCGTCAAGGAGGTCACGGGCCACGGCGCGTACGTCACGCTCGACGAGTATAACAACATGACCGGCTTTTTGCACATCTCTGAAATAGCTACCGGCTGGATCAGAAACGTCGAGCGCTATGTCCGGCCGAAGCAAAAGGCAGTGCTCAAGGTTATCCGGGTCAACAAGACGAGGGGCGAGGTGGACACCTCCCTCAAGCAGGTCTCTGGCGAGGAGCGCAAGTCCAAGCTGATAGAAGTAAAAAAGAACGAAAAGGCGACAGCTTTCATGGATTTTGTCAAGTCAAACCTGAAACTGACAAACGAGCAGGTCGCGGAGATAGAGGAAAAGATCCTCCACAAATACGATTACGTTTACGATGCTTTCGAGGCGGTGGCAAAGAAAGGGCCCGAGGCCATCCAGAACATCGACCTTGCGCCGGAAGTAAAGCAGGCGATGGAAGAGGAGAGCAACAAGATCCAGATCCCGCAGGTCGAAGTAAGGGGTGTAATGGAGATATCGTCAAAAAAGCCGGACGGCATTGAAATCATCAAGAGCACGCTCGCAGGAGTCGAAAGCAGCAAGGGAGGCGCAACGACAACTGTAACATACGTCGGGGCTCCCAGGTACAGGATAGTGGTGACTGCAGAGAATTTCAAGGTCGCCGAGAAGTCGATGAACAACGCCGTCGAAAAGATACGGTCTGCCATTGAAAAACACCACGGGGCCTTTAACTTTACGCGGGAAGAGTCGAAAAAGTCGCACCAGTCAGGTTAGGTCACATGAAGCACCTCATTCGCAAGTGCCGTGCCTGCCAGATTTACACACTTTTGCACGAGTGCCCAAAGTGCAAATCCCAGACAGTCGATCCTCACCCGCCAAAATACTCGCCTGACGATAAGTACGTCCGTTACAGAATAGCAGACCGGTATTCAGAACCCTGACAAGAATTATAAGTAAACTTGCAGCCATTGAAGGCAGATGCACTTTGCAATAGCTGGCGCGGGGGTTGCAGGCAGTTACCTTGGCAACATGCTCCAAAAGCGCGGCCACGATGTCGAAATATTTGAAGCGGCTAAAAAAGAATACCATTGGCCAGTTTGCGCTTGGGGTGCGTCAAAGCACATGCTTGAAAAATTCTCTGATCAGGCCGGGCTTGACTTTGCCAAGTACGTTTTTCATGTAGGTCACCGGCTCAGAATGGAGCTGCCAAACAACAATGAAGAATATCTCGATCTGAGAGGTCTTGTGACTTATGACAAACACGGATGGGAAGCCGATCTTTTGAAAAATGTGAGGACCGAATACGGCACCAAGGTCACACGAGAAACATTTCCATTCGGCGAGTACGATCATGTCATCGACTGCACCGGCCTCCACAGGACCCTGTTGCCAAAGTCTGATCAGGACTTTTTGATACCGGCGTACGAGTACCTGCTTGAAAATGTGCATGGCATCGACGAATTTTACGTCATAGGCTACAAGGGCGCGAAAGGGTACTTCTGGTACTTCCCGCTTGGCAACGGCCGCGGCTACATGGGAGCCGGCGATGTCCAGAAAAAATACTATGGCATTGAAGAGTTTTTCAAAGAGCACCCCGAAGCAAAGATAGTGAAAAAGATAGGCAGGCCTATAAGGCTCGCGCCGCCAAAGCGCATGGAGCCCTTTTACGACGGCAACGTAATTGGGGTCGGCGAGTCGATAGGGTGCGTCTTTCCGATGCTGGGCGAGGGGATCATACCATCGCTTATTTGCTGCGACATTTTCTTGGACGTTCTTGGCAAGAGCAACGACAAGTTCAACTTTAAGGAATACCGCAAAAGGGTGCTTGACAAGTTCGATTATTACGACGACGTCTACAGGATAGTGAGGCTCAAGATGGACGGCAAGCTCAGCACAATAAGGCATGTCAACCTCATGATGAGCATGTACCGCAACATGAAGAAGGAGGAAAAGCGCTTTGGGTTCGAAGTCAGCCTTGACAAGATGACGCGGCTGGTAAACGCTTTATAGCAAGCGGGGACGACAGGAAGTCAATTTGAAAAAAAGCCCACACGATTCAAAGACTGAAATGACATTGATGATGCTGCCTTCTGACGCCAATCCGAAAGGGAACGTCTTTGGGGGGGTGATACTAAAGCATGTCGACCTTGTTGCGGGGATCGTATCAAAGAGGCATGCCAGAAACACAAACTTCGTAACTGCCAGCATCGACAGGATGACGTTCCTAAAACCGGTGTATGTTGGCAACGCGCTGATTCTGTCTGCGCGGCTTAACTACGTCCACAGGTCATCGATGGAAGTGGAGGTAAGCATAGGGGCGGAAAACCTTGACGATGGAACCCGGGTCCGCACAGGAACGGCATTTGTGACCACCGTCGCACTCGATCGGAACGGCCGGCCTACAGAAGTGCCGCAGCTTGCACTTAAGACTGCTGACGACAGGAGGCGCTTCAGGGAAGGCGAGGCCAGAATGCGGTCGCGCCTAAAGGAAGCCGGCAAGAAAACCGAGCTCTAAACCCGCTAAATTTTCGAGATCACAAAAATCGATTGTAGTCGTCTTTCTGATTCAGTGCAAGATGGCGAGCTCGACAAAGACGGTTACTGGTTCAACGAGCTGGACTCGCTTGGAATCCATGCAAAGAGGAAGAGCTAGCAGGTTGACAAGCAAGAGACGAATGATCTCGTGGAAAACATAAAACAGGTCATGCTTCAGGAATACCGGAGCGCCTACACCGAGTGATTATTCGTACTCTTCAAGTTCTTCGTCATCGCTGGAATCAATATCCGATCGTTCTATTGCTGGCTGTCTGGTTGTATTCCCTGCAGCCAGATTTGCGTTCGGCCATGTTATCGATGCATAACGAGAAATACGACTTATGGTCAAGGTGGGAGTTAGTTTTTCTTGGAGTCCAATTTCTATCGGTGATGGTGAAGGTATCTTGTGTAGAATTTCAGCGTAAATAATATTCAACTGATCAGCAATAAAATTCGGAAGTGCCTACAAGGGCAATGAGAGACCTCCTGCCAACATTTCTTTAACGCTCTTATCGACCTTCGGATAGTAAGATAACAAGAATGTGCTCTCATTCGGATGGTACTGCCATTGGAGTTCAAAATCCACGGTTGCCATGTTAATGATGATATTTTCAAGATATTGTTAAACATAGCTTCTTGGACAGAATACTTGACTTATGTTTCTTATCCTAGCAACTAATATCTTGTTCAATTCGAGGTTCAAGTGTGTTCTGATAAGTTATGTACCCCGCGTCACATTGTCCGTTTGAATTTGGAATGCCTAGGCTTTGCCAAAGTACAATGACCCTCCAATTGTAATTCCCATTGGGTAATGCGATCCTGTATTGTGTCCCGTCAACGTCTACACTTTCAGTCTTGTCAGACCTTAGATCATGGAAGACAACCGAAATAGGCTTGGTATCAAAAAACACTGAGACTTTTCCAGAAACAGTCACGATCTTAGGAGGTTCAGCAACTACCGTAGACTGCAAGTAGGTTACTGCATATATTCCTGCTAAGGCTATGCCTGCGATAATTCCAGCGCCAATTCCCACCTTTCTTATCTTCGTCGACCCCGGTCTCGAAGGTAGAATAGGGTGACTCACGCGACATATGGAAATAAGATTAATAAAAGTATAGTACGCCTTAAACTCATCCTTTTCCATAATAAAGCGACTATGTCATGGGCATAGGATCTCATCTAGCTCTGTAGCAAATTCGATTTGCTATTGGAACTCGCTACACGTCGGTTGCTTGGTAGAACCGTAATGTTCACGGGTGATATTGAGCCTGCAAGGACAGGCGTCCCCTGCACGTTGTAGCCCCTGTCAGGCATGACAACCACTTCGGCACAGGCCGCGGCCGCGACTTTGGCAGTCCTGTCGGTCGAGTCGTCGTTTACAACTATTACTCTGCCTGGCCGCTTGTGCCGATCGAAAAGCGCTGCCAAGGTCTTGTCGATAAAGTTCTCCTCGTTTCTGGCAGGTATTACTGCAGCTACTCTCTGGATCACGTAAAATATGCCGGGGAATTTTATTTAGCGATTCCAGAGCATTCTACCGTATGTGTCAAGTGTACCTTTTTTCAAGATCCATGTACCTGTCAAGGTCGACAAATCGGTTAAAGTCCTTGAAGGTGACCATCATCTTTCGAGTCTGTTTCGTAGCGCCGGTCTTTTTCAGCTCCGTCAGGACCTCCCTCATCGCGTACGTCGCGCTGTAGAGCGCCGACAGCGGAAAGACCGCGATCCTGTAGCCAAGCTTTAGCAGCTCTTGCGCCGGAAGGGTGGGAGTGACACCGTCTTCTATCATGTTTGCGACAAGCGGCGCATCTATCTCATCGGCCACCTTCTTTAATTCCTCAATCGATCTAGGGGCTTCGACGAATATGACATCCGCCCCTGCCTTCTTGTACGCTTTGCCGCGCTCGATTGCTTCATCAAGGCCAATTGGCGCGCGTGCGTCGGTCCTTGCGACGATGATAAAGTCCTTGCTCCTGCGCGCTTGTATCGCGGCCTTGAGCTTTGGCAGGTACTCTTCTCTCGGTATGACGTCCTTGCCTACCATGTGGCCGCACCTCTTGGGCCAGACCTGGTCCTCGAGGAATATCCCTGCAGCCCCAGAGCTTTCAAGATCCTGAACGGTTCTCCAGACGTTGAGGGGGTTGCCATAGCCCGTGTCGGCGTCTACCAGAACGGGGACCCTGACTGCCCGGATTATCCTCCTTGCGTTGTCTACAGTCTCGCCGGCGTTCAGGAACCCGAAATCCGGCATCCCAAGCAGCGCCGCTGACGATCCATAGCCTGTCTGGAACATGGCGTAAAAGCCCACCTGCTCTGCTATCCTGGCGCTCAGGGCGTCAAATACTCCTGGAAGCACGATTACCCTGTTTTTATCTTCAAGCTGCTCTCTGAGGGATACTTTCTTTTGCATGATTGAGGAGAGCAACAGAGAATATTATTAGCTTTCCACCGGCCACTCGCCCGGCGTTATCAGCTCCACCAGGTTTCCTGCCGGGTCGCGAAAGTAAAGCGACCTGCTCCTGCCCTTCCAGTCAACTTCCTTTTCTATCGCAATCCTGTTTTTTGAAAGCAGCTGCTTCCATTTCTGGTAGTCCCGGCCCTGTATTTCCATTGCAAAGTGGGTGCTCGCCGGCGGGCTTGCTGCTCCGTGCGTCGGCAGCCTGTCATTGTCTGTGCTGGTCCGTGCAGGATTGAATATCAAAAGCATGCTCTTGCCCTTCTCCTCTCGTACTAGCGGAAGGCCAAGGACGCCGGCGCAGAACCTTTTCATGCTATCGAGGTTGGAAGAATAGATGCATGTCTCGACAACCTTGTTTATCTTCATGACTACTGCTGTTCTTGAGCTATCGGTTTTGTCTCATAGTTGCCATCTGGGTACTTGGTCACGAATAACTGGCATATCCTGCATTCGTACTGCTTGACTGGGGGATCGTGCAGGACGGAACCGTTCAGCCACACCATGATCGTCCCGCAGGCAGGGCAGTTCATCATACATCGTCAGGTTGACAGATTACCGTTAATAAATCTGTCTCAGGCCCCGTCGGTTTTCCTAGCCTTGTCTATGCCTTCCCGGATGAGCCGGAACGCCTGTTGCGCCATGTCGTTTGGGATGTCCTCTATGACCAGATCGTTGGCGTCCATCCTCAGGTTCAACATTATGGTTGAGCGCAGCGGCCCCTTGTCCAGGACGATGTTTGTGATGTCAGAGTAGCTATAGTCTACGAAGCTCTTTTTTATCCTGAGCATCGAAGACGTGCGGAGTATCACCCGCTTGCTAGTTATCGTAGCCGACTCGATGTTTATCACAGGCCGGTACTTTCTCTGCTTGATGTTGTACAGGACTCTCTCATCCTCGTCCAAGAGCGCCAGTATGTCGTCGGGGGCTTCCACGCATTACCATGCAGCTGCAGATTAGAATCTGTAGCATGCCAGAGTACTATAACAAACTACCGATAGGGACATGACTTTTTAATCTCTTTTGTGTTACTCCATTAGTTGATAACTGACGGCGAAGGCGGAGAGCTTGTCAGGCTGGCCAGAAAGGCTGTTGAGGCGTACCTGCGCGAATCGGTGGTAATAAGGCCGGAAAATGGAGCAACAGAAAGGGCCGGCGTGTTTGTCACGCTAAACTACCTGACCCGCAACAAGGAAGAGCACCTGCGCGGCTGCATCGGATTTCCCCTGCCGGAAAAAATACTGCGCCAGTCCGTGGTTGAAGCCGCCATCGCCGCGGCCACAGAAGACCCGCGCTTTCCACCAGTCGACAGGAAGGAGCTTGACAGCATGATCTTTGAGGTGAGCGTGCTTACGCCGCCGGAGGAGATCAATGCCAAGCCTGCCGACTACAAAAAAGAGATCAAGATCGGAAGAGATGGCTTGATACTGCGCTGGCGCTACGGCTCTGGGCTCCTGCTTCCGCAGGTGCCGGTGGAGCTAAAGTGGGGTGTCGACGAGTACCTGGCAAACATCTGCTACAAGGCAGGGGCGCCGGCCGACGCATGTCTTGACCCCGCGTCAAAACTGTACAGGTTCCAGGCCGCCGTGTTCAAGGAGGCCGAGCCGAGGGGAAGAGTGCTAAGGCTGGAGCTATGACAATATATAATCAAACTATCTAATTCGACTCGTGGGCGTCGCCTATTTCGCGCCATACGGGGTTGGCCTTGGACACGCGAGCAGGCTGGTGATGGTGGCTGACCGGCTGCGCGAGAGCGGAGAAAGCGTCAAGTTCTCTTCCTACGGCGAAGCCGCAAGCTACGTTTCGCTGCGCGGCTACAAGTGCGTCACCGTTGCGCCTGTAGAGTTCGCGTGGAGCATGGAAGGGGGCTTTTCGGTAAAAAACAGCCTGGCCAACATCCCGCTGTGGTTTGCCAACTTTTCAAGGCAGGTAAACCAGGAAATGCGCAGCATGACAATGTCCAACCCCGATGTTGTGGTGTCAGATTCCCGGTTGTCACCGCTTGTGGCGGCGAGGCTGCTAAAAGTGCCCTCGATGGTGGTGCTCAACCAAGTCAAGCTTTTGCTGTCGCCGCGCCTCAGAGAACTCGCGGTTTCGCGCATGTTTGAAAGCATGGCGGGCGAGTTCCTCGGGTCCATGTGGGTCATGGCAGACCACTTGCTCGTGCCCGACCTCCCGCCCCCATACACCATCGCGGCCCACAACGTATGGGAAGTGGGGTCGGCAGCCAAAAAACTGGAATACATTGGGTTCACCTCGCCAAAGCCTCACGTGAGCAAAGACCAGGTGGACAGGGTGGCCGGCCAGCTCGGGTTTGACAGGTCGAGGCCGATAGTGTTCATACACGTGAGCGGGCCGGCGCAGACGCGGCCGGCGCTTATCAGGGTGGCCCTCGAGGCGGCCAAAAAGCTCGATCCCAAGATCCAGCTCGTGATCTCTGAAGGGAATCCAAAGGGCGAGAGTGAGCCCCGCAGGATGGGCGAGTCGGGCTGGTACTACGGGTGGTGTCCTGTCAGGGACGAGATATTTGCCATGAGCGATCTGCTGGTGCTCAGGGGAGGCCACGTGGCGCTTTCGCAGGCGATCCAGTTTGGCAAGCCGGTCGTCACCATCCCTATTGAAAACCACGGCGAGCAGCTTGGCAATTCCGCCAAGGTGGCGGAGCTCGGGATGGGCGTCATGCTGCATCCAAAGGGGCTCAAGCCTGAGCAGCTTGCAGAGGCGATTTTACAGGTGCTTGCCAATTCAGAGTACAAGAACAAGGTCTCCGAGCTCAAGAGGATGGCAGAAAAACTGAACGGGATCGACAACTTGGTGCAGATAATCAGGTCTTACCTTTGACGCAAACGTATGCAGACCTTTTTCCTATGACAACCAGAACAACGCGGTCGGCCTCCTTCTCACTCTTTGCCGGCAGCGCATTTATCTCTGCCAATTTCCCGACAAGCGCGGCTGTGGAACCAAACTCGATGTCCCTGTCGACATAGTCGGCCTTGACCGTCTGAATGACTTTGATGTAGAATTTTTCTCCCCGCCAGATAGCCCTGCTGCCTTCCTGGACTATTGCAGTTATAACATCTGGAAACCTGCCAGACACTTTTCTAGCTGTTGCAACACCGTCAACTCCCGGAAAATCCGTGAGCCTTGACGCGAGTCTGGAAGGATCGCCAGCCTTGCATATGACGTACCTGCCTTCAGAAGTGACCTGTACCCTGCCAGACTTTTTTATTGCCCGGACAAGCGTCTGCCTTTTGGCGGTGGATGAAGGAAAGACGAGCACTACGTCCAACTGGCTACTAATGCGACAGCCGGGTAATTATGCTGTTAGAAAAGAATAAAGAAAATAAGATAATGGGCTTATAGCCCAAGGTTTTTACCAGTGGTGCTTTTCGTCTGGAATCAGGCCGATCTGCTCGCGTTCAAAGTATCTTTCCAGCTCTTGTGCCCACCTTTCTTTTGCAGAGCCACCGCCAAGACCCTTCCTCCTAAGCCAGAACGCGATGACGCCCAGCAGGAAGACTGCGAACAGCATGGTTCCGAAGATGTATACCATGACGTCGTAGAACAGCGGGTCGTACAACGGACCTATCTGCCCAATTAGACTTTCGAAGACCATTATCCTTATGCAAAATAATCCGAAGATATATACATTTTGGTCAGGAGCGGTTTAGAACCAAGATGATCCTGCCTAATAGGCTGGATTTAAAAATAAAAACAAAAAGTAGAGGGCGGCTAGGTCGTTACTGGTTTTGCGCCTCTGCCCTTGATGAAGAACGCTGCAGCTACGCCACCAAAGATTGCGCCGAGAACTCCGATAAAGACTGCCAGTGTACCTGCCTCAGTTGCAATCATTGATGTTCCAGAGCCCGTGGATGGGTTGGCCTGCGCTCCTAACAGTCTCTCCTTTGCCAGAATGTTGTTTTGGGTGCATGGGTTAATGTTGTATTGTTCGCAGAAGGCGAGTTGTTCTTCAGAAAGATTTCCACTATCTCCGCCGAAATACTGTGCGAATGCTTGCGGGGTAGACCCTGCTCCAACCGCAGTAAAGACTGTTGCCACTATGCCTAGAGCTATTAAGGTTGGCTTGTTCATTACCTAACCTCTTCGAATTCTTCTATTTAACTTTTTATGAACGTGTGAGGTGATGTGCACGCCCACGCGTCGCAATAGCCATGCGAGTAAACATTTAAGACACGTGGATGCAGTCTGGTAGAGATATGGCACGAATCCACGTTCACACTCATGGCAAGTCTCATTCGACCCGTCCTACTTCAAAGAGCTCGCCGTCCTGGCTGAACCAGAGCCGGGAGCAGGTTTCGTCTCTTGTCGTCAAACTTTCAAAGGACGGCCTGAGCCCGAGCGAAATAGGCCTAAAGCTCCGTGACGAGCACGGAATACCCCTTGTGAAACCGGTTTTGGGCAAGAGCCTGACAGAGGTACTGGCTGAAAACAACATCAAGTCAGAAATGCCAGAAGATCTGGACAAGCTGGTGAAAAAGGCAGCCGGGCTCCAAAGGCACCTAAAGGTACACAACAGCGATCACCGGAACGTGCGCTCGCTCGAGCTTGTAGAAGCCAAGATCCACCGGCTGTCGAAATATTACAAGAACATGGGTAAGTTGCCAAGGAACTGGAAGTACGCCGCGGTCGTTGCCCAGCTAGAGTAAGGTCCCTTCAAATGAGCAGCAGCGCAAAGCTCGTTGAAGCCCTGAAACCTTTTTGCGAAAAACTGAGATCAGCAGTAGAAAATGGGGATGAAGTCGCAGTCATTACTCACCTTGACGCTGACGGCATAACATCTGGAAGCATAATCGCCAGCGCGCTTGCGCGCATGGGGGCCCGCTACTCTGTCAGGGCGGTTTCTGACATGAGTACCTCCGTTATTGAGAGGATGAAGGCTGAAAACCGTGATTTTTACGTCATTACCGACCTCGGCGGAGGGTGGGCGTCGCACCTTAGAAAGGCGCTTGCAGACAAGTGGGTAGTAATCGATCACCACCAAATACCGGAAGAGGAAATGCTGACCGACGACTCTGGCCAGATACTTAACGCGTGGAAATACGGGATCGATGGCGGCAGGCAAGTGCCGGCAGGCGGCATGGCCTACATGGTGGCAAGCGCGCTAGACAGGAAGAACCGCGACCTGTCCTGCATTGCCGTGGTTTCCGCGGTTGCCGACAGGCAGGATCAAGGCGACAAAAAGTCTTTTGTTGGACTGAACACTGAAATACTGAAAACCGCTCAGTCGCTCGGGCTGGTAAGCGTCGATCTGGACATCATGCTGACTGGGCGGGAAACGAGGCCGCTGCACGAAGCCCTTGCCTACACTTCTTTTCCATATATCGACGGTCTGACGTGGAACAGGGAGGCCTGCCACGCTCTCTTGAAAGACGCGGGAATAAAGCTGAAGGATAACGGTCGGTGGCGCGTGCTGGCCGAGTTTTCGCAGGAGGAAAAGAGCGCAATTTTGGATGCTGTAGCCAAGTTCGTGGCCACTTCAAACAAGACCCCGACAAGAGTGCTGGACGATCTTATAGGATACGTCTACACACTTGCAGCAGAAGACAAGAGGAGCCAGCTGAGGGACGCGAGAGAGTTTTCCACCATGCTCAATGCCTGCGGCAGGATAGGCAAGGCAGGCGTGGGCATCGCAATATGCATGGGCGACAGGAACGCCATGCTGGGCGCAGGCGAAGAGATAGTGGGCTCGTACCGGACAACCCTCCGCAACTACATTTCCACCATCTTTAGCGAAAAGTGGCGGCTTGTCGACGACGGAAGGAGCGCCTTTGTCAATGGCGACGGGCTTTTGGCGGAAGACATGCTAGGCGCCGTGTCTTCGCTGCTCAGTGGGTCGCCGTCGCTCAGCGGGCGGTTGCTGTTCGTGCGCGCGCTCGCAAAGGACGGCACATACAAGTTTTCATCGCGCAAGTGCCTTGACTGCAAGTCGCAGGCAAACCTCGGCCTGATAATGCGGCACTATGCAGAGGCGTTCGAGGGCACCGGAGGCGGGCACTCGGCAGCGGCAGGCTGCAGGATACCAGCTGCGGCCCTTGAAGATTTCCTTGCAAGCATAAAGGCGGCCACAAGTGACCCGAAATTTGCGACGCCAACTTGATGTCACGGTGTCGGTGGACATTCCGTTTTCAAGCAGCGCAGAAGCCCAAGCAGCTGTGAAGGCATTAATACCAGACAATGTTAACTTTCCGAAGGGGCTGTCGATGAAAATGTTTTCAAGGGGCGCCGCGCTTGCAATTGAATTGACGGGCAAGAACGTGCCGGCCGCGACAATTCTCAACACCCTCGATGAAGTCCTGGAACACATCTCTGTTTCAAAGAAAGTGATGGCTGGCTAATGATCGACCCGCGACTTTTGAAGGAGAACCCACAGTGGGTAAGGGACATGCTGAGCAGGCGCAACATGACCGATTTCCCCATTGACGAGCTTGTGACTCTGGACAAGCGAAGGCGCGAGCTGATAGTTGAGACGCAGGAGCTGCGGCAGAAAAAGAACGTGCTTGCCGAAGCCATCGCTCGAAAGAAAAAGGGCAAGCAGGACGCGGCTGCCGAGCTTGCACAGATGAAAGAAGCAAGCAGCTACCTTGGGGACAGCGAGGAAGAGCTCGTGAAGACAGAGGGCAGGTTCAAGCAGCTCATGATGGTCGTGCCCAACATGCTACACGAGTCGGTGCCCGCAGGCAGGGATGAAAAGGACAACAAGGTGTTAAGGCAGAACGGCAATACAAAAAAACTGGACTTTGCCCCGAAGGACCACGTCGACATTGCCGCCGCGCTGGACCTTGTAGACATCGAGCGCGCAGCCAAGATGTCCGGCGCGCGTTTTTACTTTTTGAAAAACGAGCTTGTTAAAATGAACCAGGCGCTGGTGAATTTTGCTCTCGACTTTCTGTCAAAGCACGGCTATACGCCTGTCCAACCGCCGTACATGATAAGAAAAGAGCCGATGTCCGGCGCAGTGATACTGGGCGACTTTCAGGATGTCATTTACAAGATAGAGGGCGAGGATCTTTACATGATAGGCACTTCCGAGCACGCGATCGCAGGCATGCACATGGACGAAATCTTGGACGGCAAAAAGCTGCCGATGAGGTACGCCGGATACAGCCCGTGCTTTAGAAAGGAGGCTGGCGCGCACGGAAAGGACATGAAAG
>DASPGV010000095.1:0-9129 GCA_035620415.1 Nitrososphaera sp.
GGAAATCCCGATCGTAAACGGGCTGTGCGTGTGGACTATGGCGTTTATGTCCGGGCGCGCAGCGTAGATGCCCCTATGCATTTCAAGCTCGATGCTGGGCTTTCCACCGGAGGGCTTGCCTGTCTTCAGGTTCACCTTCACAAGATCGCCCGTTCGCATCATGTAGCGCGGGACGCCGGAAGGAGTTATCCACATCGAGCCGCCGGTCCTTACGCTGTGATTGCCAGATACCGAAGTTGTCAGGCCAATCGCGTACAGGCTCTTGACGCAACCAACAAGCTCTTTCCTGCTGTCCAACTATGCTTTGATAGGTCAGCCCTGTTATAAGGGGCGCCAGTAGTACGCCGCCTTTACATAGAATGTTTCTTCGCCGTTTATCAGGTTTCTTGCCCCACTTGGCCGCCGGCGCGGCAGAATCTAGAGTTATCAAGTGCTAGGCGACATTTTTCATAATCAAATTTAAGTGAAATACTGTTGTAGTTGCAATACACTTTTCATGTATATTTGAACAAGTTGTTGCGTACTCTATCGTACTCTACAATGCATAATAATTAGAAATCTATATTCAATCTTGCATGGACAGAATGAGGGCCATAATTTTTTCAGTAATTACAGTTGCAGCGGTGGTCGGGGCATCGATCTCGCTCAACTATGTTGTGCTGAACAACGGCACTCTGGGGCCGGCACCTATTAACAATATATCCACGCCGCCTGCCCAGAATGAAACTTCTGTCAGCAACCAAAACGATACGTTCACCGTCCTGCCCGACCCGAACCCCCCGACGATCCTAGATGCAGCGTTGAAGGTCGAAAAGGTGATCGAGGGGCTTGCCCTTCCGACCAGCATGGAATTTGTGGATCATGACGATATTCTGATCCTGCAGAAAGATAACGGCATAGTGCGCTTGGTTTCAAACGGCGTGCTTCAGCGAGACCCGATATTTGAGGTGTCTGCAGAAAGAAACAACGAGCGCGGCCTGCTCGGGGTAGCAGTTGCGAACGCTACGGATCAAGACAAGACCGTCTTCCTATACTACACCGAGCAAGCTGGCAACGAAGCTAGGAACCGTGTCTACAGGTACGACTGGGACGGCACCGGTGCCTTTACGGGCAGAACTCTTGTTCTAGACTTGCCTGGCGAGCCAGGGCCGAACCACGACGGGGGGAAAATGACAATAGGGCCTGATGGGTTGCTCTATGCCGTCATAGGTGACCTCAACAGGGATGGCGTGCTGCAGAACTACAGGATAGGCCGCGAGCCGGACGACACCTCCGTCATCCTCAGGGTCGACCGCGACGGAAACCCGGTCAACGGCTCAAAGTATTATGCATACGGCATACGCAACAGCTTTGGCCTTGACTTTGACCCGGTGACAGGGGTGCTGTGGGATACAGAGAACGGGTCTAACGTGTATGACGAGATAAACATGGTCAAGCCCGGCTTTAACAGCGGCTGGGAGCAGGTGATGGGTCCTATAGACAGGAGTGGCATAGATCCAAACAACCTTGTTAAGCTAGACGAATCCTCGCACTATGAAGACCCTGCTTTCAGTTGGCGCGATTCGCGGGGTGTGACCGACATCGAGTTCCTAAACTCTAGCAAACTCGGAGACAAGTATGCCAACAATATCCTTGTCGGCGACATCAACAACGGCAACCTATACTTCTTTACGATAAACAGTGACAGGACGGGTCTCGTTCTTGATGGCGCGCTTGAGGATTTGGTGGCCGACAGCAACAGTGAACTTGACGCAGTCATAATTGGCACAGACTTTGGCGGCATAACCGACATTGAAACCGGGCCGGACGGGTACCTCTATATACTCACATTCGATGGAAACCTGTACCGCATAATGCCTGCCAGCTAAATACCGAGGCCTTTCCTTTTTAGCACCAGAGTGTCAAGTTTTGTCCCGTCGCCTATGATAGTGTCTGAAAGCGAGCCGCGCGCCATAGAACAGTTGGCGTAGACCTCCACTCCGTGGCCTATTTTCAAATATCCTCTGTGGGGGAATTTCCCGAGCTCGCCGGTATCATAGCGTTCAAACGCAAAGCCGTCGCAGCCGAGCCGATGCTCCGGACTGTATGATGCAGTCCTTGCCGATTATGCAGTTTTGCACAAGTGACACCCTGTCGTAGATGACGGTGTTGTCCCCGATGAAGCAGTTGTCACCTATCACCGCATAGTCGCCGACAATGCAGCCACGCCCAATCGTCACCTTGTCGGAAATGGCCCCGTTTGGCGAAATGCCTTCCAGTTTTTTCTTGCCCTGCATTTCATTCATGAAGCGGACAAATGCGAGCCTGCGGTTGTTGGGAAATATCAGCAGTTGCCCTTCCTTGGGGCGGACGCGGCCCTGCATTTCATTCCCGCAAAGTATTGCTCCTGCCCTTGACCTGTCGATGTATGACACACCTTTTTCGCCACTATACCAGCAGAACGCAAGGTCACCTTCGGTCGCCTCCGCGACTGGGAACGCGCCCTTTATCTTTCCGCCGCTGCCCTCGGACTGGAAGTTGACTCCAAGTTTCTCTAGCGTTGATCATACGTCCCACTCTGCCACGCTGTTTCGATATGCCCATGAAAAGATCGCTACTAAGAATTAGGTCTGGTGGCTTGAGAAAATAATGTTTGTAGGAATCTTACGATGCAATTTTTCGACCTATCGCAGCTCTCTCGAATTTATTTGAATAAATTATTATGTAAAATGCCAATAGACAGTGCTGGTAAGATATCTGTGGTGCCCGGTTTCTTATTATTCATCATCACTCCTAAGCTAACAGATGTAGTTGAAGAAAAAGAAAGGGGGGGGAGCAGTGATATTAAGTTGCTGTCTCGTCTATTATCCGTACGAAGCCACAGGGTGCTATAGAAACAGTATCGGGGAAACCGCTTAGACAGTCTTGAACATGTATCGTCGCGGATGCAGTCTTATGTGGTGCTACAGTAGCTCCATTATTCGTATTCACGATTGCTAGGTCAGTAATTGGGAAGACACCACCAGTTGCGTTCACCCCAGGGCTATGAATGTCGACATGGTATGTACAGAAAAAGCCTGGCGCGGAAACATCATGAATCATGTTCGCGGAGTTGAGAGGGACTATCTGTGTATTTGGCGCCGTATTTCCAGCTCCTACCTGTGCATTTGCAAGGAGGAGAACAAACGGACTCGTTCCATCGCTCGCACAGTTTATGTTGCTTAGTGCAACATGGCCGGCCATAATCGGATTTGGAGTAGTGTCAGCCAGAAGCTTAAAATGACCTGGCTGTCCGAATGGCTTGTACTGTCCAGAAATCTCTACCTGATATAAGTGGTCAGCGCCAATTAGCGCTAACTGGTTGTTTGTTGCCGTTGCTTGTGTTTGCAAGATTGTTGTTGCTAGCAGCAGCCCTGCAATCAGCGCCGCCGCTCCCAAGATAGAATATGTTAACAGCCTCTTCATGTCGCACGACAATAAGCGATGGTACTATAAAAAGACTAGTGGGAGATTCCATAATCTGGTTCTATCTTGTATCTCTACGCGACCAGAGAATTAGACAGGACATGCTAAACGGATACCCGGATGGGCAAGGCGATCAACTCTCCTGCATTTTTTCCAGCATCTTGCTCGTGTGGAAAAATAATCGTTTTCAAGCCAATATCTAATTAGTAATTCTGTAATTACTTCATTCGCTCCACTCCTGATGGATTGAGACCTCTATCCTCAGACGGAAAACCGCTGGGGCAGTAATGGTGGAAAAATAGGACGCGAAAGCAGCGGACTTAAATCCCCTACCGCATATGGCAAAACTGTTCTTTCAATTCTGGTTAGATTTTGTTTAACTACACTTCCGATGTGGTGTTAAGCTACTAGAGCATCCGCGACCACGTTTATAGAGCACGAGTTGGTCATTGAGGAAGAGTAACTCCCCCACTTTATCGCAATTTACTGTTTTTACGCTAATAACTAATATTTTTGAAGCCGATAATTAATTATGTAAGATTATTGTTGGAAAATCATTGCTCAACAAGCTGAGGAATTCGCTCCAGCCCACGATGACCAAACTGGGGACGAGCTTTGCCTCGACAGGCTTGTCAGCAAACTTTTGGACCGGACTCGGCTTGGCAATATCGATCGCGGCAGGGATCGTATATGCTTCACCCATCTTCATTTCAGGCATCAGCTGGTACACGCCGTACATCGCAGCAATCATAGGAGGTGTTCTGCTTTTGATTTCCGGCTTTTTTGACATAGTCGACGGCAGCGTTGCGCGTGTTACAAAGCGGACATCAAAAAAAGGCGCTTTTCTGGATTCGTCCTTTGACAAGATTTCAGAAGTAGTGATTTTTGCCGGCATTGCACTTGGCGGCCTTGCAGACGCGTTCTGGTGCTTGGCGGCTCTTGGGATATCGATCTTAGTCAGCTACACAAGAGCGCGGGCCGAATCGCTTGGAGTGGAACTGAAAGGAATCGGGATAGGCGAGCGCGCCGAGCGCATGCTCATCATCGCGATAATTGGCATGATACCTCTCAATCCCATATTTCCTGAAACTGGAATGTACTGGGCAGTGATAATAGTGGCAATTGTCGCAGGCATCACTCTAGTCCAGAGGATAGCGGCGACTGCAAAAAAACTGTCTTTTACCTGAGCTTGCCCGCGATGCGCCTATCTGCTTCTGATCTTACTTTTACGATGCCCCTGTGAACTGCACATGACACGCAATAGAACTTGACATCCGTAGACATTGGTATGTACGCGCCTGCTGCCCTCAGTTCTTTTGCAAGCACCGGCTCTACCAGCGTTATCCTTCCTGTTACTTTCTTGGCCTTGTCGCGTGGAACCAGAGCACCGCACGAGCTACAATGAACTGTGCCAGAACTGCCCTTGCCGCCCTTTGACCGCCCTCTACTGGCCCTTTTCTTTGGCATAGCGCGATAAGGTCGTCAGCCATCCTTTAAATCTTGTGATTATTTTCGTGCCGAAAATGCGGGCATCTTGTCAGAAAAATTTGTCCGCAAAGCTTATAGCTGTATCCCCCTACAATCACGTATACGGGGCGCAGGCGCTAGCCCAAAAAGCCGCCATCCCAAAATCGGTTTTTCTAGGGGCTGCGCAAACAAGCCCTTTTATTATTCAAACAGACAACCACACAGCGTTGAGGATAGGCATCGCCTCTCACTTAGTGCTCGACACGATCGAGGGCGCGGACGGAAGCTCGGCAGAAAGCGTTGGCGGCCCGCCCTGTTACTGCGGCGTAACGAGCAGGCGGTTTGGCTTTGACGTAAGCCTTGCAACAAGGGTCGGCAGGGACTTTCCGCAAGAGATGCACAAGATCCTGCGCGACAGGGACATAATTGTAAGCGACAGGCAGGTCGCGGCCGCGCCGACAACCCGGTTCAGCCTTGTCTCTGAAGGGAACTCGCGCCGGCTTGTCCTGAGCTCAAAGTGCGAGCCGCTGACTGCCGGCGAAATACAAGATATGAAGGTCGACTGCTGGATAGCAAGTCCGGTTATTGACGAAGTTCCGACCGACGTCCTTGCGGCGATAAAGCAGCACAGGGGCAGAAAGAATTTCGTCATGCTCGACCCACAGGGCTACATGCGGACGGTCGGAAATGCAGGGCAGGTAGAGCTCAAAGACAAGCTTGATCTCGATTTATCGGGCATCACCGCGATCAAGGTCGACTCGCAGGAGATGTCGGCGCTGACGGGCGGACTGCAGGGACTGGAAGGTATGCAGCGCCTCCAGTCAAAGGGCGTCGAGTTTGTAGTTTCCACGGAGCACCGGGTAATCCGACTCCTCTACGAAAAGACGCACTACTGGATCAAGATGCGCGACATAGACACGCCGGACTCGACCGGGGCTGGCGACATCCTGTGCGCTGCGTTCTGCTGCGCGTACCTGAAGGAGAAGGACCCGCTCTGGGCGATCTGCTTTGGCGCCGGCGCTATCAGGGCGGCCCTCGAAACAGGGGAATTTGGCCTCGCCAAGATCCCGGCGATGTCCAAGATAGAGCAGAGCGCTTCCTACTTTTACAACACCGTCGGTTTTCAGCAGCTCTCTTAGCTTTAAATCAGGCTGTCAGCAAACACGTAGTAATAGCAATGAAAGTGGCGCTTTCAGGCGTCGACTCGCGGGACGGGGCGCTCCTATCCAAGGTGAAAAAAACGCTCGAGTCTCTCAGCGTCAAGACCCAGATAATGAAGGACGACTACCAGACCGCAAGGGAAGTCGATCTGGTGATGGTGGCAGGGGGCGACAGGGGGATACTTGACTACTTCCACAAGGTCAAGACCGACTCGGCGCCTGTGCTTGGAATCTACGAAACGGACTCTACCGGCTTTCTTGCCCAGCTCGAAGTGCGCGACCTCGAATCCGCGATATCGCGGCTGAAACGGAACGACTATTCTGTCGACGAGGTGTTTCGCCTTGCGGTCATGGTTGACGGCAAGCAGGTCGATCCGGTCTTGAACGACGTGGCAGTCTTCCCCAGCAAGAGCGCAACTCTTATGGAGCACGTCCTGCGAATAGACGGCAACGACATCTGGCACGACAACAGCGACGGCGTTATAATCTCCACTCCCACGGGATCGACAGCGTACTCGATGTCTGCCGGCGGCCCGATGGTTTTGCAAAGAGCGCCTGTGTTTCTTGTAGTTTCCGTGAATTCGCTTGACAACACCCGCAGACCGCTTGTGGTCCCAAACGACAGCAGACTCGAGATCGCCGACATAACGAGCCGCTACCACTGTGAAGTGGTGGTGGACGGGGGCCGCAGGATGCAGATAAAAAAGATGCTTGAATGCACAAAGCACGAGTTCCCTGCCCGCCTTGTCCGCCTCGCCGGCGGCTCGTCGTCAGCTGCGTCGCTCATGGCAAAGAAGGTGCAGCTTGCGGAGGACATGCTGAAGATGCCGCCAAGCGCCAAGCTCATTTTGAAGACGCTGGAGTACGAAGGCGCGCTGAGCCAGAAGGATCTGGCCACAAGGACGATGCTGCCGGAGCGCACTATCAGGCTGTCGCTGAGCCACCTCATAAGTCAGGGCTATGTCAAGAAAAAGACTTCCCTTCGCGACGCCCGGCAGAGGATCTACGAGCTCAAGATTTAGCCGCGGCTTTTACGAACGCGTCAAACGCCTGTTCCGGCTTGCCCGGCCTGCTGTTGAATTCCGCGTGGTACTGCACTGCAAAATAGAACCGGTGGTCCGGTATCTCCAGGATCTCCATGCGCCTGCCGCTGTCAGAGTGGGCCGACAGAACAAGGCCGCCCTTGTTCATGGCGTTGAGGTATTTTTGATTGAACTCGTAGCGGTGCCTGTGCCTCCTCCTTATAGCAGTCGATCCGTAGACCCTGGCAGCGAGCGTCTTGGGGGTTACCGAAATGTCGTGGGCCCCGAGACGCATCGTGCCTCCCATGTCGTGTATGTTGCGCTGCTCCGGCATAAAGTCCACGACAGGATTCTTTGTGTTGGGCTCGAGCTCTGTCGAATTGGCGTCATTCAGCTTGCATACGTGCCTTGCAAACGCGACCAGCGCCAGCTGGAACCCAAAACAGATCCCAAGGTACGGGATGTTGTTCTCCCTTGCAAAGTTGGCCACGCCCATTATTCCCTCGCTTCCGCGCCTGCCAAAGCCGCCCGGCGCAAGTATCCCGTCAAACTGCTTTAGCATGGAGAGGCTCTGCTGGCCGCCGTTCTCGAACTTTTCAGAGTCGATCCACGTTATCTCTACCTTCCTGCCTATGCCGGCACCGGCGTGCGACAGCGCATGGTAGACGCTGACGTAGCTGTCCGGCAGGGTGACGTACTTGCCAACAATCGCGATTTTTACAGAGCCGCCGTACTTTGAAAACGACTCGGCAATTGCCTTCCAGTTACCCCACTGCGGAGTAGACCTGCGTAGCGCCATACGCTCGGCAATCGACTTGAGCATCCCCTGGCTGTCCAGCACTTCTGGTACCTTGTATATCGACGGCGCGTCGTGACAGGAAATGACGCACTTTTCCTCAACGCTTGCAAACAGCGAAATCTTGCGCCTTGCATCGTTGCTGAGCGGCGTCTTGCACCTTACTGCAAGGATGTCAGGCTGGATACCGATCCTGCGGAGCTCCTGCACGCTGTGCTGGGTCGGCTTTGTCTTTTGCTCGCCGACGACATCGAGCACCGGCGCCAGCGTCACGTGGATGAACAGCGTGTTAGAATGCCCAAGCTCCAGCTCCACCTGCCGAAACGCCTCAAGAAACGGCAGGCTCTCAATGTCGCCCACAGTCCCGCCACATTCTACCACCATGATGTCGAGCTTTTCATCATTTGCAATCTTTTTCAGGATGCTCTTTATGGCGTCGGTGACGTGCGGGATTATCTGGACGCACTGGCCGAGGTACTTGCCCTCACGCTCTGCTCTGATAACGTCCATGTAGACCCTGCCAGTGGTGATGTTGTGGTCTTTGCTCATGGCGGTGTCGATAAAGCGCTCGTAGTTGCCGATGTCCATGTCGCACTCGCCCCCGTCGTCCGTGACAAACACTTCGCCGTGCGCGACAGGGTTCATTGTGCCGGCGTCATAGTTGACGTACGGGTCTATCTTTACGCACGACACCTTGTAGCCAGCGAGCTGGAGAAGCTTTGCCGTCGAAGAAGTTGTCACGCCTTTGCCGAGGCCGGACATGACTCCGCCTGTAACGAAAATGAATTTGCTCCCGTTCGGAGACTTGGACTGCACATCAACGTTTAGGACATCACCTTTTTATTCCTTTTCGGGCGCGCCGGCGTTATCTTAATATGAAGAAAACGTCCTACAGACACTGTTCTCACAAAAGATGGATAAGCAGGAATCAAAGCTCAAGGGCAGGTCCGCGATAGATGCCGCCCACGCCGGTGTTGTCGGCGAAGACGAAGTAAGGCTTGACGCAACCATTTCCCAGCTTTATGGCGTTGAAAGCGACGAAGCCGCAGAGATACACGCCAACTACCACATCGACAAAATACTTGCGTCGCTTGCAAGAAGGGCCGGGGAAAACGGAATGAAGCGGGAGACGCTTGCAAAGCGGGTCGGGAACCTCGACATTTCCGGCGCGGCCCGGCAGGTGGCAAAAGGCAAGCTGACCGAAGCCGCGGCAGTCGACGCACTTTTCAGGGGCCTGGCA
>DASPGV010000096.1:0-5383 GCA_035620415.1 Nitrososphaera sp.
AAATCGTTTATTAGTGGTGGACAGCCTTCCAATACCGCACTTGCTTGCAAATGCCGCCGTGGCCGATATGCTCAACCGTGCCGTGGAATCGGGGATAGCAAAAGCCGAGGCGCAGGAGCTCATGGCAGAGTGCTCCATGGACATGCTGGTTGCTGCAGCCGGCAGGATACGAGACAGGACTAGGCCCGGGCTGATCACCTATTCCAGAAAGGTTTTCATCAACCTCATCAACCTCTGCCGCGACACGTGCACCTACTGCACGTACAAGAGAGAGCTTGGCGACCCGATGCTCTCTATGATGGACCCTCCACAGGTTCTGGCGATAGCCGAGGCCGGCAGGAAATTCCGTTGTACAGAGGCGCTGTTTGTGACGGGCGAGCGGCCGGAACAGAAATACGGGCAGGCCGCCGCGTGGCTGCGATCACTTGGCCATTCATCGACCGTCGAATACATACGGGAGATGAGCGAGCTCGTGCTCGAAAAAACCGGCCTCCTTCCGCACACCAACGCCGGCAGCCTGACGAAAAAGGAGATGTCGATGCTGAAGGACACCAACGTGAGCCTGGGGGTGATGCTTGAAACGTCGAGCGAGCGGCTCATGGGAAGGGGCATGCCGCACGAAGACGCGCCCAGCAAGAACCCAAAAGTCAGGATAAAGACGCTTGAAAGCGCGGGCGAGCTCAGGATACCGATGACGACCGGTCTTTTAGTCGGGATAGGCGAGACACCGGAAGAGCTCGTCGACTCGCTGTTTGTGATAAAGCAGTTGCACAAAAAATACGGCCACATACAGGAAGTCATAATGCAGAATTTCGCGCCCAAGCCGGAGACTGGGATGGCGCAGTTTCCGCCGGCGCAGCCGGAATATTTCATTCGCACAGTTGCGATGGCGCGCATAATCATGCCGGAAATGAACGTGCAGGTGCCGCCAAACCTGAACCTTGACATTTTCAGTAGATACATCGATGCCGGAATCAACGATTGGGGCGGGATATCGCCGGTCACCATCGACCACGTCAACCCGGAATTCCCGTGGCCGACTATTGCATCGGTAAAAAAAGTGACGGAGGGCAGGGGGCGCAGGCTGAGGGCAAGGCTTCCTGTCTACCCTGAATTCATCAGATTTATTACGTCGGAGCCGCTTTTGCAGCAGATAAGCTTGTTCTCAGACATCTCGGGACTCGTCAGGGCGGATTATGTCAATGATTGATTCGCCTCTCAAGAACGCCGATCCGCTAGTTGCAAAGGCACTTGACAGGGCGCTTGGCGGCAAGGACATCTCTGTTGAAGAGGCGATCGCGCTCTTTGACTCCACGGGGCTTGAAATGAACCTAGCGGTGATGGTTGCAGACGAACTCCGCCGGCGGACCGTGGGCGACAGCGTCACCTATATCATCAACAGGAACATCAACTTTACGAACGTCTGCATAAAGCAGTGCGGCTTTTGCGCCTTCAGCAGGGACTTTAGCGAAGAGGAAGGCTATTTTCTGCCCACGGGCGAGATAGTGAGGAGGGCGCAAGAAGCTGCGGGGCTCGGCGCGACCGAAGTGTGCATACAGGCCGGGCTTCCACCAAAGATGGACGGCCACCTCTACGCCGACATTTGCAGGGCGGTCAAGAAGGAGCTGCCGGACATGCACATCCACGCATTTTCGCCGGAAGAAGTTATGTACGGCGCGGTAAGGTCGGAAACGCCCGTGCAGGAATACCTGAAAGAGCTGAAGGAGGCCGGAGTCGGGAGCCTGCCGGGAACCGCAGCTGAAATCCTCGACCAGAGTCTCCGAGACGTGATATCGCCTGGCAGGATATCTGTGCAGGACTGGGTATCGGTGATCAGGCAGGCGCACGCGCTCGGGATACCGACCACGTCGACCATAATGTACGGCCACGTGGAGACTTCGCGACACAAGGCGGAGCACATCGCGCTCTTGCGCGAGATCCAGAAGGAGACGCACGGGTTCACGGAATTCGTTCCGCTCAGCTTCGTCCACACCGAGGCGCCGATGTACAGCCACGGCACGGTGCCAAACGTCCGGGCCGGAGCGGACGGCAACGAAGTGATCAAGATGCACGCCGTGGCAAGGATAATGCTGAACAACCACATACCGAACATCCAGGTGTCATGGGTCAAGGAAGGGGCAAGGATGTCGCAACTCTTGCTCGCCGCCGGGGTAAACGACTTTGGCGGCACGCTGATAAACGAGAGCATATCTACTGCCGCGGGCGCGCAGCACGGACAGCTGATGAAGCCAAAAGAGATACGCCAGCTGATAAGGTCTGCAGGCAGGACACCGGCGCAGCGCTCTACCACGTACAGGATACTCAAGGTCTTCTCGGACGAAAAAGAGGATCAAGATTCGCCGCTTGACAGCGCGGACGCCTCGCAGTTCGGATCGTACCACCAGCTGATCAAGCTTGACAAGTTCAGGTACAGCGACGCAAAGAAACAGTAGCGGTATTTAAGGCTGAGCTATGCCGGACACTGTACAAAATTCTAAAACAACAAATCGTTTGCATGTAACTATATTTTGATATTTCTGATATTTCTAAAGTCCTTTTGCACAGGGCTTTAAAGTCACTTATTGCTGTCTGTCCCTATGTTAGCCAGACAAGAGCCAACAGACAACAGCGATCTCTGCGCTGTGTGCAGCGGCCAGCTCATCTGCGACCCGGACAGCGGCGAAGAAGTGTGCGGTAGCTGCGGCATAGTTGCGCGGGAGAACCTGGAGATCGCGGCAGAGCGGCGTGCGTTCACGCTGGAAGAGATGGACAAGAGATACCGAACAGGCGAGCCGGCCTCGCTCATGATGTACGACATGGGACTTTCAAGCTTTATCGACAACAAGAATATTGACGCAAACGGCAAGCAGATCCAGGGGTACTCCGAGATCGACAGGCTCCGCAGGCTCAACAAGATAACTGTGTCAAACAACTCAAAGACAAAGAACCTCAACAAGGCCATGCGGGAGATCCGGAGGATAACCGAGATCCTTGGCATCGGCACGCCGGTCGCAGAGCGCGCCGCCTACATCTACAGGAAGGCTCTTGAAAAGGGGTTGATAAAGGGAAGATCAATTACTGGCATCGTCGCCGCGACGATATACATCGCGTGCAAGGACACCGGCACGCCCCGATCGATACACGAAATACAGGACGTTATAGGCAACACAGACAGGAAGAACATCGCCTACTACTACAAGTTCCTGCTGCGCGAAATGAAGATCCACGTCCCTCTGCCGGTGCCTTCAAACAGCATATCGAGGATTGCAGACAAGGCGCGCCTATCGGAGAAGACAGTGAGAAAGGCGCTTGAAATACTGGCGCAGGTGGGTGACAACGCGCTGCTATCCGGCAAGAACCCTGTTTCCCTTGCAGCCGCCTCGCTCTACCTCGCAACGATAGAGACAAGCGAATACACCACGCAGCTGAGGATAGCAATAGCGGCCGACGTGAGCACAGTGACCGTCAGGAAGAGGTGCCTTGAGATAATCCAGCTTGTAAAAGAGGGCAATTCGCAGCTGCTTGCCAAGTCGATAGAGAAAAGCCAGGAACTGCTGTCAGAAGAAAAGCCAGTTCACCAGCCCCACATTTCTGCCTTGCCGGCAGCTCACCACCCGGCCAAGAACGTCAAGGGGCTCTTTCTGGCGAGCAGGCAGGCCCCGCACCTACCTGATCTGCCAATGCATCGAATATGACGACAAAAGCGCGTCCATCGAATTGTCGTAGGCCTGGGCCGGCGCAACGGCGAACTGAAGGCTGGAAAATGCAAGTACGCTTGCGAGCACTCCGAGCGCCAGCACGGAAACGATCGTTCCCCTGTACCCGATGACAGGGAACGAGCGCCTGCCAAGCATTACAAATGATGCAAGCAATGCTGCCGCAAGTGCCGCGGATGCCGCAACGCCGGCATTTAGGCTGGCAAAGGCAGACAGAACCTGCCAGTCAGTAATAACGCCTACCGCGGCAAATGCAGTCATTGCAGCCGCCATTCCTGCAAAGGCGTACAAGCGTGCTCCGGAATATCGCGACTGCCCAGATCGGCGAGCGGACGGTGATGCGCCTGCCGTCCAACTGGACCACCTCTGCCACCGGGGCAGAGATAACACTCACGTCGTCTGCGCCGGTGGAAGAAGCAAGTGCTTCCAGCTGGTGGGACGCGTCGGCTCAGGGCAACACTGTCACTTTCAAGCTTGCTGGCAACACGAACAGGTCGTCCACGTTTTTGATCGGGACAAACTCGACCGAGGTGACGTACAATTACGAGCTGACGCTGAACGATACAAAGTATTCAGGCAGAATAATAACAGAAGCAGCCAAAGACAGCAGGTTTGCAAAGTGGACCGACCCTAAGGAGCATGCCGCGACGGCCTTTGTTCCGGAGGGCTGGAGCGCGGACCTCCAGATAATCCGGCCGTACAAGTCAATGACCGGCTTTGTGTTCTTTGCAAGGGGGAGCGAAAACACCCTGGTCTACGTCTTCCAGCCTTTCATGCCTTTGCATCTACTTCCAAGCGATTCCATGTGCGAAGAGCAAGCCTGCCCCGGCATGCTGTCAGCAGAAAAGGTAAGAGATATGTCGCTTGGGAACGCGCCAATAGTTCTTTCCGATGTGAAAACCCCTGAGCAATATTTCGAAAACGAGGTCCTGCCGCTTCTGAGGAAGAACCTTAACTCGTACAGGGTCGAATTAGAGCAGCCAGTCTACGCGCTGGCGTACCGAAACAACTCGACTGAAATGGCGCCAGCGCACGACGTGGCATACAGCTTTGACGTCGAGGGCAAGAGGATCGAGGGAAGGGCGATGATATTCATGCGCAACTATACTGCAGGCGGCGCCGGCCTCTGGAACGGCTTCACAGTGGGGGTCGAGTCCTCGGAAAGGAATTTCGACGTTGCACTGCAGCAGGCCGCGGTTACGCTCCTTACCCTGCGGTTTGACGATGCTTGGCTTGACGGCGAAAGAAAAGTGCTGCTTGAAAACACAAACACAAGCCAGGAGCTTGGCGCAGTACCGGAATTGATGGCAAACAGCACACTTCTAGACTTTGACATTATTGTCCCGACAGCCGCGCACAAGATGGTGAGGACGTACAACGATACAATGATCGCAGGCTTTCTCATTTCAGAAACCGGAGAAGAGCTTCATCTGCCGCTCTTCCCGGACTCGCAGCACTGGTACCTTGACGGCGATTCGCTTGTAGGAAGAAAACATGCGAGGAACCCTGCGAATTCCACATCGCTAGAGCGGCTATTCTAGCAAGACTTATACGGACATCTCTATGCTATCCATAGCACGATGCCAACTAGGTGGGGTCGTAGCGAAGCCTGGCATCGCAACGGGCTCCAGATCCTACAAGCAGGGCTAGGTTAGAAGAAACCCGTG